>NZ_JABEMG010000077.1 GCF_013004695.1 Promicromonospora citrea
CACCGCTCGTGCCGGGCGCGTCGGCCGTCGCGCCCGCGGGGGCGACGGCCGCCTCCTCGGACTCCGGCTCGGACTCCGGCGCGGACTCCGGCTCGGACTCCGGCGTCGGCCCGCGGCGGGCCGGTGCGGCGGGTACAGCTCCGCCGTCGTCGAGCAGACCGCGCAGCATCTGCAGCTTCGCCGCCTGTGCCTCGGGCGTGTTGCGTGCCGACGGCGGCAGCGCCGGATCACCGACCTCGGTGAGGAGGGCGTCGTCCGGCGGCTCCTCCATGGCGAAGGGCAGGTCTGCGAAGGGGTCCTTGGTCACGTCATCGATCCTAGGAGGAGCCACCGACACCGCGACCCGGTCATCCACAGGCGGCCCGCATCCGGGCGCGTCAGCTCACGGGCGCGTGTCACCGGGTCCGGGTCGCCGCGCCCGGTCCGCCCTCGGCCCAGCCTGGACCGCGGCCACCGCGCCGTCGCCCGGCTCCCCGACCGACCCCGACCCCGACCCCGACGCCGCCAGGGACGCTAGCAGGGCGAGCCGCTCCCCGGCCGGCGACCCGGCGTCGGCGTGCAGGAGCACGAGCATCATCCGGTCGGTGCCCACCACGGACAGCTTCTCCATGTCCAGCTCGAGCTCGCCGACCTGCGGGTGCCGCATGCGCGTCGTGTGCGGCGAGCCGAGGTTCACGTCGTGCCGCGCCCAGAGCGTCCGGAACCGGTCCGAGGCGAGCGACAGCTCGCCCACCAGCCGCTCGACCCGCTCGTCGTCGGTGTCGGTGCCGACGGCCTCGCGGAACCTGGCCACGATCATCGGTGCCACGGCGGGCCACTCCGCGTTCAGGGCCTGCTCCGCGGGGTCGAGGAAGAGGTCGCGCAGCCGGTTGTGCCCGGGCGCGAGGTTGGGCGAGAGGGCTGTGGCCAGCGGGTTGGCCGCGAGCACGTCGAAGTAGCGCCCCTCGACGTAGCCCGGCGTGCCGATGCGGTCGAGGAGCCGGAGGGTGCCCGGCGGCACGACCTCCCTCCGGGGGCGCTGCCCCCGCCGGCGGGGAGCGGGCGCGGCGAGCTGCATCAGGTGCTGCGTCGCCGGCTCGTCGAGCTGGAGCACGCGCGCGAGCGACTCCACGACCTGCACGGACGGGTTGCGGTCGCGCCCCTGCTCGAGCCGCAGGTAGTAGTCGGAGCTGATGCCCGCGAGCAGCGCCACCTCCTCGCGGCGCAGGCCCGGGACGCGGCGCACGCCCGAGGCGGGCAGCCCGACGTCCTGCGGGCGCACGAGCTCGCGGCGGGCTCGCAGGTACTCCCCCAGCTGGTTCTCGGCCATGCCACCACCGTACGGCGGCGGTACCAGCCCCTGCCTGGTCCCCCGGCTCCCAGGATCCTCCGGGTACTCCCGGCCGCCCGTGGCCGCACGCATCGTGAAGACATGACCACGAGCACAGGAACCACGACCTCAGGAACCACCCGCCCGCTCCCCGGCGGCGCGTACACGATGGGCGACCTGACCGTCTCTCGCGTCGGCTACGGCGCGATGCAGCTCGCCGGCCCCCACGCCTTCGGCCCGCCGGCCGACCGCGCGGCCGCCGTCGCGGTGCTGCGCGAGGCCGTCGCCCTCGGCGTCACGCACATCGACACGGCCGACTTCTACGGCCCGCACGTCACGAACGAGATCATCCGTGAGGCCCTGCACCCCTACCCCGCCGGCGTGCACGTCGTCACCAAGGTGGGCGCCGAGCGCGGCGCGGACGGCAGCTGGCCCGTCGCGCGGGAGCCGCACCAGCTCCGCCGCGCGGTGGAGCAGAACCTCGAGCACCTCGGCCTGGACCGGCTCGACGTCGTCAACCTGCGGGCGGGCGGGCTCGAGCGGCCCGAGCCCGGCTCGATCGAGCGGCCCTTCGCGGCGCTCGCCCGGATGCAGGACGAGGGCCTGATCCGCCACCTCGGGCTGAGCACCGTCTCGGCCGACCAGGTCGCCCAGGCGCAGCAGATCGCCCCGGTGGTCTGCGTGCAGAACATGTACAACATCGCCAACCGGCAGGACGACCCGCTGATCGACTCCCTGGCCGAGCAGGGCATCGCGTTCGTGCCGTACTTCCCGCTCGGCGGGTTCTCCCCGATCCAGTCCGGCCGGCTCGACGCCGTCGCCGCGCGGCTGGGCACCACGCCCTCCGCCGTCGCGCAGGCGTGGCTGCTGCGGCGTTCGCCGAACGTGCTGCTCATCCCGGGCACGTCGTCCGTGGCGCACCTGCGGGAGAACGTCGCGGCCGCCGACCTGGTGCTGCCCGACGCGGAGCTCGCGGAGCTCGACGCGATCGGCGCCTGAGGTCCCGGTCCGGCAGGCCCCACGACAGCAGGGTCCGGCGACGCCCCAGCGCCGCCGGACCCTGCCGCGTCGGACGTCCTACCGTCCCTGCAACGCCTTGACGTTGTCGCCGAACGTCCAGCCGCGTGAGCCGTCCCAGTTGATCGACCAGGTCATGAGCCCCTTGAGCGACCCGTCGTAGGAGCCGTACGCCTGCGAGACGAGCGACGGCGCCATGTACCCGCCGCCGGCGCCCTGCTGCGCGGGCAGGCCGGGCACCTGCTTCTCGTACGGCACGCGGATCGTCACGCCCTGGATGACCAGCCCGTCGTCCAGGCAGTCGGTCTGGGCGCGGAAGCCCTCGACCGTGCCCGCGGGGTAGGAGTTGCCCGCGCAGTCGTACATCGACCCGTTGTAGTACTGCATGTTGAGCCACCACAGGCGGCCGTTGTCCGCGTACTTCTTGATGATCGGCAGGTACGAGCCCCAGATCGAGCCGTAGACGACGCTGCCGCCCGTCACGTAGGCCGTCTCGGGCGCCATCGTCAGGCCGAAGCCGGGGGGCATGGCCGCGAGCACGCCGTCGATGATGCGGATCAGGTTGGCCTGCGACGTCGAGAGCCGGGTGATGTCGCCGCTGCCGCTCAGGCCGGTCTCGATGTCGATGTCGATGCCGTCGAAGTGGTAGTCGCGCAGGATCGGCACCACCGTCTCCACGAACCGGTCCGCCACCGCCTGCGAGGACAGGTCGATGCCCGCGGTCGCACCACCGATCGACAGCAGGATCGTCAGGCCGGCCTCCTTGGCCGCGCACATCTCCTCGGGGCTCGGCACGCGGACGCCGGCGTCCATGCCGTCCTCCCACAGCACGGTCCCGTCGGAGAGGATGACCGGGAACGCGAGCGTGGCCACGTTGTAGCCGTGCTGCGTGATCCGCGCGTCGGTGACCGGGATCCAGCCCAGGCCCGGGTGGACGCCGTTGCTCGCGCCGTCCCAGTTCTCCCAGTAGCCCTGCAGCACCTTGCCCGACGGGCGCGGCCGCTGGCTGCAGTCCTCGGGCGTGGGCTCCGGGTCGGGCTCGGGGTCGGGCTCCGGGTCGGGGTCCGGCCCCGGGTCGGTCGGGTCCGGGTCCGGCTGGGTCGCGCACGCGCCGTCGTCCGTCCAGAGGGAGGGCGTCGTGTCGGGGCTCCAGCCGGCGCCGACGTGCGCCGTGTGCCCGACGAGCGCGGTGTACCCGCGGCCACGGTGGGTCACGTGGTCGCCCGCCGCGTACGTGGTGCCCTCGGCCCACGCGGCGGCGGTGCAGTCGGCGGCCGCCGCGAGGCCCGCGGGGACGGCGCCCGCCTGCGCGACGACGGCGGGCAGGGCGGCGGGCACGGCGAGCCCGAGGCTCAGCACGGCGGCGACGCCCGCCGCCAGGAACGAGGTCCGAGGTCTCTGCAGCGGCTTCATGGCACTCTCCTTCGACGCCCGCTATTTGTCAGGACAGTAGCCATATCCACGGGGGCGGCATATACGAGGAACCCACACGCGCACACCTAGACTCGCGACGTGTTCCGACTCAACCCCGAGCAGCTCGTGTTCGTCACCGAGCGTCACCTCGCGACCCTCACCACCCTGCGGCCGGACGGCACGCCGCACGTCGTCCCCGTCGCGTTCACGTGGGACGCCGACCAGGGGGTCGCCCGCATCACGACGAACCGCACGTCCTACAAGGCCCGGCACGCGGTCCCCGGGCCGGACGGCGCGGCCCCGCGCGCGGCACTGTGCCAGGTGTCGGGCGGCCGGTGGATCACGCTCGAGGGCACCGTCGCGGTCAGCGAGGACCCGGACGAGATCGCCGACGCCGTCGCGCGCTACGCGCGCCGCTACCGCGAGCTGGAACCGAACCCGGAGCGGATCGTGCTGCGGGTCACGGTCGACAAGGTGATGGCGTCGACGTACATGGCCTGAGCCGACCGGCACGACCGAGGCGCGCAGCGCACCTCACGCCACGCGTGCCGACTCCTCGCCCGCGGGCAGCTCCACGGTCACCACGTCGCCGCGCACGAGCTGGCGCCCGCGCCGCGTCTCGGGCTCGCCGTTGACCCGCACCTCCCCGTCGGCCACGAGGTCGCGGGCCTGTGCGCCGTCCTCGGCGAGGCCGGCGAGCTTGAGGAACTGACCGAGGCGGATCATGTCGTCGCGGATGGGGACGTCTGAGATGGACACCCCGCCATTGTCCCCGACACCCGCCCTAGACTGGTCCCGTGATCCAGCGCATCGACCTGCGCGGCCGGTCCCTCGGCCGCCGCGAGCTCCTCGACGTCCTGCCCCGAGCCGAGGTGGGGGTCGACGAGGCGGTCCATGCGGTCGAGCCCGTGCTGCGCCAGGTCCGAGCGGGCGGCGCCGCCGCCCTGCGCGAGCTCGCTCAGCGGTTCGACGGCGTCACGCCCGAGCACCTGCGCGTGCCCGCCGAGGCGCTGTCCGCCGCCGTCGACAGCCTGTCGCCGCTGGTGCGCGAGGGTCTCGTCGAGGCGATCCGGCGCGTGCGCCAGGTCCACGCCGACCAGGTGCCCCACGACCACGTCACCGAGCTGGCGCCGGGCGCCGCGGTGCGGCAGCGCTGGGTCCCCGTGCAGCGCGTCGGCCTGTACGCGCCGGGCGGCCTGGCGGTGTACCCGTCGTCGGTGGTCATGAACGTCGTCGCGGCGCAGGAGGCGGGTGTGCCGGGGCTCGCCGTCGCGTCCCCGCCGCAGAAGGACAACGGCGGCCTGCCGCACCCGACGATCCTGGCGGCGTGCGCGCTGCTCGGCGTCGACGAGGTGTACGCGGTGGGCGGCGCGCAGGCCGTGGCGATGTTCGCGTACGGCGCCGCCGGGAGCGAGCCGCAGGACGGCGTGACGCTGTGCGAGCCCGTCGACGTCATCACCGGCCCGGGCAACGTGTACGTGGCGGCCGCCAAGCGCCTGGTGCGCGGCGTCGTCGGCATCGACGCGGAGGCGGGCCCCACCGAGATCGCCGTGCTGGCGGACGCCACGGCCGACCCGGGGCACGTGGCGCTCGACCTCATCAGCCAGGCCGAGCACGACCCGATGGCCGCCTCGGTGCTGGTCACCGACTCGGTCGAGCTCGCGGCCGCGGTCGACGCCCGGGTCCAGGACCTCGCGTCCGCGACCAAGCACTCGGTCCGCGTGGCGCGTGCCCTGGAGGGCCCGCAGTCCGCCGTCGTGCTGGTGGACGACGTCGACGCGGGCCTGGCCGTGGTCAACGCCTACGGCGCGGAGCACCTGGAGATCCAGACGGCGGACGCGGCCGCGGTGGCCGCGCGCGTGCACAGCGCGGGCGCGATCTTCGTGGGCCCCTGGTCGCCCGTGTCGCTGGGCGACTACATGGCCGGGTCGAACCACGTGCTGCCCACGGGCGGCACCGCGCACTTCGCGAGCGGCCTGGGCGTGCACAGCTTCCTCAAGTCGGTGCAGCAGGTCGAGTACGACCGCGAGGCGCTCGAGGTGCTGGCCGACCGGATCGTCGCCGTCGCGAACGACGAGGACCTCCCGGCGCACGGCGAGGCGGTCCGCGGCCGCTTCCACTGAGTCACCCGCTCCCGTTCCTTGAACCCGATGTTTCTTCGCTGTGACGCAACTCTGAGCGAAGAAACATCGGGTTCAGACGTCTGTGGCACGCGACGCTGCCACCTGACCGATACCTGGGTGAATCCCGTACAGAACCATTGACACGCCCTGGCGGGGTGAGCGAGGAATGACACGCACGTGCACGCGCTCGTCCATCGCTGCCGAGGGAGCCTCGTCGATGAAACAACGGTTCAGAACGCCCCTGCTCGTCACGGCGGCGGTCACGGCACTGGCGGCGGCGATCGCGCCCGCCGCCGTCGCCGTACCCGCCGCTCCGGGGGTCACGTCCGACAGGTCCGGGGACAAGGTCGAACCCCGCGACCTGCTCGCGGAGGGCCTCGTCCCCGCACAGACCACTGCTCAGCCGGGCGTCGAGCGCGACGCCGGCATCCAGAAGCTCGCCCTCGGCCGCGGCAAGGCCGAGCGCACCTACCTCGTCCGGCTCGCCGACCCGGCCGTCCCCACGTACGACGGCGGCGTCTCCGGTCTGCGGGCGACGGCGCCCGCCCCCGGCCGCACGCTCGACCCGTCGGCGCAGCGCGTCCGCGCGTACACCGAGTTCCTCGAGGCGGAGCAGGACGACCTCGTCACCCGCATCGAGCGCACCGTCGGCCACGACGTCGAGGTGCCGTTCACCTACCAGTACGCCGTCAACGGCCTGGCCGTCGTCCTGACGCCCGCCGAGGCCGCGGAGGTCGCCAAGGACCCGGCGGTCGCGCACATCGCGCTCGACGAGGAGCGCGAGCTGCACACCGACGCCGGCCCCCAGTGGAGCAACGCCGACGCGCTGTGGAACGCCGTCGAGGAGCTCGGCCTGCCGGAGGACTACAAGGGCGAGGGTGTCGTCATCGGCACCATCGACACCGGCATCCACCCGGGCAGCCCCTCGTTCGCCGAGACCGGCGACGACGGCTACACGCACACCAACCCGCTCGGCGAGGGCAACTACCTCGGCGTGTGCGACCCGGCGAACACCGACCAGTACGACCCCGACTTCCCGTGCAACGGCAAGCTCATCGGTGCCTACGGGTTCCTCAGCGCGGCCGACCGCAGCGCGCTCGACGAGGACGGCCACGGCTCGCACACGGCCTCGACGTCGGGCGGCAACGTCGTGCACGACGTGACCCCGACCGCGCCGGAGGGCACCGACCCGCCGACGTTCGACGTCTCGGGCGTCGCCCCGCACGCCAACGTCATCAGCTACCGCGGCTGCTGCACCACGGCGGGCCTGACGGCGTCGATCGACCAGGCCATCGCCGACGGTGTCGACGTCATCAACTACTCGATCGGCTCGTCGTCGCCGTCGGACCTGTGGAACGACTTCGACTCGATCGGCTTCCTCAACGCGCGTGCCGCCGGCATCTTCGTGGCGACCTCCAACGGCAACGACGGCCCCGGGTTCGCCACCACCGGCTCCCCCGCCGACGCGCCGTGGCTCACCTCGGTGGGCGCCTCGACCCACAACCGGCACATGGTCAACACCCTCGGTGACCTGACCAGCAGTGCGGGCGACCTGCCCGACCTCGTCGGCAAGTCGCTGACGGGCCCGCTGCCCGCGACCGAGATCGTGGACGCCGCGTCCGTCGGCGACCCCCAGTGCACCACGACGACCGGCCACGAGGCCGAGTTCACCGACAAGATCGTGGTCTGCGCCCGCGGCGGCAACGGCCGCGTCGAGAAGTCGGAGAACGTGGCGGCCCAGGGCGCCGTCGGCTTCGTGCTGACCAACGACGAGCCCAACGGCGCCTCGCTGCTCGGTGACGCGTTCGCCGTGCCCGGCCTGGCCGTCTCCTACGCGGACGGCGAGACCTTGCGCGCCTGGCTCGCCGAGGGAACCGGGCACACCGGCACCGTCTCGGGCACGGACTTCGTGATCGACGACGAGCGCGGCGACGTCATGGCCAGCTTCTCGTCGCGCGGCCCGAACCGCGCCGTCGACACGGTCGTGCCGTCGATCACCGCACCGGGCGTCGACATCCTCGCCGCCTACGGCGTGGCCGACGGCGCCTACGACCACGTCGAGTACGGCGTCATCTCCGGCACGTCGATGTCGAGCCCGCACGTGGCCGGCGCCGGCGCCCTGCTCTCGCAGGCCCGCCCGGACTGGACCCCGGCCCAGCAGCAGTCGGCGCTCATGACGACGGCGCGCACGACCGTCCGGGACTTCGACGGCTCGCCCGCCACCCCGTACGAGCAGGGCAGCGGCCACATGGACATCGGGGCCGCCGTCCAGGCCGGCCTGCTGTTCGACGAGACCCACGCCAACTACCTGGCCGCCGACCCGGAGGAGGGCGGCGACCCGACGACGCTCAACCTGCCGTCGTTCGCCGACACCCAGTGCCTCGCGAGCTGCTCGTGGGAGCGGACGGCGGTCGCTCCGCCGTCGGCCCCCGCGGACGTCACCTGGACGGCCTCGGCGACCTCGGACGACGGGCTGTCGCTCGACGTCTCGCTCTCGCGGGAGACCGTGTCGCCCGGCGACTCGCTCGGCATCTCGGTCACGGCCGACGTCGCGGGCGCGCCCGACGGCGAGACGCTGTTCGGCCGCATCACGCTCACCCCGAGCGACGAGGCCGTGCCCACGGTGACCATGCCGGTGGCCGTCGTCCCGTCCGGCGCGATCCTGCCGGACGACATCGACATCACCACGCGCCGCGACACCGGCTCGCAGGTGGTCACCGGCCTGCAGTCCATCGCGATCAGCGACTTCACCGGGTCCGTCGAGGGCCTCGTGAAGGCCGACCGGCACGAGGGCTCGCTCGGCCAGGACCCGACCCGTGACGACGCGCTGGACGACCTGAGCCAGGTCCAGGTCACCACGGTCGAGGTGCCCGACGGCGCCGCGCGGCTCGTCGCGCAGATCACCGCCGCCGAGGCGAGCGACCTCGACATGTTCGTGGGCACCGGCGACACGCCGAGCGCCGCCACCCAGGTGTGCGCCTCGACGTCGTCCGGCTCGGCCGAGCTGTGCGAGGTACCGGACCCGGAGGCCGGCACCTGGTGGGTCGTCGTGCAGAACTGGCAGGGCAGCGACGACCAGCCCGACGCCCACACGCTGGTGACCGCCGCCGTGCCGGGTGAGGACCTGGGCAACGCGGGCGTCGAGGGCCCCGAGGGCGACGTGCCCGTGGGTGACCCGTACGACGTGCGCGTCCGCTGGGACCTGGACGACGCCGCCGCGGGCGACCTGTACTTCGGGACGGCCGTGCTCGGCACGTCGCCCGACAGCCCGGGCGACATCGGCGAGATCCCGGTCCGCCTCGAGCGCGTGGCCGACGACGTCACCAAGACGGCGTCCGTCGGCGAGGCGGGGGTCGGTGACACGATCGGCTACGACATCACCGTGCAGCCCAACGTGACGCCGGAAGACCTCACCTACACGATCACCGACACCGTGCCCGACGGCCTGACCGTCGACCCGGACTCGGTGACCGGTGACGGCGTCGTCGACGGCCAGACCATCACCTGGGAGGTCGAGGTGCCCTCGGCGGTCGGCGCCGTCGGATCCTACGTGGCGTCGACGCCCGCGGACGACCCGCAGTGCGCGGCGTGGGCCGGGTTCCTCGACCTCGGCTCGGTGGGCATCGGGTTCAGCACGCTCGACGGCGACACCGCGGCCGTCAACGCGTTCTCGAACATCGGCCCGTTCACGCACTACGGCGCCCCGTCGCCGAACCTGACCGTCTCCGAGGACGGCCTGGTCACGGTCGCGGGCGGCTACGGCGGCCAGCCGTGGGCGCCGCAGGACCTGCCGAGCACGGCGGCGCCGAACGGCGTCATCGCGCCGCTCTGGTCCGACCTGGCGCTCTCGGTCGCCGACGGGCGCGGCGTGCGGCTGGCCACCTCCGGCGGCGAGGTCGCCGTGGTCCAGTGGGACGACCCGTTCGAGTTCGGCGGCGACCCCACCGACCTGTCCAACTCGGTGGGCACGTTCCAGGCGTGGATCTACAGCTCCGTCGCCGACGACCGGCCCGAGATCACGTTCGAGTACGGCGAGCTCGGGGCCCTGCCCGCGACCGCCACGATCGGCGTCGAGAACCTCGCGGGGACGCTCGGCACCGCCCTCGTCAGCGCGGGCGACCCGTCGTCGGCGCTCACCGAGGGTGGCTCGATCTGCCTCGACTACGTCGGCCCCGAGGTCGACCCGGTCACGCTGTCGTACGAGGTGACGGTCGACGCCGACGCCGCGAGCGGCACGTACACCAACGAGGCGGAGCACGTCACGGACAACCCCTTCGACGAGCCGGCCGTCGCCTCGGCCGACGTCGAGGTGACCGGCCTGTCCGCCGAGCCGTGGGACCGGAAGACGGTCTACGACACGGGTGACGAGGTGTCGTACGGCGGCGCCGTGTACGTGGCCCTGTGGTGGACGCGCGGCGACCAGCCGGGCAAGAGCCCGTGGGGCCCGTGGGCCGAGGTCGGGGCGGACGTCGTCTGCGGCGACGAGACGCACCGGGCCTGGACCGAGTCGTGGGTCTACACCGGCGGCGAGACGGTCGCGCACGACGGTCACCTCTTCCGCGCGAAGTGGTGGACCCGCAACCAGGAGCCGGGCACCTCGCCGTGGGGCCCGTGGGAGAACCTGGGCACCTGCTGACGCCGTGCCCGGCAGAGTGCGCTGAACGCAGGCGGCCCCCGGATCACCTCGGTGGTCCGGGGGCCGCCTGCGTTCTCGACGGTGCCGTCAGAAGCCGAACGTCAGCAGCCGCGGCATCGGCGTCCCGTGCCGCCCCGCGTCGTGCACCGCGCGCAGCACGGCCGCCTCGTGCGGCACCAGCGGCGTCGGCAGCGCGACGAACGGGAACCAGGCCAGGTCCGCCGCCTTCTCGGGCTCCTGGATGGCCGGCGTGCCGCTCCAGCGGGTGGCCTCGAACATGAAGTCGACCCGCTGCTCGACGGCGGGTCCGCCGGGCTCGCCGCGGTGCAGCACCGTCAGCGGCTGCACGTCCTGCGGCGCGACGGTGACGCCGAGCTCCTCACGAGCCTCACGGACGGCGGCGTCGACCGCCGACTCCCCCTCCTCGACGTGCCCCGCGGCGGCGCACGCCCAGTAGCCGTCGCGGTAGCCGGTGCCCTGGCGGAGCTGCAGCAGCACCTGACCCTCGCGGCGCAGGAAGAGGTACGCGGCGGGCACGAGCGCGAACCGCTCGTGGTCACGCTCGTCGTAGCGGGCGTTGTCCGAGGCCGTGCCCGCCGGGCCGGTCGGGGAGGTCGTCACGACAGGCAGCCCTGGCCGAGCAGCGCCTTGAGGTCGCCGAACAGCGCGGGCGACTTCTCGACCCGCAGCGTGTCGGCGGCGCGCACGATCGTCTTCTTGCCCGGCTCGGCGACCGCGATGTGCACCTCGGCCGAGCCCGGGTGCGTGGCGAGCACCTCGCGCAGCCGCACCATGGTCGGCTCGATCGCGCGCGTGTGCGGCACCGTCACGGCCAGCGGCGTGTCGGACCCGACGGTGACGTCCGGCAGGGCCACCTCCATGGCCTGCAGCGACATCGACTCGTCGCGGCGGCGCACCTTGCCGCGCAGCACGACCACCTGGTCCTCGGCGAGCATCGTCGAGTACGCGAGGTAGGTCTCGCCGAAGAACATGACCTCGACGGCACCCTCCAGGTCCTCGACGGTCACGGCGGCCCACGGGTTGCCGTTCTTGCTCATCTTGCGCTGCACCGAGGTGAGCAGGCCCGCCACGGTCACCACCGAGTTGTCGGGCCGGTGCTCGTCGGCGAGCAGCGAGGCGATCGACGTGTCGGCGGCGCGCTGGAGCACGTGCTCCAGGCCGGACAGCGGGTGGTCGCTCACGTACAGGCCGAGCATCTCGCGCTCGAACTGGAGCTTCTGCTTCTTCTCCCAGTCGGGCAGGTCCGGCACCTCGACCGAGAAGCCCATGCCCGCGTCGTCGTCCCCGCCGAAGTCGGCGAACAGGTCGAACTGGCCCTCCGCCTCCTTGCGCTTGACGCTGATCACCGAGTCGACGGCCTGCTCGTGCACCACGAGCAGCGAGCGCCGCGTGTGCCCGAGCGAGTCGAACGCCCCGGCCTTGATGAGCGACTCGATGGTGCGCTTGTTGCAGACCGTGGCGGGCACCTTGTCGAGGAAGTCCTGGAACGACGTGAAGGCGCCCTTGGTCTCGCGCGTCTCGACGATCGCGTCGACCACGTTGCGCCCCACGTTGCGCACGCCGGTGAGGCCGAAGCGGATGTCTCCCCCGACGGCGGTGAACTTCGCGGACGAGTCGTTGACGTCCGGCGGCAGCACCGTGATGCCCATGCGGCGGCACTCGTTGAGGTAGAGCGCCATCTTGTCCTTGTTGTCGCCCACCGACTGGAGCAGGCCCGCCATGTACTCGGCCGGGTAGTTGGCCTTGAGGTAGGCCGTCCAGTACGCGACGAGACCGTAGCCGGCCGAGTGCGCCTTGTTGAAGGCGTAGCCCGCGAACGGCACCAGGGTGTCCCACACCGCCTTGATCGCGGCGTCGCTGAACCCCTTCTCCTTGGCGCCCTTCTCGAAGTTCACGTACTCCTTGGCCAGCACCTCGGGCTTCTTCTTGCCCATGGCGCGGCGGAGCAGGTCGGCCTGGCCGAGCGAGTAGCCGGCCATGATCTGCGCGGCACGCTGCACCTGCTCCTGGTAGACGATGAGGCCGTACGTCTCGTCCAGGATCTCCGCGAACGGCTCGACCACCTCGGGGTGGATCGCCTCGATCTTCTGCTGCCCGTTCTTGCGCAGGGCGTAGTTGATGTGCGAGTTCATGCCCATCGGGCCCGGCCGGTACAGCGCGATGACGGCGGAGACGTCCTCGAAGTTGTCGGGCCGCATCTGGCGCAGCAGCGAGCGCATGGGGCCGCCGTCGAGCTGGAACACGCCGAGCGTGTTGCCGCTGGCGAGCAGCTCGTAGGTCGGCTTGTCGTCGAGCGCCACGTTCTCGATGTCGACCGGCTCCTTGCCGTTCGCCACGATGTTCTCGAGCGCGTCGTCGAGGATGGTCAGGTTCCGCAGCCCGAGGAAGTCCATCTTGATCAGGCCGAGGCCCTCGGACGTCGGGTAGTCGAACTGCGTGATGATCGCGCCGTCCTGCGGGCGCTTCATGATCGGGATGATGTCGATGAGCGGCTCGCTCGACATGATGACGCCGGCGGCGTGCACGCCCCACTGGCGCTTCAGACCCTCGATACCGCGCGCGAGCTCGACGACGCGCTGCGCCTCGGGGTCGGTGTCGTGCACCTGCCGGAACTCGGCCGCCTCGGGGTATCGGGGGTGCTTCGGGTCGAAGATGCCCGACAGCGGGATGTCCTTGCCCATGACGGCGGGCGGCATCGCCTTGGTCAGCTTCTCCCCCATGGCGAAGGGGAAGCCGAGCAGCCGCGCGGAGTCCTTGATGGCCTGCTTGGCCTTGATGGTGCCGTAGGTGACGATCTGGGCGACGCGGTCGTCGCCGTACTTCTCGGTGACGTACTTGATGGCCTCCCCGCGCCGACGCTCGTCGAAGTCGACGTCGACGTCGGGCATGGAGACGCGCTCCGGGTTGAGGAAGCGCTCGAAGATGAGCCCGTGCTCGAGCGGGTCGAGCTCGGTGATGCCCATGAGGTAGGCGACCATCGACCCGGCTGCCGAGCCACGGCCCGGCCCGACGCGGATGCCCTGGCGCTTGGACCAGTTGATGAAGTCGGCGACCACGAGGAAGTACCCCGGGAAGCCCATCTGGATGATGACCTCGACCTCGTAGTCGGCCTGCTTGCGCACCGCGTCGGAGTACCCGTTCGGGTAGCGCCGCTGCAGGCCCGCCTCGACCTCCTTGACGAACCAGGAGATCTCGTCCTCGCCCTCGGGGACGGGGAACCGGGGCATGTAGTTGGCCGACGTGTCGAACGAGACCTCGCACTGCTCGGCGATGAGGAGCGTGTTGTCGCACGCCTCGGGCAGCTCCTTGAAGACCCGCCGCATCTCGGCCGCCGACTTCACGTAGTAGCCGGTGCCGTCGAACTTGAACCGGTTCGGGTCGTCCAGCGTCGAGCCCGAGTTGATGGCGAGCAGGGCCTCCTGGCTGGTGGCGTCCTCCTCCCGCACATAGTGCAGGTCGTTGGTCGCCACGAGCGGTGCGCCGATGGTCTTCGACAGCTCGAGGAGCTCCTTGGTCACCCGGGTCTCGATGTCGAGCCCGTGGTCCATGAGCTCGACGTAGTAGTTCTCCTTGCCGAAGATCTCCTGCAGCTCGCCCGCCTGCCGGACCGCCTCGTCCCACTGCCCGAGCCGCAGACGGGTCTGGATCTCGCCCGACGGGCAGCCCGTCGTCGCGATGAGGCCCTCGTGGTACCGCTCCAGGAGCTCGCGGTCCATGCGGGGCCACTTGCCCATCTGGCCCTCCAGCGAGGCCAGCGACGACGCCCGGAACAGGTTGTGCATGCCGGTGTTGTTCTTGCTCAGCAGCGTCATGTGCGTGTACGCACCGCGCGCCGACACGTCGTCGGACTCCTGGCCCGCCTCGCCGTACCGGACGCGCGTCTGCTCGAACCGGCTGGTACCCGGGGTGACGTACGCCTCGACACCGATGATCGGCTTGATGCCCGCCTTGTTCGCCTGCGCCCAGAACTCGTGCGCGCCGAACAGGTAGCCGTGGTCGGTGGTCGCGATGGCGCGCTGCCCCTGCCGCGCGACCTCCTCCATGAGGTCACCGACCCGGGCCGCGCCGTCCAGCATCGAGAACTCGGTGTGGACGTGGAGATGAACGAAGTCGTCACTCGTGGCGGTGGGCATGGCGTCGATCTTAGAACTGCTGTGTGACACTCCGCGTGTCCCGCGCCGAGCCTCTTCTCACACTCACGAGTACGCCCCGCGCACCACCTCGAGCGCCGCCTCGAGGTCCGCCGGGTACGCCGACTCCACCTCGACCCAGCGCCCCGCCACCGGGTGCTCGAAGCCCAGCCGGTGCGCGTGCAGCCACTGCCGTGCGAGCCCGACCTTCGAGGCCAGCACGGGGTCGGCGCCGTAGGTGAGGTCACCGACGAGCGGGTGCCGCAGCGCGGCCATGTGCACGCGGATCTGGTGCGTCCGTCCGGTCTCCAGGTGCACCTCGAGCAGCGAGGCCGCCGGGAGCATCTCCAGGGTCTCGTAGTGCGTCACCGACGGCTTGCCGTCGGCCGTCACCGCGAACTTCCAGTCCGAGCCGGGGTGCCGGCCGATCGGCGCGTCGATCGTGCCCGACGTCGGGTCCGGGTGCCCCTGCGCGAGCGCGTGGTAGACCTTGTCGACCGTGCGTTCCTTGAAGGCCCGCTTGAGCCCCGTGTAGGCGGGCTCCGACTTGGCCACGACCATGAGGCCGGACGTACCGACGTCGAGCCGGTGCACGATGCCCTGCCGCTCCGCCGCGCCCGACGTCGAGACCCGGTAGCCGGCCGCCAGCAGCGCGCCGACCACGGTCGGGCCGGTCCAGCCCGGCGACGGGTGCGCCGCGACACCGACCGGCTTGTCGATCACGACGAGGTCGTCGTCGTCGTACACGATGCCCATGCCGGGCACGGGCTCCGGCACCACCTCGGCGGCGGGCCGCTCGTCGGGCACGTCCACCTCGAGCCAGCCGCCCGGCACCACACGGTCCGACTTGCGCACGGTGCGGCCGTCGAGCCGGACAGCGCCCGCCTCCGCGAGCTCGGCCGCCCGCGTGCGCGAGAAGCCGAGCATGCGGGCGAGGGCGGCGTCGACACGGTCGCCGGCGAGCCCGTCCGGGACGGGCAGGGTCCGCAGCGCCATCAGGCGACGTCGCCGCGGTCGACGGGCGTCGCGGTCGGCGCCGCGGGGCCGGGCTGCGCGGCGTCCGGTCCCGTGACGTCCGGTCCCACGGCGTCCGGTCCCTCGGCGTCCGGTCCCGTGGATCCCGTGGCGTCCGGTCCCGCGACATCGGGCTCGTCCGTGTGCCTGCGCCCGTCGAGCCCGATCCCGCGCAGCGAGAGCAGTGCGATGAGCACGGCGGCCGAGACGACGGCGATGTCGGCCACGTTGCCGACGAAGAAGCCCGCGTAGTCGATGAAGTCCACGACGTGCCCGCGCGCGAACCCGGGCTCCCTGAGGAGACGGTCCACGAGGTTGCCGAGCGCGCCGCCGAGCAGGAGGCCGAGCGCCGCGGCCCACCCGCGCGAGCCCAGGCGCCCGATCGCCCGGACGATGAACACGACGACCACCGTCACGACGATCGTCAGGATCCACGTGTAGCCCGATGCGAGCGACAGCGCGGCACCGGGGTTGTAGATGAGCCGGATGCCCAGCAGGTCACCCACCAGGGGGATCGTGGGATCGTTCGCGACGAGGGCCGACTCGGCCCACCACTTGGTGAGCTGGTCCGCGGCGAGCACGACGGCGGCGAGCACAGCGGTCCAGACCACGAGGGACCGGCTGCCGCGCGAGACGGCGGAGGGTTCAGCGGGAGTAGACATCAGGCAAAGTGTCCCACGCCGCGGGCCGTGCCGGGGACGAGGCCCTCCGCGCCCGTCGGCGGATATTTCCCGGGCACAAGGGCGAGGCCCTTTCCCGGGATTCCGGGAAAGGGCCTCGCGACCACGTGGCGCCTGAGATCAGTTGCAGGCCGCGTAGGTGGTGAAGTTACCCGTGTTGAACAGGTTGAGCGGGCCGTCCCAGTGCCACGGGGCGACGCACACGTTGTTCAGGATGTTGACGGAACCGTCGCCACCCAGCTCGACGTCGCCGTTGCAGGCGGCGTAGTCGGTCACGTTGGCGGTGCTGCCCACGTTGCCCGGGCCCTCCCAGTACCAGGGAGCGACGCACACGTTGTTCAGCGCGTTGAAGCTGCCGTCGCGCTCGATCTCGACGACGTCGCCGACCGTGGCGACCTCCTCGGGGACCATCACGCCGTCGACACCGACGGGCGCCTCGTCGAGGCCGTAGCCCTCGAGCACGTCCAGGGCGCCGTCGACGCCGACCACGCCGAGCGGGTTCGTGGTGCCGAGCACGTCCGCCGCGTGGGCGGCCGCGTCCGCGACGCTGTCGGTGGAGGGTGCGCTGATCAGCTCCGGCGCGTCCCCCTGCACCATCGCGCTCGCACCCGTCGCCGCGGCGACGACCAGGCCGGCCGACATGACGACCGCAGCCCCTGCGCGACAGGTCGCACGGAATCCTCGGATCATTGTGTTTTCCCCCTTGATAGTGCTCGTCGGAAAGACCGGTGAATCACACACGTGTGATTCACCTCGACGAGCATCCGGGGGAAATTTCACCCTGTCAATCGGAACGACAACGCGCACAGTCGGCACGAAAGCCGACATTCCTGGACCGAGTACCGAGGGAATTGCGCCAAAAACTGCCACGACCCGGACATCACAGAATTGATATCCGGGTCGTGGCGGGTTCGGTCAGGCGCCGCGTCGCTCCTCGCGCGCCTTGGCCTCGACCGAGAGCGTCGCCCGCGGGAACGCCTGCAGGCGCGCCTTGCCGATCGGCAGCGCCGTCACCTCGCACGTCGCGTACGTGCCCTTGCGGATGCGGTCCAGCGCGTGGTTCGTCTGCTCGAGCAGGTCGCGCATGTTGTTGACCAGCGTGAGCTCCTGCTCCCGCTCCAGCGCGCTCGAGCCGTAGTCCGCCTGGTCGTCGCCGGCGCCGTCGCCGGAGTTGCGCAAGAGGTCCGACAGCTCCTTGTCCGCCACGTGCAGCTCGCGCTCGAGCCGTTCCTTGTCCTCCAGCAGGAGGGCAGCGAGCTCCTCGACCTCGCGCAGCGTCCAGGGTTCCTCGCCGTCGCGGACGGGGAACTGCTTCACGTCGCGCGCCAGGTTCGGGAACTCGTGCTTGATCGCGGCTCGCGTGGCAGTCGAGATCTTGGTCATGGGTTCCCCTTCGCGGTCGCCCCGGGTGGTCAAGTCACCGAAGCGTAAGCACATCAGGGCAGACGCACAACGGGGCACGCCGTGTGGCGTGCCCCGCCGTGCGTCCGCACGCCGCGGCGGCCGGTCGGCGAGGTGGGGACGCCGGCCGCCGTGCGTGTGGGCTGGGGGTGCGGCCTCCCGGCCGCGAGGTCCCGCTCCTGCGGTCAGATGCCCTGGGCCATCTCGGCCTGGCGACCCGACTGCTGGTTGTTGCGCGGCGGCAGGGCCGAGCCACGGGCGTCGAGGTCGCCGAGCAGGTTCTGCAGGAAGCTCTTCAGACGCGTGCGGTAGTCCCGCTCGAACAGGCGCAGCTCGTCGATCTTCCGCTCCAGCAGCGAGCGCTCCTGCTCGAGCTGGGACAGCGTGCGGTGCGAGGTCTCCTCGGCGTCGCGCACGATGCGCGCACCCTCCGTCTTGGCCTCGGCGATCAGACGGTCGCCCTCCTCCTGGCCCGAGCGCACGTAGTCGTCGTGCAGCTTCTGGGCGAGCTGGAGCATCCCGGTGGCCGACTCGGGCTCCGGACCCGTCTTCGCGCCGGCCGGGCCGGACGGCATGACCGGGGCGGCGACGGGGGCGGCCTGCGCACGGCCTGCGGCCTCGCTGCGCGACAGCTCAGCGATCCGCCGCTCGGCGGCGGCGACCTTCTGCCGAAGACTCTCGTTCTCCTCCTGGACGTTGGTCAGGGTCCGCACGACCTCGTCCAGGAAGTCGTCGACCTCCTCGACGTCGTAGCCCTCGCGGAACTTCGTCGCGGAGAACTTCTTGTTGAGGATGTCCTCTGCCGTCAGCAGTGCCATCGTGTCACCTCGAAAGTTAGAACGTAGGAACGCAGGAATCGGACGTCGGCGCTGTCCAGCCACACGCCCTCCGCCGCCAACCACGGTAGCGGACGAGATGAGCGCCGGACACCGGGAGCACCCCCGGGCACGATTTCCTCACAGAGTGTGCCGCCTCACCCCAGCGCAGATCCATGCATCGGTAATTGGTTTCGCGCCGCTCGCGCAGGACCTGCCGGGCTCGCCTGCCAGGAACCAGCACAGATCCCCCACTTTTTCGCCCCTCAGACGCGCGCGGCGGCCTGCCCGACGATCGACGACAGGATCGACGCCGCGAAGAACAGGACGATGAACGCCAGGTCGAGCTGCACCTGGCCGAGCCGCAGCGGCGGGATGAGCCGGCGCAGGAACCGCAGCGG
Organism: Promicromonospora citrea; assembly: GCF_013004695.1. GTDB lineage: Bacteria > Actinomycetota > Actinomycetes > Actinomycetales > Cellulomonadaceae > Promicromonospora > Promicromonospora citrea. The sequence goes on from NZ_JABEMG010000077.1 coordinate 18,961, forward strand.
CGGGTCCGTGACCGTGTAGACCGCCTCGGCGACGACCAGCAGGACGCCGCGCGGCCGCCAGTCCCGCGCGAAGAACTGGACCCAGTCGAAGACGAGCCGGCCGATGAGGAACAGGATGAACAGCCACAGCAGGAAACCGATGAACTGCAGGATCAGAGTCACAAGGCACAACCTAACGTGTTCTGCCCCGCCGGCACCGCAGGCGTGCGCAGACATGAGCGGAGGGCGTCCGCCGCAGCGACCGCCCTCCGCCCAGGTCTCGTCGTGGTGGTGTGTCAGCTCTGGTTGTAGAACCCGCCGCGACCGTTCGGACGGTCCTGCGCGACCTGCTCCTCGGCGGCGATCTCCACGTGCTCGGGCGAGAGCAGGAAGACCTTGTTGGTCACCCGCTCGATCGAGCCGTGCAGGCCGAAGATGAGCCCCGCGGAGAAGTCGACCAGGCGCTTGGCGTCCGCGTCGTCCATGTCGGAGAGGTTCATGATCACGGGCGTGCCGGCGCGGAAGGCCTCGCCGATGCTCCGTGCGTCGTTGTACGAGCGGGGGTGCACCGTGGTGATACGGCGCAGGTCCGAGGAGGACAGGGCCTCACGCGGCACACCGTCGCGGTGCAACGGCGTGACCTGTGCGTGCCGGTGGTCCTCCACGTTCTCCTCCAGGCCCTCGTCGTACTCGTCGAGGTACTCCGGCTCGCCCTGATCGTCGGCGAGGCCCAGATACAGCATGGTCTTGCGAAGTGCTCCGGCCATCGCTCTCTCTCCGTTCGTCGCCTGCTGTGCGTCCTTCTGTCAACGGCCCGTCCAACAGGTCTGGCCTTGACCCCTCGTCGGGGTTGCCTTGACAAAAGTAGCCCGGCGCAATCCGACCCGGAAGCGCGACACGCCGTGCCACGAACAACTTTGCCAAAGTTGTTCAGCAGACGCTCGCTAAAAACGACATCCGTGTGATTTCGCAGGTCACGAGCCTAACCCGGGCGTGTCGCGGGCCTCCGCCGACGCGCCGGGCGGCGTCAAATGAGCGCGATGATGCCGGCCTGGCGTCCTGTTGTGGTACCCGACACGCTCGCCCTGCGGTGCGAGAAGAGGGCCTCCTCCTCGAGCGTGCAGCGGTCCACGCGGACGGCGGCGACGCCGCGTTCCGCGAGCTGCGCGACCACACCGGCAGGCAGGTCGAGGCCCGGCGTGCCCGCCCGCGTCGTGGCGAACGTCTGCGGCACCGCGGCGGCCACCTCGTCCCGCATCGCGGCGGGCACCTCGTAGCAGAGCCCGCACACCGCGGGCCCGACGGCGGCGCGCACGCGCGCGAGGTCGGCGCCGCGTTCGACCATGGCGTCCAGCGCGCGGAGCACGACGCCGGACAGCACGCCCTTGCGGCCCGCGTGCGCGACGGCGACGACGCGGGCGACCGGGTCGGCGAGCAGCACCGGCACGCAGTCGGCGACCAGCACGCCGAGACCGAGACGCCCTTCGGTGGTGACGAGCGCGTCGCCCTCCCCCGCCGTCCCGGGCGGCTCGGGCGCGGACCAGAGCTCGCGTTCCGCACCGCCCAGCGGGAGCACGGTGGCGCCGTGCACCTGGGTGGCGTACGCGACAGGCGCGCCGAGGTGCCGCGCCACGCGTGCCCGGTTGACGGCCACCCGTGCGGGGTCGTCGGAGACGTTGAGCCCGAGGTTGAGCCCGTGCCCGGCGTCCGAGCCGTCGGCCGCGGCCGCCGTCGACCACGGGGCCGGCGAGACGCCGCCGGCCGCGGACGTGAAGAAGGCGTGCACCCCGTCGCCGAGGGCGACGGGGTGCACGCCGGGAAGGACCTGGGTGTCGCTCACGCGTGCGAGCGTACCGGCCGGGCCGTCCGCGCGGACGCGGCGCGCACGCGGGTCACTTGAGGAAGTCGGGCACGTCCAGGTCCGCGTCGGTGCGCCGCGGGTGCTCGTCGTAGACCGGCGGCACCTCGACGCGCTCGGGCTGCTGCTCGCGCCCCACCTCCTGGCGGGCGAACGAACCCTGCACCACGACGGCGGGCTCGTCGAGCGTGCGCGGCACGTCGTCCGAGGACTCGTCGTCGATCACGCGCGGCAGCGTCGAGACCGGCGAGGGCTGCTGCGCCGGCGGGACCGACGGCGGCATCCCGTTGCCCGCGTGCTGCTGCTCGGGCGCCCGGCGCGCGGCGTCGGCCATGTCCGGCAGCGGGACCGGCGCCGTCGCGGGGCTCCGCGTGCCCGCTCCCGCGACCTGGCCGAGCGCGCGGTTGTCCTTGCGCTCCTTGGGCAGCCCGCCGTCGAAGCCCGCGGCGATGACGGTGACCCGCACCTCGTCGCCCAGGGCGTCGTCGATGACCGTACCGAAGATGATGTTGGCCTCCGGGTGCGCGGCCTCCTGCACCAGGCGTGCGGCCTCGTGCACCTCGAACAGGCCCAGGTCGCTGCCGCCCTGGATGGAGAGCAGCACGCCGTGGGCACCGTCGATCGACGCCTCGAGGAGCGGAGAGGAGATCGCCAGCTCGGCGGCCTGCACCGCGCGGTCCTCGCCCCGGGCCGAACCGATGCCCATGAGCGCGGAGCCCGCGCCCTGCATGACGGACTTGACGTCGGCGAAGTCGAGGTTGATGAGACCCGGCGTCGTGATGAGGTCCGTGATGCCCTGGACACCGGAGTGCAGCACCTGGTCGGCCGAGTGGAACGCCGCGATCGCGGACACGTTCCGGTCGGACATCGACAGCAGCCGGTCGTTCGGGATCACGATCAGCGTGTCGACCTCGTCGCGGAGGTTCTCGATGCCGCTCTCGGCCTGGACGGCGCGCCGGCGACCCTCGAACGTGAACGGCCGCGTCACCACACCGACGGTCAGCGCGCCCAGCGAGCGCGCGATCCGCGCGACGACCGGCGCGCCGCCCGTGCCGGTGCCGCCGCCCTCGCCCGCGGTGACGAAGACCATGTCGGCGCCGCGCAGGACGTCCTCGATCTCCTCCGCGTGGTCCTCCGCGGCCTTCTTGCCGACCTCCGGGTCGGCACCCGCACCGAGGCCACGCGTGAGCTCGCGGCCGACGTCGAGCTTGACGTCGGCGTCGGACATGAGGAGAGCCTGGGCATCGGTGTTGATCGCGATGAACTCGACGCCCTTGAGGCCGACCTCGATCATGCGGTTGACGGCGTTCACACCACCGCCGCCGATGCCGACCACCTTGATCACTGCCAGGTAGTTCTGCGGAGTTGCCACGTCGTCGCCTTTCGATTCGGGTCCCGAGTCCCGACTCTCGTCCCTCCCGAAGTCTCAGGTTGAGGTAGAGGGTTAGAGTTATGTCAGGTTGCTGCTGAGTTCGACGGTAGGTGCGCCGTCGAGGTGTGTCGAAGACATCGTCGCGCGTGTCGCGCAACGATGCACGCAGCAAATCACACGTGTGTGATTCCCGTGTGGCGAACGAGCCGTCAGTTCGTGACCGGCAGCGCGGGCGAGGAGACGTCGATCGTCCGCGCGGACGGCTCGGCCTCCAGCAGCGTCTCGGCCACCCGGATCTTGAGCTCCACCTCGTCGCCGCTCCCCCACCGGATCACCCGGCCGTCGGACAGCGTGGTACGCACGTCGTCCTGGGTCGCGGCGCTCACCGTGCTGATCTCGCCCGCCAGGGTCCGCGGCAGCGCGCCGAGCACCTGCAGGGCCGCGTCCAGCGCGCGGTGGCCGGCCGCGCCGTCGGACAGCGAGACGCGGATGGCCGGCAGTCCGTCGGGGACCTCCCGCACGGTGGCGACCTGGACGCCGTCGGCGTCCATGAGGGCGTGCTCGCCGCCGCTCTGCGGCACGGCGGCCACCGGTTCGCGGGACGTGAGCACGACGTCGAGCCCGTCGGGCCACGCGCGGGCGATGTGCACGTCCTTGACGGCGTTCATCGCGAGGATCTGCTCACGCAGACCCACGGTGTCCAGGCGCGGCAGCGGCACGCCCGCGTGCGCGGTCACCGCGTCCCGCACCTCGCCCGCGTCGACGGTCGTGCCCTCGCCCGAGACCCGCACCTGGTCGGCGTCCAGCGCGAGCAGCGGCGAGAAGAACGCGCCCCAGACGAGCGCGGCCGCGGCCGCCAGGGCGGCGACGGTCCAGCCGAGCCGCCGCCAGAACCGGTGGCGTGCCATCGCGGTGCGCTCGGCGAGGCGGTCGGCGAGCCGGTCGGACACGACGTCGTCGCGCCCGGCCGGGACGACGGCGACCTGAGGCTCCTGGGCCGGGCG
>NZ_JABEMG010000078.1 GCF_013004695.1 Promicromonospora citrea
CGAGGACGCGGGGCCGCTGACCCCCGCGCGGCTGCCCGCCCTCGGGCCGGCCGGCGTCACGGTCGAGGCCGTGGACGACCTCGCGGTCGCCTCCTCGCCACGCTGGGCCCAGCTCGGCCCGGTCGTGCCCGCGCCGGCCGACGTCGCGGAGGACCTCGCCGACCTGCTCGACCTGCCCTACGACGGCGACCCCGGCGTGACGCCCGACGCCCCGGGCGTGCCGACCGCGCTGGACGAGCGGGTGCGGGCGCTCGTACCGGACGCCCCCGCGACCTGGCGACGCCACGACGAGCTGACCGTCGAGGGGACGCCGGTGGCGTGGTGGGTGTCCGGGACGGACGAGGCAGCGGTGCCGCACGCGGCGTCGGCCGAGGGGCTGGCCCGCGCCCTCGCGGAGATCACGGGTGCCGACAGGCTCCTGCTCGAGGCGGCGCTGCGCGACCCGGCCCGCGCCGAACGGCTGGACGCCGAGCGCGCCTGGCCCTGACCGGGCCCCGGCGGCGCGCGCCCGCCGGGGTCAGCGGTGCCTGCGCGCCCAGAGCAGGCCGAGCCCGCCGAGGGCCATCCCCGCCGCGCAGATCCCGACCGACGCCATGCTCCCGCCCGCGGCGAACCGCAGCACGAGCGTCACCACCAGGCCGATCGCGAACAGGCCGATGCCCGCGCCGAACACCCGGAAGAGGTCGGCCCGCGGCGGAGGCGGGCTCGGCCGGCGCAGCTCCGGGTGCGCCAGCAGGGTTCGGATCGTCGGCACGTCGCCAGTCTACGGAAAAGGCCTCGTCAAGCCCGGCGGAGCGGGGGTGAAAGCGCCCTCATGCCCGCAGCGCGGACACGACCGGCGTCAGCGCCTCGCGGATCTGCTCGTACGAGCGCCGGTAGGTCGCCGCGGAGCGGCCGTACGGGTCGACGACGTCGTCGTCGTACCGGCGCCCGGCATGGCGCGGGCGCTCGGCGACGGCGGCGGGCAGCAGGGCGGCGAACCGCGCGGCGTCGTCCGCCCCGGTGACGGCCCCGGCGGGCAGCGTGCCGGCGAGCCTGCCGAGCTCGGTCAGGGTGAGGGTGCGGCGCACGGCGGCGGGCACGACCTCGACCACGCGGGCGCGGTGGGTCGTGGTGAGGGCGAGCACGAGGTCGGCCTGCTCGACGAGGCCGGGTGTGAGCAGGCGGGCCGCGAAGCCGTCGGGCGCGAACCCGTCGTCGGCCAGCAGCGCGGCCATGGGCTCGGCGACCGGGTGGCCGACGAGCGCGCCCGTCCCCGCGCTGCCGACCACGACCGAGTCGTCGAGGGCGTGGCGCAGCAGTGTCTCGACGGCGGGGGACCGGCAGATGTTGCCGGTGCAGACCGCGAGCACGGTGAACGTCATGACGGGTTCCTCTCTCGGGGCGGCACGGGCGTGGACGGCATTCTATCCGGAATGTCGCGGGATATTCCCTGGGTTTCCGGAAAGGTTGATCGAAAGGGATGGAAATTCGCGGGATAAATGCAAACGGCTGAATTCCGGCGCGCCCGGCCGGAATTCCGCGGGTAACGTGTCGCGCACCACACCGTCAGGAGGTCTGGTGACACATCCTGGATGGGGCGACAAGTGGGCGGACGTACCGGTTCTCCGGGTTCCCGACAGCCCTTTCGACACACCGCAGGAATCAGTTCCCGGGCAGGGCGCCGCCGTGCTGCCCCTGCGCAGGAGCGGCGACCCGCCGGCGCCCCGGTGGGAGAAGCCCCCGCTGCGGCGGCCGGCGTTCTGGACGCGTCGGCGCCGCCGGGTGCTCAAGGTCGCGCTCCTGGCTCTCGCCGGGCTGCTCACGGCGCTCGCGCTGGTGCTCGCGTGGGTCGTGGTCGACGCGCTACGCGCACGGTCAGCGCTCGAGCAGGCGGCGCAGGGTGTGGCCCGGCTGCACGCCGACGCCGTCGCGGGGCGCACGGACCGGCTCGACGCGGGCGTCGCCGGGCTGCAGCACCAGGCCGCCGAGGCCAGGGACGCGACGAGCGGCCCGCACTGGTCGCTCGCGGGGCGGCTGCCGGGCGTCGGGCCGACGGTCGAGGCGGTCTCGACCATGGCCGCCGTGGTCGACGGGCTCGCCGTGGGGGCGTTGCCGCAGCTCGCCGCCGTCGTCCAGGTGGCGGACCCCGCGGCGTTCGCGCCGCGCGACGGCCGCATCGACCTCGCGCCGCTCGTGCGCGTCGCCCCCGACGTCGCGCAGGCCGACCAGGCCATCGGCGACGCGCAGCAGCGGGTCGGGCGGGTCGGCGGCTCATTGATGCTGCCGCAGGTCGGACGAGCTGTGGCCGACCTCGAGCAGCAGCTCGGGGGCCTGCGCACGTCGACGGCGACGGCGGCCCGCGCCGCCGCGCTCATCCCTCCCATGCTCGGTGCCGAGGGGCCGCGGGACTACCTCGTGCTGGTGCAGAACAACGCCGAGCCGCGCGCGCTGGGCGGCATCGTCGGCACGGTGCTCGTCCTGCACGCCGACGAGGGGCGCATCGAGCTCACGCGGCAGATGCCCGCGAGCGAGGTCGGCCCCTTCGCGCGGCCGGCCGCCCCGCTGACCGACGACGAGCGGGCCGTCTTCGGGGACAAGGTCGGCCGCTGGCTGCAGAACGCGACGGCGACCCCGGACTTCCCGCGCACCGCGGAGATCGCGCGCGCCATGTGGGCACGCGAGACGGGCCAGACCGTGGACGGCGTGCTCGCCGTCGACCCGGCGGCCCTCGCCGGGATGCTGCAGGTCACGGGCCCGCTCGAGGTCACGCCCGGCAGGCGGCTCGCGGGTGCGGGCCTCGTGGGGTACCTCATCAACGGCGTGTACCTCACCGAGACGCCTGCCGGCGCCGACCGGATCTTCGCGGACGTCGCGGAGACCGCGTTCGCGTCCCTGTCGTCGGGCGCCGGGCGGGCCGGAGGCATGGTCGAGGCCCTCGCCGGCGCGGCCCGCGAGGGGCGGCTGCTCGTGTGGTCGGCCGAGCGGTCGGAGGCCGAGCTGCTCGAGGGCACGGTGCTCGGCGGCGGGCTGCGCGGGGTGGACGGTTCCCGGCCCGTCGTCGGCGTGTTCACGCACGGGCTGCAGATGGCGAAGATCGGGTACTACCTCGACACCGCCGTCGACGTCGTCGAGCGCGAGCGGCGGCCCGACGGGTCGCGCCGGTTCGACGTCACGGTCACCTACTCCTCGCGCGTCGACCCGGGCGCGGCGGCCCGGCTGCCCGACTACGTGGTGGGCCGCGGTGAGGAGGAGCCGGGCCGCATCCGCCTGCGCTCGGTGGTGTACGCACCGGCGGGAGGAATAGTCGTCGCGGCGTCCGAAAACTCCGAGAAAATCGGGTTTTCTCCGCAGAAGCACGATGAATTGTCGAGAGTATTCGATGACATAGAGCTTCATCCCGGCAAGACAGCATCTGTGACCTATGTCATCATCTCTGGGAAACACCAGGGCGGGGATGTCATTGTCCGCACCACACCAGGCCCCAGGCCGGTGAAGGTGACATTCGGGAAATGATTCCCCCTGGGCGTGTCACCGAGCTGGATATGCCGGGCGCGCAGACCGGTGCCCAGGCACCTATCACGTGCAGGTTCAACCCACTATCCAGGGGACGGAACACATGCTTCGACGCTTGTTCAGCGCCATCGCGATCGCCGCGGCGGCCGCGCTGGCACCGGCCGGTGCCGCCCACGCGGACACCGACTACAGCGAATTCCCGTGCGTCATCACCTTCGAGAGCCAGACCGTCACGGTCGGTGAGCCGTTCGACCTCACCGTGTCGTGCACCGACCTGGCGTCCACCACCGTCACCGTGCAGACCACGTTCGCCGGCCAGGCGGCGGGGGCGGGCTCGGACGTCGACGTGGCGGGCACCGACTCGGTCGAGCTCGTGCTCGACGAGGACGGGACCGCCACCGCCTCCGAGACGGTCTCGGCACCCGGTGACTACACCGAGCAGGTGTTCGCCGCGGACGGCACCCCGCTGTCCGAGACGTACACTCTCACGGCCGTCGCGGCCGGCGCCGGTGACGCACCCGGCGACGACGGGAACCTGGCGGCGACCGGGTCGACGAGCCTCCCGTACCTCGCCGCGGCGGGCGCCCTGCTGCTCGTCGGCGTCACGACGCTCGTCGTGACCCGTGTGCGGGCCCGCCGCCAGCACTGACCCGCCGGACCACCCCCAGCGGTCCCGGACAGGCGGCGCGCCGCGGCTCCTCACCCTCCCCGGTCAGGACCCGCGGCGTGCCGCCGCCCGCGCACCCCACCCGCGTGACCCCGCGTCCAGGAGCTGCCGTGACCATCGGTAACCACGTCGACCGCGAAGCAGCAGAGCTCACCACCCCGCTGGACCACCGGGCCGCCCGCCGCGCGGCCCCCCTCACCACGCCGCGCCGGCCGACGGGCGTGCCCTGGCAGGACGTCGTCGCGCGCCGGGCGCTCCTGGCCGACCTCGCCGCCGTCGTGGCCGCCGTCGCCCTCGGCTACGTGCTGCGCTTCGACCGCGAGGTGCAGGTCGACCTCGTCGAACCCCGCGGCGGCCAGTACGTGCTCATCTCCGTCGCGCTCGCCGAGGCCTGGGTCGTCGCGCTCGGGCTCGCCGGGGCGCGCAGCCCCCGCATCCTCGGCTCGGGCCGCGAGGAGTACGTGCGCGTCGCCCGCGGCACGCTCGCGCTCTTCGGGCTCGCCGCGGTCGTGTGCTATCTCGTGAAGTTCGACCTCGCGCGCTCGTACGTCGCCGTCACGCTGCCGGTCGGGCTGGCACTGCTCCTGGTCGGGCGGCGCGTCCTCGCGACCCGGCTGCACGCCGAGCGCGCGCAGGGCCGGTTCCGGCGACGCACCCTCGTCGTCGGCGCGCGGGACGCGGTGCTGGACCTGTGCCGCCGCGTCGAGCGCGCGCACGAGGCGGGCTTCGTCGTCGTGGGCGTGTGCCTGCCCGGCGGGGCGGGCGTCCCGTCCCCCGTCGACGGCGTGCCCGTCCTCGGCCGGGTCGAGGACGCCGCGGAGGCCGCGCGGGCGATCGACGCCGACGTCGTGGCCGTGACGGCGTCCGACAGCGCGACACCCACCACGCTCAAGCGCCTCGCGTGGGACCTCGAGGTCACGGGCGCCGAGCTCGTCGTCGTCCCCGCGCTGGCCGACGTCGCGAGCCCGCGGCTGCTCATCACCCCCGTCGACGGCGTGCCGGTGGTGCAGGTGTCCCCGCCGGGGTACACCGGGCTGCAGCACGCGGTGAAGCGAGTGTTCGACCTCGTCGTCGCGACGCTCCTCCTGCTCGTTGTCGCCGTGCCGCTGCTCGTGCTCGGGCTGTGCGTGCGGCTGACCAGCCCCGGGCCCGCCCTGTTCCGGCAGCAGCGGATCGGCCTCAACGGCGCCCCGTTCACGCTGTACAAGCTACGCACGATGCGGCAGGACGCCGAGGCCGACCTCGCCGACGTCCTCGACGGCGAGGTCGGCGTCTTCTACAAGCCCAAGGCCGACCCGCGGGTCACGCCGCTCGGCCGGTTCCTGCGCACGTACTCGCTCGACGAGTTCCCCCAGCTCGTCAACGTGCTGCGCGGCGACATGAGCCTCGTCGGCCCGCGGCCCCAGGTGCCGCTGGAGGTGGCGCAGTACGACGACGCGCTGCGCCGCCGGCTGCTCGTCAAGCCGGGCCTCACGGGGCTGTGGCAGGTGAGCGGCCGCAACGACCTGTCGATCGACCAGGGCACCCGCCTCGACCTCTACTACGTCGAGAACTGGAGCCTGCTCGGCGACGTCGGGATCATGCTGCGCACCGCCCGCGAGATCATCGCGCCGAGCGGCGCGTACTGAGGGGCGCGCAGCGATGGTCCAGATGCGGTCCCCCGCGCCGGACGGGACCATGAGGCCTGTGGAGCGAGGCACGGGGGCGGGCGGTGACGCGCGCCGCCGCGTCGCCCCCGACCCCCTGGCCCGCGGCGTGATCCGCGTGCTGCACGTGCTGCCCCCGCCGGACGGCACCACGCAGTACGTCGACCACATGATCGGCAGCGCGACGCCCGACGTCCGGATCCTCACCTTCACGTGGTGGCGGGCGATCTTCGGCTCCTACGACGTGCTGCACGTGCACTGGCCGGAGTTCCTCGTGCGGCAGCGCACCGCGCTCGGGCGCGCCGTCAAGCTCCTCCTCGCCTGGCTGCTCCTGCTGCGGATCGAGCTCACCGAGACGCCCGTCGTGCGCACGGCCCACAACCTCACGCCGCACGAGTCCGGCGACCGCGTCGAGCACGCCTTCCTCGCCGCGCTCGCCCGCCGCACCGAGCTGTGGATCCGGCTCAACCCCACCACCCCCCTGCCGCTCGGCGTCCGCACGGCCACCATCCCGCACGGCCACTACCGCTCCGTCTTCCCGCCCGACCCCGGCACGGCCGCCGAGCCCGGCCGCCTCGTGCAGTTCGGGCTCGTGCGCCGGTACAAGGGGATCGAGCGGCTGCTCGAGGTCTTCGCGAGCATCCAGGACCCGGGCCTGCGGCTCACGATCGCGGGCAGGCCGCAGGACGACGCGCTCGCCGCCCACGTGGCCCGGGCCGCCGCCGCCGACCCCCGCGTCACCGCCCGGCTCGAGTTCGTGCCCGACGCCGACCTCGCCCGCGAGGTGCGTCGCGCCGAGCTCGTGGTGCTGCCGTACCTGCAGATGCACAACTCCGGCGCGGCGCTGCTCGCCCTCTCGCTCGACCGGCCCGTGCTCGTGCCGCGCAGCGAGGCCACCGACGCCCTCGCCCGCGAGGTCGGCGAGGGCTGGGTGATCATGTTCGACGGCACGCTGCAGCGCGGCGACCTGCTGCGGGCGCTCGCGGCCGCCCGCCTGGTCCGGGAGCGCGGCGTGCCCCCGCACCTCGACGACCGCGACTGGGACCTCGTGGGCATCCGGCACGCCGAGGCGTACCGGCGGGTCGCGCGCACCGTCGGCCGGCTGCCGTGACGGGCACGTCCGTGGCGCCCGGCCCGACGCCGCTCGGGCGCCAGGCCGCGCGCGGCGGCGCCGTGACGATGGGCGGGCAGCTGCTCAGGGTCGCGGTCCAGGCGGTCTCCCTCGTGGTGCTCGCACGGCTTCTCGAGCCCGAGGCGTTCGGCTACCTCGCCATGGTCATGGCCCTGGTCGGCGTCGCGGAGACGGTGCGGGACGCGGGCCTGGCGAACGCCGCGATCCAGGCCCGCACGCTGTCGGACGCCGAGCGGGACAACCTGTTCTGGCTCAACACCGTGGTCGGCGCCGTGCTGACCGGGGTGGGCATCGCGTGCGCGCCGCTGGTCGCCGCGTTCTACGGCCGGCCGGAGCTGGCGGACGTCACCCGCTGGGTGTCGCTGAGCTTCCTCGTCAACAGCCTGGCGACCCAGCACCGCGCGAGCCTCGTGCGCGGCCTGCGGCTCGGGGCCGCCGCCGTCGCCGACGTCGTGGGGCCCGCGGCGGGCCTGTGCGCCGCCGTCGTCGTGGCCCTCGCGGGCGGCGGCTACTGGGCGCTCGTGGTGCAGCAGCTCGTCGCGGCGAGCGTGATGTCGGCGGGTCTCGTCCTGGCCGCCCGCTGGGTGCCCGGCCTGCCGCGGCGTGACGTGTCCGTGCGGCCGTTCGTGCGCTACGGGTCGAACCTGCTGGGCGCCCAGCTCCTCGGGTACGCGACCCGCAACATCGACACCGTGATCCTCGGCGTGCGCTTCGGCGCCGGCGTGGCCGGCCTGTACAGCCGCGTGTACCAGCTCATGGCGCTCCCGATCCGGCAGGTCACCTGGCCCGCCAACCGCGTGGCCCTGCCCGTGCTGTCCCGCGTGCAGGACGACGCCGCGCGGTACCGCGCCTACCTGCTGGCCGGGCAGACGGTGCTGCTGCACACGATCGTGCCCGCCCTCGCGCTCGCGTCCGCGCTCGCCGGGCCCGTCGTCGAGATCGTGCTCGGGGCCCGCTGGGCGGCGGCCGCGCCCGCGCTCGCCGTCCTCGCGATCGGCGGCGTGCTCGAGGCCGCGGGGTTCGCGCCGGGCTGGGTGCTGCAGTCGGCGGGGCGCACCGGGGCGCTGCTGCGCTTCACGCTGGCCACCCGGCCCGTCGTCGTGCTCGCGGTCGCCGGGGGCAGCTGGTTCGGCATGACCGGGGCGGCGCTGGGGTACGCGGCGTCGACCGCCGTCGTCTGGCCGCTCGGGCTGTGGTGGGTGGGGCGGGTGGCGGGCGCCCCCGCCCGCGCGCTGTTCGGCAACGGCGTGCGGGCGTTCGTGAGCCACGGGGCCGCCGCGGCGTGCGCCGCGCTCGTCGTCCGCCTCCTGCCCGACGGCGGACCGTGGCTCGCCGTCGCCGTCGGGGTAGCGGTGTGGGGCGCCGTCCTGGCCGCCGACCTCGACGAGGCGCGCGAGCTGGCCGCGCGGCTGTGGGCGGCGTGATGCTCGCGTTCGTCACCTCGCTGCGGCACCCGCGCAACGCCGCCGACTACGGGCGGGTCGAGGAGCTGCTGCGCACGACGCTCGGCTCGCTCACGGCGCAGACGAGCGACGAGTACCTGGTGCTCGTCGTCGGCAACCAGGAGCCCGCGTTCGCGCTGCCCGAGCGGGTGCGGTTCGTGCCCGTCGGTTTCCCGCCCCCGCGGGCCGTCGACGGCCCGCACGCCGACCGCGCGCGGTTCGTCCGGGACAAGGGCAGCAAGATCGGCGTCGGGCTGCTCGCCGCACGCGAGGCCGCGCCCGACCACGTCATGGTCGTCGACGCCGACGACTTCGTGCACCGCGACCTCGCCGCCTTCACGGCCCGCCACCGCGGGCACCCGGGCTGGGTGGTCGACGAGGGCTGGGTGTACTCGGGCGCGCGGTCGGCGTACCGCAGGCAGCCGGCCTTCCACCGCACGTGCGGCACGTGCCTCGTCGTCCCGTACGACGCCTACGGCGTGCCGGACCACCTCGACGAGACCGCCTCGCAGGACGAGGTCGTCGCCGGGTTCGGCGACCGGCTCGAGCACGTGCTCGGCGCCCACCGGCACGCGGTCGAGTGGTTCGCGCGGCACCAGGGCCGGGTGCTCGAGCCCCTGCCGTTCCGCGGCGCGGTCTACCACGTGGACACCGGCGAGAACCACTCCGGCAAGCGCCTGCGCGGGCTCGCCCGCCCGCTCGACGCCGACTTCGCCGCGTGCTACGGCCTGCCCCCGGTGCGGCGCACGACGGCGGCGCTCTGGTCCGCCGTCGGACCGCGGGCCGCCGCCGAGAGCGCGCTCGCGTTCGGGCGCCGGGCCGCCGGTCCGCTCGCCCGGCGCGTCCGCGGGGCGGTGGTCCGGGCATGACCGTCGAGGTGGTGCACTGGAACCCGCTGCGGCCCGTCGTGCCCGGGCGGCTCGGCCGGCTCGTCCCCGTGCGCCGCCGGGTGAACAACGTCGGCGACCTGCTCGGCCCCGCGCTCGTCGCGCGCCTGCTCGCCGAGCACGGCGTCGACCCCGCGCGGGGCGCCGCCCGGCGGCTGCTCACCGTCGGCTCGATCCTGCACCTCGCGGGGCCGGGCGACGTCGTCTGGGGCAGCGGGGTCAACGGCAAGGAGGCCGACCTGCCGCCCGGCCTGGACCTCGACGTGCGGGCGGTGCGCGGACCCCTCACGCACCGGCTGCTGCGCGAGGCGGGCGTCGCGGTGCCGGCCGTGTTCGGGGACCCGGCGCTGCTGTGGGGCCGGTTCTGGCCCCGGGAGGCCTACGCCGACGGCCCGTGGCGGTCGGTCGGGTTCGTGCCCAACCTGCACGACGTGCACCGCCACCGCGCGGACCCACGGGTCATCGCGCCGCAGGGGGAGCTGCACGCCGTCGTCGGGCAGATCGCGCGGTGCGACCTCGTCGTGGCGACGTCGCTGCACGGGATCGTGCTCGCCGAGTCGTTCGGCATCCCCGCGCGGCTCGTGCCGCCGTCGGCCGAGCCCATGCACAAGTACCACGACTACTACGCGGGCACGGGCCGGGCCGAGGTGCGCGTGGCGGCGTCCGTGGACGAGGCGGTCGAGCTGGGCGGCGCGCCCCCGCCCGCGTGGGACGCCGACGCGCTGCTCGCGGCGTTCCCGCTGGACCTGTGGGCGTGACGCCGCGCTCCCGGACGGTGCCCCGCCGGCTCACAGGTCGAACGTCGCGGTGACCGTCGCGCCGCGCGCGCCGCGCAGGTCGGCGACGAGGGTGATGGCGGGGGAGTGCCGCTCGACCCGGACCCGGTCGTGGGTGGCGGCGACGCCCCGGGCCGACCGCGCGATCATGACCCGCAGGTCACGGTCGAGACGCTGCGTCGGGTCCGCCAGCGCGACCGTCAGCCGTCCCTCCTCCTCGACCACGAGGACGGCGGCCGGCCGGTCGCACCGCACCCCGCCCGTCTCGGGGGCCCGCTCCTGCCAGACGTTCAGCGCCACCGTGCCGCCCCGCCGCACCGCCTGGACCGCGGGCGAGTCGGCCAGCACCTCGGTGCGCGGCGCCGCCGCCCGGGCCGCGACCTCCTGCGCCGTCGTGCCCGGCAGCAGCACGTACCCGTACCGCCCGTCGGCGGGGTCGGTGCCGTGCTCCAGCCAGACGGTCGCGAAGCCGTTCGTGCGCACCGTGGCGTCGCGGTGCGGCGCGCTGCGGTTGATGTCCGACCAGCGGCCCGTGCGGCGCTCGCGGAGCAGCCGCACGCGCTGACCCGGGCGGAACACGTAGCCGACGCCGGTGGCGGAGCCGGGCGCGGAGAGGTGCGCCCAGCGGGCGTCGTCGACGGCGGTCGGCGCGGCGGCGTCGCGCGGCACCGCCCAGCCGTCGACGAGCAGCCGCTGCGCCGGGTCGGCCAGCCGGCGGTTGTCCACGACCGTCTCGACCGGCCGCCCCGCCGCCGAGGCGATGCCCGCGCCGAGCGCGACGACCTCGTCGTCGAGCAGGAACCACGACTTCCGTCCGCGCACGGGGGCCGTCCCCTCGGCCGGCGGGTGGTCGAACGCCATGCCGATCGCGGCCAGGCTGCCGAGCGCGGCTCCGCCCGCCCAGTGCGTGCGGGGCCGGGTGCCCGCCCCGGCCGCGTCGGCAGGCGTGCCCCGGGCGACGGTCGTGCCGGGGACCCGGGTGGCGTCGACGGTGGGCCAGAAGTGGTCGTCGTAGGGGGAGCCCGGCCCGTCGTAGAGGAAGGTCGCGCCGCTGCCGGTGTACCAGCCGTGCAGGTTCTCGGCGCCGATCGACTCGTAGCCCGCGACGCGCGACGAGGACAGCGCCAGCGCCAGCACGAACCCGGGCCGCCGGTGCACCACGCGGTCCATCGCCGGGAAGACCCGCGTGCCCACGGGCGGCGGGACGCCGCCGTCCGTGTCGGGCGACACCCACGCGGCCAGGCCGGTCAGCCGCTGTGCGTCCTCGTCGTCCACCGCGCGGGCCAGCAGCCGCAGGGCCGACGCCGCGGTGCGCGCCGCCGCGCCGTCGCCCACCGATGCCCGGGCCACGTTGCGCCCGCGCACCGGGGCGAGCACCGCGCCGTCGTGCAGCCAGGGGGCGAGACCCTGGTCGACCCACCGCACCAGGTCGTCGACCGCGTCGGCAGGGGCCTGCCACGGCGTGCCGTGCAGCAGCGCGAGCACCGACGCCGCCGACGTGAGCAGCGACAGCCCGTACCCGCCGGAGTAGGGGTGCACGTCGTGCTGCAGGAACGAGCCGTCGGGACGGACGCCGTCGCCCTCGCGCACCGGACGCCAGGCCGGCGTCATGCCCCGCAACCCCGCGACCAGCGCGTCCGGGTCGTCGAGGAGCAGGGCACGCTCGACCACCACGCGCCCGGTCCAGGCCCGGTTGGCCGCCGTGTACGACGGCGCGGGCGTGCGCTCGTGGACCGTCGTCATCCAGCGGTGCAGCCGGTCGTCGCCGAGGTCGTCGTACAGCAGCAGCGACGCCGCCGTGAGCTGGAGCGGGACGCCGACCTCGCGGTCCCACCAGTTGCCCGACCCGTCCGGCCACCGGGCGTAGTCCGCGTGCAGCCGGTCGAGGTGCTCCAGGAGCAGGTCCCGCAGGCGGGGGTCGTGCTCGTGCCGCGACCCGGGCGTCGCGTACGCGCGGGCCACCCGGCGCAGCCGCTCGGCGCTGATCCGCAGGGCGACCCTCTGCTCACGGTCGGCCAGCGCGAGGTCGGTCCACCGGCCGCCCCGCCCGAGCCGGTCCAGCAGGCCCTCGGCGTCGGCGTCGACCTCCCGGACAGGACCGCCCGTCAGGCGCGCGAGCCAGCGTCGGCGCACGCCCGCGAGCGGGTGCGCGCGGTCCCGGACCGCGTCCCAGGCGAGCAGCCCGCCGGCGGCGAGGGCGGAGGCGCCGAGCGCGATCCCGCCGATCCGCAGCGCCTGGCGCCGCGTGACGGTGGGGTCGTGGTGGTCGGTGGACAGGGCCGTCTCCTCGGGGTCGCAGGTCAGCCACCATCGTGTCCGGGCCGCCGTCCCCGCGCGCGCCAAGGCATTCCGCATCGTCGTGATCGTCGGTATTGTCCGCGGTTGTGTCCCCAGCACGCCGCACGACGTCGTCCGTGACCCGCCGAGGTCTCGCCCCGCGCGGGGCGGTGGGGCGTGCCGTGCGCGCCGCCGGCGGACTCGGTGCGGTCGCCTGCCTCGCCGCGTGCGCGGGCCTGCTCGCGCCCGGCGCGGAGCCGATGCCGGCCCCCGGGGTCGCGCCCGGCGTGATCGGGGTCGCCGCGCCCGCGGAGCCGGCGCCGTCCCCGCAGGCCACGTCGGTCGGTGCGATCACGGGCGAGCACCCGGTCGAGGCCTCCGCCGTCGACGTGCGGCCCGCGCCCGGCCCGGACGACGAGAAGACGCCCGCCGGCTCGGCGTCGCGGGGCGGGGACCGTGCGCCTGCCCCGGGGAACGGACCGGGGTCCGGTACGGGAGGCGACGGGTCCGGGTCGGGTGGCGGTGCGGGCGGTGGTGCGGGTGCGGGCGGCGGGTCCGGTGCCCCTGACCTGACCGACCCCGTCGGGTACGCCGCCGCGCTCGAGGACGCCGTCAACGGGCACCGCACGGCGAACGGCCTGGCCGCGCTGACCCATGACACCTGCGCGTACGACGTCGCGCTGGAGCGCGCGCGGGACCTCGTCGGCAAGGAGCTCGCGCACGCGCCCCTCGGCCCGATCTTCGACCGGTGCCCCACCAGCGCCGTCGCCGAGAACCTCGCCAAGGGCGGCTGGTCCCCCGCGGAGGCGGCCCAGGGCTGGATGGACTCGCCGGGGCACCGCGCCAACATCCTCAACGGCGATCTCACGCGCGGCGCGATCGCGTGCGTCACGGACGGCGGCTCGGCGGCGGCCCCGGTGATGATCTGCGCCCACGTCTTCCTGGCCTGACCGCACGCCGCTCACCGCCCGGACGCGAGCCGCCCGGACGCGAGCCGCCCGGACGCTAGCCGCCCGGCAAGTGCAGAGTGTGGTCCCGTCGACCCCGCCCGGCCCGTACGGAACTCTGCACTCGGCCGGGGCGGACCGGCGTTCCGGTTGTGGGCGGGCGGGGGGCGGTGTCGAATCGTCGTCGTGCACCACGTCCCGGCCCGCCTCGCGGGGCTGCTCGTCGCGGCCGCGACCCTGCTCGCCGGCTGCACGGGGTCGGCCGCGCCCCGGGACGCCGACCCCGCGGCCGCCCCGCGTGCCACGTGGACGCCGTCCGCGACGATCGACCTCACCGACACCGGCCGGTACGCCGCCGCGCTCGAGGACGGCGTCAACGCCACCCGCGCGCAGCTCGACGTCGCGCCGCTGCAGCACGACGACTGCCTCGCCGCGGTCGCGCGGGACCGGGCGGCCGCGCTCGTCGGCGAGCCCGAGCTGGTGCACGCCCCGCTGCCGCCCGTCCAGCGCCGCTGCCCGGGGGGCACGGTCGCCGCGGAGAACCTCAGCCGCACGGCTCGGCCCCCGCAGGACGTCGTGCAGGCGTGGCTCGACTCGCCGACGCACCGGGACAACCTGGTGAGCGCGGGCCTGCTGCGCGGGGCGATCGGGTGCGTGCGCGACGGCGGCGCGGACGACGCCCCCGTGCTGGTCTGCTCGCACGTCTTCACGGGCTGAGCACCGGCTGGTCACCGGCCCGCGACGACGACGCGGACCCGGCTCCGGCACGACGCCGCATGCCGGTTAGGGTGTGAGCCGCCCACCCCGTCCAGCACGACAGGAGAACCATGGCGCAGGCGACGACCGCCGCCGTCGAGCAGCCCGCAGGCCACGCGCCCGGCGCGGGGCACGCGTTCCGTACCGACATCAACGGCCTGCGTGCCGTCGCGGTGCTCGCGGTCGTGGTGTACCACGCGGGCATCGCGGTCCCCGGCGGGTTCACGGGCGTCGACGTCTTCTACGTCATCTCCGGCTACCTCATCAGCTCGCTGCTCCTGCGGGAGGTCGACCGGAGCGGCACCGTGGACCTCGTCGCCTTCTGGACACGGCGCATGCGGCGCCTCGTCCCCGCGCTGGCGCTGGTCGTCGCGGCGACGCTGCTGGCCTGTGTCGTCCTGCTGTCACCGCTCGTGTGGGGCAGGCTCGCGGCGCACGGGGCCGCCTCGATGCTGTTCGTGTCGAACCTGCTGTTCCCGTACCAGGGACAGAACTACTTCTCCGACTCCGTCACCCCGAGCCCCTTCCTGCACACCTGGTCGCTGGGCATCGAGGAGCAGTTCTATCTCTTCTGGCCGCTGCTGGTGCTGCTCGCGGTCGGCATCGCGCGGCGCCGGCGCGTGCCCGCCCTGCGCACGCTGCGGCTGCTGTTCGCCGGCACGTTCGTCGTGTCCCTCGCGGTCTCGGTCTGGCTGACGGCGGCCGTCCCCGACTGGGCGTTCTACGTGCTGCCGACCCGCGCGTGGGAGTTCGCGGGCGCCGCCCTCGTCGCGACGCTGCCCTGGGACCGGCTCGCCGGGTCCGCCCGGGTGCGGCCGGCCCTGCTGCGCGCCCTGCTCGGCACCGCGGGCGTCGTGCTGCTGGCGCTGTCCTTCGCGGTCGTCAAGGAGACGGACCCGTTCCCCGGCACGGTCGCGCTGCTGCCCGTGGGCGGCGCGCTGCTGGTGCTCGCGGCGGGCAGCGTCCCGGCGTCGGCCACGTGGGTGGACCGGGTGCTCGGCCTGCGGCTGATGCAGCGGTTCGGCGACGTCTCCTACTCCTGGTACCTGTGGCACTGGCCGTTCGTGGTGCTCACGACCGCCGCCGTGCAGGACGACGCCGTCTGGGTCAAGGTGCTCGCCTCCCTCGCAGCGCTGGGCGCCGCTGTGGCGACGTACCGCTGGGTGGAGAACCCGGTCCGTTTCAGCCCGGCGCTGCGGACCTGGCGGCGCACCGCCGTCGTCACCCTCGTCATCGGCCTGGTCGTGGGCGGCCTGACCGTCACGACGCGCGTCGCGGGCGCCGCCGTGCTCGAGCGCGAGCCGTACGCCACGGCCGCCGCGACCCGGGTCGCCCCCTCCTACGGGTGCGACGCGAAGACCCGCACCGCGTCGGACCTCGAGGTCTGCCTGCTGGGCGACGTCGACGCCTCGACCACCGTGATGCTCCTCGGCGACTCGCACGCCATGCAGTGGATCCCCGCCTTCGACGCCGCGGCGAAGGACGCCGGCCTGCGGCTCGCCGTCCGCTGGCGTCACGGGTGCCCCGCCGCGGAGGTCCCGGTGGTGCAGCCCAGCGAGCGCGGCTCGTGCACCACCTTCCAGGAGGGGTCCCTGCGCCTCGTGGAGGACCTGCGGCCCGACGCCGTCGTCGTCGGCCAGGCCCAGATCTACGGCGGCCGCATCCAGCGCGACGACGGCACGCGCGTGCACGGCCAGGCCGCGCTCGACGTGTGGGAGACCGCGAACGACGAGCTGTTCGACCGCCTCACCGAGCTGGTCCCCACCGTCGTGGCGATCGAGGACAACCCCAAGCTCGGGCTGGACCCGCTCGAGTGCCTGACCCGCCCGTGGCCCGGCCTCGGTGACTGCAGCGTGAGCCGCGACTACGCCGAGACCTCGAACGGTGACCTGCCGCGTATCAGCGCCGAAATATGGGCCACGTACGGTGTGACCACCTGGGACGGGGTCTGGTCCGAGACCTGCGACGACACGAGGTGTCGCGTGGGCGACCTCCGGCACCCCGTGTACATGGACTACCACCACCTCAGCAGGGACTACGTGCTCAGCCAGGTCGCGTCGGTCGAGCAGATGCTCACCGCCGCCGCCCGCGGCACGTCGGGCGACAACGGGTAACGAAGAGGAGCATCGGAGCATGGCTCACGACCAGGCGCAGGCGCGCGGCGCCGTCGACCGGTTCTTCAAGATCAGCGAACGCGGTTCCACGGTGTGGACGGAGGTGCGCGGCGGGCTCGTCACCTTCTTCACGATGAGCTACATCGTCGTGCTCAACCCACTCATCCTGGGCAACGTGGCGGACGGCACGGGACAGTTCCTCGGCGGCGGCACCGACGGCGGCGACCTCACCGCCATCGCCGCGGCGACGGCGCTCGTGGCCGGCGTCATGTCGATCCTCATGGGCGTCGTCGCGAACTTCCCGCTCGCGCTCGCCGCAGGGCTCGGCCTGAACGCCGTCGTCGCGTTCTCCGTGGCGGCGCTCCCGGGCATGACCTGGGCCGACGCCATGGGCATCGTCGTCATGGAGGGCCTGGTCATCCTCATCCTCGTGGTGACCGGCTTCCGCGAGGCGGTGTTCCGGGCGGTACCGCGCGAGCTGAAGATCGCGATCAGCGTGGGCATCGGCCTGTTCATCACGTTCATCGGCGTGTACGACGCCGGGTTCGTGCGCATCCCCGCCTCGCTGGCGACGCCCACGGAGCTCGGCATGGGCGGCTCGCTCGGCGCCTGGCCGCTGCTCGTCTTCGCCTTCGGCGTGCTGCTCGCGGCCGTGCTCGTCGTGCGCAAGGTGCGCGGCGGCATCCTCATCGCGATCGTGGCCTCGACCGTGCTCGCGGTGATCGTCGAGGCCGTCGGGAACGTCGGTGCGCGCGGGGACGACAACCCGGGCGGCTGGGCGCTGAACGTCCCCGCGCTGCCCGACTCCGTGGTGCAGCTGCCCGACTTCTCGCTGATCGGCCAGTTCTCGCTGCTCGGGTCGTTCGAGGCGATCGGCCCCGTGGCCGTGATCCTGCTGGTGTTCACGCTGCTCATCGCCGACTTCTTCGACACGATGGGCACGATGGTCGCGATCGGCGGCGAGGCGAAGCTGCTCGACGAGAAGGGCAACCCGCCCCGCACCACGCAGATCCTCGTGGTCGACTCGCTGGCCGCCGTCGGCGGTGGCGTGGGCTCGGTGTCGTCCAACACGGCGTACGTCGAGTCGGCGTCCGGCGTCGGCGACGGCGCCCGCACGGGTCTCGCCGCGGTGACGACCGGCATCGCGTTCCTGCTCACGACGTTCCTGTCGCCGCTGGTCACCGTCGTGCCGCACGAGGCGGCGACGCCCGCGCTCGTGATCGTCGGCTTCCTCATGGTGGTCCAGGTGACCGGCATCGACTGGACCGACCTCGAGGTCGCCATCCCGGCGTTCCTCACGATGGTGCTCATGCCGTTCGCGTACTCGATCACCGTGGGCATCGGCGCGGGCGTCATCTCGTACGTGCTGCTCAAGGTCGCCGTCCGCAAGGCGCACAAGGTGCACCCGCTGCTGTGGGTCGCCGCGGTGCTGTTCGTCGCGTACTTCCTCCTGGGCCCGATCCGCTCGGCGTTCGGCCTCTGAGGTCGCGGCCGAGGTCCGTTCTCCGCCGACCCAGTCATCGTGCCCAGGATCCCGGGTGGATCTGGGCATGATGACTGGGTCGGCGCGTTGCGAGGCTGGGACGCTCCCAGCCGTGGGCATCCAGAGTCGCCGCGACCTCCTTGCCGATGCCGCCCGGGCGGGTGTTGTCGGCGGGCTTGAAGCGCAGCATGATCACGCGGCCCGTCGCGAGCAGCTGGTTCTGCCGAGGGGCGTCGCGGACCAGCGCCTGCGGCGTGCTGTGCGGTCCGAGCCCGTCGATCTCCACCACCAGGTAGCGCCCGTCCGGCAGCCGCCACAGGAAGTCGACGCGGGCGATGATCCGGCCTCGGTACGAGATCGCCGCCTGGACGCCGTCCGGTGGGACGCCGTTGTCGATGCAGGAGAGCCGCGCGAACGACTCGGCTGGTGACTCGGAACGCGGGTCGACCAGCGGGAACAGCTCGTGCAGCCGGGCGGCGCCGCGCCGTCGTCCGACCAGCTCGTGCAGGGCCGCCAGCCGGTCCGGGTCGAACCCGTGCGAGCGTGCGAGGTCGTCCAGCACGGCGAGCGCGTTCTGCCGGGGCAGTCGCGGCAGCGCCTGGGCGGCGGCGTGATCCAGACGGGCGACCGCCCGCCCGCTCCGGGACACCACGGGAAACGGCTTGTACTGCACCACGGGGACGCCGTACCGGGTCCGTCGCGGCGAGCCGTCCTCGCGCGCGACCTCGAGCGGGTAGTCGCGGGGCAGGCCGGCGACGCCGTGCAGGACGAGCGCGCAGCAGCCCGTCGCGACGGCGTCGGGCCCGTGCACGAGCAGGGCGAACCAGGTGCGCCACCACGCGGCATGCCGGAACCAGTCGTCCCGGACGCGGCGGTCCAGCGGCACGGGGTCCGTGTCCACGACGCCGCGCGCAGGGCTGGACCAGCGCCCCTGGCGCACCATCCGACGTCGCACGTCCCGCCCGATGCCGAGCTCCTCGCACTGGAGGACGGACAGCAGCCCGGCCTGGCGCCGAGCGAGGCGCACGGCGGCCGCCGGGACGTCGGAGGAGATGGGCACGCCACCACTCCACCAGCCGCGCGACCGGGATCACACCCCCGAGCCCCGATCTGTGGACAACCCCGCGCACACCCCCGCTGTGGGCCCCTCGGCCGCTCCCGACACCGCCGCGCCCACCCAGTCATCGTGCCCAGAAATCCGGGGAGATCTGGGCACGATGACTGGGTGGGCGCGGGCGGGCGGAGCGCGTGGGTCCGCGCGCGGCCTACGCCGCCAGCGCCTGCTTCGTCGGCTCCTGGGTCGGCTCCGGGTACGTCACCTGGAGGTACGGGCGCGGGATGCGGTGCGCGCGCGAGAGGCGGGCGCTGACGCGGACGTGCCAGGTGCGGTAGGCCCAGACCGTCGCGACGGCGGCGACCACGAACGTCGCCAGCGCCCCGATGCCGACGGCGTACCGCGGGCCGAAGGTCTCGCCGATCCAGCCGACGACCGGGGAGCCCAGCGGCGTGGTGCCGAGCAGCACCATCATGTAGATCGACATGACGCGACCGCGCACCTCCGGCGCGACCGAGAGCTGGATCGCGGCGTTCGCCGAGGTCAGCATGGTCAGCGACGCGAAGCCCACCGGGATGCACATGAGCAGGTAGCCCGTGTAGGTCGGCATGACCGCCTGGATGCCCATCGAGATCGCGAACGCGAACGCCGCGCCGAGCACGAGCCGCACGCGCGGCCGCTCCCGGCGGGCCGCCAGGAGCGCCCCGGCCAGCGAGCCGATCGCCAGGACCGACCCGAGGACGCCGTACTCGCCGGCGCCGCGGCCGAACTCGACGCGCGCCATCATGGCCGAGGTGAGCTGGAAGTTGAGGCCCAGCATCGACACCACGCCCATGACGACCATGATCACGACGATGTCGCTGCGCTCGCGGATGTAGGTGAGGCCCTCGCGGATCTGCCCCTTGGCGCGGGACGCGGTCGGCAGCGCGTGCAGGTCCCGCATGCGGGTGAGCGAGAGGATGACGGCACCGAACGCGATGCCGTTGATGACGAACACCCAGCCGGTGCCGACGGCCGCGATGAGCAGGCCGGCCAGGCCCGGGCCGATGAGGCGGGCGGCGTTGAAGTTCGTCGAGTTCAGGCCGACGGCGTTGGCCAGCCGCTGGCTCGGTACGAGCTGGGCGACGAAGGTCTGGCGCACCGGTCCGTCGACGGCGCTCACGACACCGAGGAGCGCGGCGAACACGTAGACGTGCCACAGCTCGGCCGCGCCGGACAGCACCAGCGCACCGAGCCCGAGGCCCAGGACGCCCATGCCGCCCTGCGTGATCATGAGGAGCTTGCGACGGTCGACGCGGTCGGCGAGCAGACCGGCCCACGCCGACAGGAAGATGTGCGGGATGAACTGCAGGGCGGTGACGATGCCGACGGCGACACCGGAGTTGTCGGTCAGGACGGTGAGGACGACCCAGTCCTGTGCGACGCGCTGCATCCACGTGCCGATGTTGGCGACGAGGGCGCTGGCGAACCACAGACGGTAGTTGCGGTACTTCAGGCTGGCGAAGGTTGCGCTCATCGAGCGGCGATCCGGATCAGGAGCTCGCTGGCTCCTGCAAGGATCTCTCTCTCCTCTCTGGTCAGGGTGGACAGCTGCTGGGTCAGCCAGGCGTCGCGACGTCGCCTGGTCTCGGCGACCTCGCGGGCGCCTGCTGCGGTGAGGCGGACGACGACCTGACGGCGGTCGGTCGCGTGCTCCACCTTCTCGACGAGGCCGAGCTCCGCGAGCGTGTTCACGGCCCGGGTCATCGAGGGGGGCTTGACCCGTTCGTGCTCCGCCAGCGAACCGGGGGACATCTCCCCGTGCTTCTGCAGCACGGTCAGGATCCCGAACTGGCCCTCCGGAAGGTCTGCCTCGCCACGCTCGGCGCGCAGGCGGCGAGAGATCCGGGTGAGAGCGACGCGCAGGTCGCCCCCGAGGGTGGCCGGGTTCCGGCCGGGCGTGCGGGAGCTCGACGTCATCTACAGCAGTCTAGATCATTAGCGTGGCTAACGGTACGTGGGTGTGGTCACAGCGAAGCGCCCGGCCCCCACGGGGACCGGGCGCTTCGAGCCGCTGCCGCCGGCGGCGACGTGGCGGCAGGTCAGGCCGTGCGCTGCGGCTGCGCGAACTGCCCGGTGCGCGGCTGGAGCTCCGGCACCTCGCGCGGGGCGGCGTCGAACCGGGCACCCTGCTCGGAGTGCGACTTGAGCCGGTTCTCGAACTCGGCCTGGGTGCGCAGCTCCTCCTCGGTGGGCCACAGCCCGATGCCGAGGATGAGGAGGAACGTGACGACGCTGACGCCCATCACGAGCGGTACGAGCAGCTGCATGGTGGACGCGCCCGCCGGCACGCTGTTCACGGGGTTGATCACCGAGACGCCGGCCATGCCCGTGTAGTGCATGCCGGTCACCGCGATACCCATCACCAGGGTGGCGACGATCGTGGCGAGCGTGCCGCGGATGTGGACGGTGCACCAGAGCGCCGCCGTGGCCGCGACAAGGGCGATGACGACGGACGCGACGACGAAGACGGGGTTGTACCGCACCTCCGCCGACATGTTCATCGCCTCCATGCCCATGTAGTGCATGGCGGCGACGCCGGCGCCCGCGAGGGCACCGCCGACGAGGATCGCGGGCAGGCGCCGCTTGCCCAGCTCGGTGATGAAGAGGCCCGCGCCCACGACGACGATCGCGACGGCGGCGCTCAGCAGGGTCTGGGGGACGTCGTACCGGATGGTCACACCGGACGCGGAGAAGCCCAGCATGGCGACGAAGTGCATCACCCAGATGCCGGTGCCACCGATGGCGATGGCGCCGAAGACGAGCCATGCCGCGCGTGCACCGCCCGAAGCCCCTCGGGCGCGGGACGTGCAGGCAAGGCCTGTCGCCGCGCCGGTGCACGAGATCGCGTACGCCAGCAGAGGCGTCACGATCCCGAATGTGAAGTGGTCGATCACTGGCATGGTGTTGAACAGCCCCTCGAATGGTTCCCTCTGTTGCGGAAACGTTACAGAGTTCCGGTTCCTCGGACAATACGGCGAAGCGGGCGCCGAACGGATATTGCGGACGTGATCGTCCTGGTCAACGCCTCAGAGATGGTCGACGACGTAGTCGACGCACGCGGTGAGCGCCGCGACGTCGTCGGGCTCCACGGCGGGGTACATGCCGACGCGGAGCTGGTTACGACCCAGCTTCCGGTACGCGAAGACGTCGTGCACGCCGTTGGCGCCGAGCTCGGCGACGACCCGGTCGACCGACACCTCGTCGGCGAGGTCGATCGTGCCGACGACCGTGGACCGCTCGCGCGGGTCCGCGACGAACGGTGTCGCCCACGCACGCTGCGCGGCCCACGTGTACAGGGTCTCGGCCGACGTCGCGCACCGCTTCGCCGACCACTCCAGCCCGCCCTGCGCGAGCAGCCACTCGACCTGGTCCGCCAGGAGCAGCAGCGTCGCGACGGCGGGCGTGTTGAGCGTCTGGTCCTGCCGCGAGTTGGCGACCGCCGTCGTGAGCGAGAGGAACTCCGGCACCCACCGCCCCGAGGCCTCGACCCGCTCCGCGCGCTCGACCGCCGCGGGGGAGAGGACGGCGAGCCACAGCCCGCCGTCGGCCGCGAACGCCTTCTGCGGTGCGAAGTAGTAGACGTCGGTCTGGTGCAGGTCGACCGGCAGGGCGCCGGCGCCCGACGTCGCGTCGGTGAGCACGACGGCGCCCTCCGGCCTGGCCGGGCGGGTCACGGGTGCCATCGCCCCCGTCGAGGTCTCGTTGTGCGGGGTGGCGTAGGTGTCGACGTCGTCCGCCGGCTCGAGGTAGGCCACCGTGCCCGGCTCGGCCGTGATCACCTGGGAGGGCTCGAGGAACGGCGCGCGCGACGTGGCGGCGGCGAACTTGCCGCCGAACTCACCGAACGCGGCGTGCTGCGCCCTGCGCTCCACGAGGCACAGCGTCGCGACGTCCCAGAACGCCGTCGAGCCGCCGTTGCCGAGCGCCACCTCGTACCCGTCGGGCGCGCCGAGGAGCTCCGCGACGCCCTCGCGGATGCGCCGCACGAGGTCCTTGACCGGCGGGCGCCGGTGGGAGGTGCCGAGCACGTGCGCGTTCGCCACGAGACGATCGACCTGGCCGGGACGTACCTTGGACGGGCCCGAGCCGAATCGGCCGTCGGCGGGGAGCAGGTCTGGCGGGATTGTCAGTGGCACAGAACTAGACTAGAACCAATGCCGGGAAGTTAGGGCGTTGAGGTTGGTGTCAAGATCTCGCGGTCGGTCGTGAGAGTTACCTGTATCGGGTAGGTCTTGTGGTCGATCGCGGGGCCGCGGGCGTTGTACTTGCTGATCGCGC
>NZ_JABEMG010000079.1 GCF_013004695.1 Promicromonospora citrea
GCCGCGAGGTCCGCGGGCGC
The DNA here is from genome assembly GCF_013004695.1 of Promicromonospora citrea. Lineage (GTDB taxonomy): Bacteria > Actinomycetota > Actinomycetes > Actinomycetales > Cellulomonadaceae > Promicromonospora > Promicromonospora citrea. The sequence goes on from NZ_JABEMG010000079.1 coordinate 21, forward strand.
GCGGGTCACCGCGACGACGTCGGCGGCCCAGGCCTCCTCGCCGGGCACCACGGCGGCACCGGCCGCCTCGTACGCCGCGTCGGGGAAGCCCGCTCCCGCTCCGGCCCCCGCCGCGACCACGACGTCGTAGCCCAGCCCGACCAGCCGGCCGGTCGTCGCGGGGGTGGCGGGCACGAGCGGCCCGCCGTCGTCCGGTATGCCGATCCGCATGTGACCCTCCTCGCTCACGTGCGCAACCTACCGTGCGCCGCCGACACGACCGGGCGGAACGTCACGGGCAGCCGGTCGGGCTGCCGGATCCAGGGGCCGCCGGTCCAGCGCAGGTCGGACGCGGGGACGGCGAGCTCGAGGTCGAGCCGGCCGCCGTGCAGCCGCGCGGCGAGGCGCGCGTCGGTCAGCGCGAGCAGCAGCGTCTGCCCCACCCAGGCGGGCAGCGTGAGGTACCCGGCGCACGCGACGGCGAGGAGGGAGTGCACCACCTCGACGTCGTCCCGCAGGCCCGGGTGGGCGACCAGCTCGCCGGCGAGGTCCCGGCGCGGGCGCGCCCGGCGGGCCGCCACGGCACGGGCGAGCGTCCGGTCGGCCTCCTCGACGGCGCCGGCGTCACCGGCCACGAGGCGCCGCGTCAGGTCGTGCAGCCGGTGCCCGTCCTCGGGGTCGAGGCCGACGAGGTCGCCGACGACGAGGTACCCGAGCGCCGACGCGTACTCGGCCATGAGGTCGGCCTCGCCGGTGCCCTCGGGCCGCCGCGCCTCGGCCCGGTGGACGAACCGGTCGACGAGCAGGCCGCAGACGGTCCGCACGCGCGCCGCCGTGCTGCCCTCGGACGCGGCCAGGCGGGCGAACGCGTCGTCGAGCGGCGCGCGCAGGCGCTCGTGCAGGACGCCGTCGGTGTGGTTGGCGGCCCGGCGGCGGTGCGGCGCGAGGATCGCGGCGAGGCCGGACCCGGGCGGCGGGCCGCCGCGCGCGTGCCCGTTCCACCGGCGCGGGTCGGTCACGAAGACGTGGTCGCCCCGCATCACCTCGTAGACGAGCCGCTGCCCGAGCACGAGCCACGCGGGCACGCCGGGCTCGAGCTCGACGGGCGCGACGTCGCCCCACTCGCGCGCGAGCGCGTCGTAGAAGACCCGGGAGTCCGGCAGCGCGGACGCCTCCGCGAGGGGCCGGAGCGCCACCACGCCCGTCATGCCGTCGAGCCGGAGCACTTGCCCGATTTGGTCCGGTTCAGGTAATTTCATGGATCCATCGCTCTGTGCAGTCGTCCTCGATCGCCCAGGGTGAACCCACCCGTGCAGCCGCCACGTCCGTGACCACGGCCCCCGCCATGGCTACGATGTCCGCGAGGGCATACACTGTCGCACCCTCGCACCACCCTGTCGAGACCATCCCGACCAGCCATCGACGACCCAGCGATCGACGAGCCGAATCGACGAACACTTCGCCGAGCAAGGGGGGCACGTGACTCTGTACTCCGAGCGGGAACGCCCGGACGACCTGGTGCAGAGCGTGGCTCGCGCCCTGCGTGTGCTCGAGGTGGTGACGCGCACACCGGGGCTCCCGGTGAAGGCCATCGCCCGGCGCAGCGGCCTGAACCTCTCGACCACCTACCACCTGGTCCGCACCCTGGCGTACGCCGGCTACGTCGCGCGCCTCAAGGACGGCACCTACGACGTCGGCGAGCAGATCAGCAACCGCTTCTACGAGCAGCTCGGCTCGCTCGGCCGGGGCGCCGACACGCGCGAGGTGCTGCGCCATCTCGCCCAGAGCACGGGCTACAGCGCCTACCTGGGCCGGATCAGCGCGGGGCGCGTCGTCATCGTCGACTACGCGGAGGCACCCGGGTCGCCGTACGTCGAGGACCTCGAGCGGGGCCTCGACGTCTCGGCCCACGCCACCGCGCTCGGCAAGGCGCTGCTGCTGGGCATGTCCCGGCGCGAGCGCCACGAGCTCGTCGTCGACGCGGGCATGCGCAAGTTCACGCCCCGCACGGCCACGGACATCTCGGCGCTCGACTCGCAGCTGGCCCGCATGCGGCCCGACACCGTGGTCGAGGAGCACGGCGAGTTCCGGGACGGCATCACGTGCGCGGCCTACCTCGTGCCGCGCAGACAGAGCGAGCCGTCCTGGGCCGTGGGGCTCACGGTGCCGGACGAGGTCGTGCCGCAGCACGCCCGTCGCGAGCTGCGGCTCGTCGCGAGCGACCTCACGTCGGCCTGATCCCGGGTCCGGCGCCGGCTGCTCACGCGGGCACGCAGAGCGTCAGCGCCTCCCGGTGCGCCTCCACCGTGAGCGGCAGGCGCCCGGCCGGCTCGCCGTCCGCGTACGCCACCAGGCCGGCGGGCCCCTCGAGCCGGACGGCGGACGAGCGCAGGGTCGTCACGTCGGGTCGCCGCGTGTGCACGCCCGCCTTGATCCGGCGGTCGAACGCGAGCACCCGGAACCGCCCGACGGCCTGGACCAGCGTGAGGTCCAGCAGGCCGTCCGCGGGGTCGGCGTCGGGGCAGACCGGCACTCCCCCGCCGTAGAACCGCGTCAGCCCCGCCGCGAGCAGGTACCCGTCCTGCACCAGCGGCGGCGCACCGACGGGGTGCACCCGGTACCGCCGGGTCCGCAGCCGCAGCCACTCCAGGTAGACGGCGACGGTGTACCGCGCGGGGCCCGTCGGCCATCGCATGCGGTTGCTGCGCTCGTTGGTCAGCGAGTCGAGCCCCGCGCACAGCACGGTGACGAAGTGGCGCACCGCGCCGTCCGCCGTCGTCACGGTGCCCGCGTCGACCCGGCGACGGGCGCCGTCGAGCACGAGGTCCGCCGCGGCGGCGGGGTCGCCGAGGGGGATGCCGTGCTCGCGGGCGAGGTCGTTGCCGGTGCCGCCGGGGACCACGGCGAGCGGGACGCCGGAGTCGAGCACGGGCCCGAGCACCGCGGCGACCGTGCCGTCGCCACCGACGACGACGAGCGCGTCCGGCGCCTCCTCGACCGCGCGCCGGCCGAGGGCGACGGTCTCGGCAGCGGACGTGCCCTGATGGACGCGGACGTCGCAGCCCCGTTCCCGCAGCCGGTCCGCCGCGACCCGCCCGGCCCGCGCCCCTGCTCCACGCCCCGAGACGGGGTTCACGAGCACGGCGACCTGCCCGCCTGACGGCTGTGTCATGGCGCGTATTCTGCCGGGTCCGCGAGGCGGCGCGGGCCGGCGGTCAGGAGCCGGGCTCAGGAGCCGGGCGCAGGAGGCGCCGGCGGTCCGGCCGCCGGGACCCTGCGCTGCCCGCCGCGCAGCACCGACAGGCTCACCATGCAGGCGATGAAGCCGAGCAGCCAGCCGCCGGGGATGTCGCTCAGCCAGTGGTAGTCGAGCCACGACATCAGGGCGCCCGCGATCACGACGACACCGCCCACCACCGGCACGAGCAGGCGCAGCCGGTGCAGGTCGGGCCGCAGCCCGCTGGCCGAGTACAGGAGGCACAGGATGAAGAACCCGGTGAAGAAGGTGTTGGCGGCGTGCCCGGACGGGAAGGCCTGCCCACCGGCGTGCAGCACGTCCATGTTGTGGTGCGGGCCCGTGCGGCCCAGCCCGAACTTGGTGCCGTACCCGATGGACGCGATCGTCACGAGACCCGCCAGCACGGCCAGCACCGGCCGCCGCGTGCCGACCTGCCACAGCGTGCCCCGGCCGCCCTGCTTGAGCGCCACGTACAGGGCGGTGCCGCCCACCATGGGGATGGTGAACAGGCGCTCGCCCGTGACGGTCGCGACGATGTCGAGGAACGTCTTCGACCAGCCGACCGGGTGGTGGGCGTCCACGTAGAAGTGGAACTGCCAGTCCCAGGCGACGAACGGGCCGCGGACCACCACCTGCCAGATGCACACGGCGAACACGAGCACGCCGAGGATCGCGGCGACGACGGAGCTGCGCCAGGTCGGACGGGTCGGCGGATCGAGCAAGGTCCCTGCTGACTGTGACCCCACGCGTTCTACACCCCTGACCTTCGGTTGCGCCATCGTGCCGATCCTACGGCGTGCGGGGTGAATGGCCGGTACCGAGCGCGTGTCCGCCAGGCGTCGATCCGCGGCGGGTCAGGCGCGCGGCGGCGGCGCGGTGCTCGCCCGGACCCGCAGCTCCACGGGCACCACCTCGTGCAGGTCGGCACCGTCCTGCCCGCGCACCTGCCGCAGCAGGCGCGCGACGAGCCGGCGGCCGATCTCGTCGAAGTCCTGCGCCACGGTGGTCAGCGGCGGCCAGAGGTGCTCGGCGAGCAGGATGTCGTCGAACCCGACGACCGAGACCTCGTCCGGCACGGCCCGGCCCGCCTCGTGCAGCGCCCGGAGCACACCCGCGGCCATCTCGTCGTTGGCGCAGAAGACCGCGGTCACGCCCGAATCAGCGGCCAGCGCGCGGCCCGCGGCGTACCCGGAGCCGGCGCTCCAGTCGCCCTCCACCACGGGCGGCACGACGGCGCCCGCCGCCTCCAGCGCGGCCCGCCACGCCTCGGCGCGCACCTGCGCGGGCGCCGACCCGGCGGGCCCGGCGACGTGGTGCACCGTGCGGTGGCCGAGGTCCAGCAGGTGCTGGGTCGCGCTGCGCGCTCCCCCGGCCTGGTCGGTGCCGACGGCGGGGTGGTGGCCGACGAACCGCGAGTCCGACACCACGACGGGCATGCGCGGGGGCAGGGCGAGCGTGTCCGGCGTCGCCGTCTCGGCCCGCACGATGACGAGGCCGTCGATGGCCTGGTGCGACAGCCGGGCGGCCGCGGCGGCCATGTCCTGCGACGAGGGGCTCTCGACGTCGACGAGGGTGACCGTGTATCCCTCGGTACGTGCCGCCTCGACCACCGCCTCGACCGTCCGGGACTCGCCCGTCCGGGCGAGCCGGTGCGCGATCATGCCGATGGTGCGGAAGCTGCCGTACCGCAGCGCCCGCGCCGCGGTGTTGGGCGCGTAGCCGAGCTGCGCCATCGCCGCCAGCACCCGGTCCCGGGTCGCCGGGCGCACGTTGTCCAGGCCCATCGACACGCGGGACACGGTCTGGGTCGAGACCCCGGCGAGCTCCGCGACGTCGGCCAGGGACGGGCCTCTGCCCTCCACGGCACCCCCCTCCTCGTGCTGCGTCTCCGTGCGGTGTCTCCGTGTTGCGTCTCGGTGTTGCGTCCCGGTCGGCCGCTTGACACCCCGGAAACTCACGAGCACCCTAGTCCCGGTCACCATGTTGACGTCAACACGACGCCATGCTGACCCCCACCCGTGAAGGAGCGATCTCCCGTGACCGTGCTCGCATCGCCACCGGCCGTGCCCCAGACCGCGAGACGGATGCGGCGCCGCTCCCGCTGGACCGGCTGGGGGTTCGTCGGACCGTTCATGGCCGTGTTCGCCCTGGTCTTCCTCGCTCCGATCGCGTACTCCCTGTGGCTGAGCCTGTTCCAGACGCAGCTCGTCGGCGGCACGTCCTTCGTCGGCCTCGACAACTACGTCCGCGCGTTCAACGACCCGCAGTTCTGGTCCGGCGTCGGCCGCGTGACGCTGTTCCTGCTGGTCCAGGTGCCGGTCATGCTCGGCATCTCCCTGCTGGTGGCCCTCGCCCTCGACAGCGGCCGCCTGTACGGGCGCGACTTCTTCCGCCTCACGATCTTCCTCCCCTACGCGGTGCCCGGCGTCGTGGCCGCGCTCATGTGGGGCTTCATGTACGGCGAGCGGTTCGGCCTGGTCGGCAACTTCAACGACCTGCTCGGCTGGAACCTCCCGGCCCCGCTCACCTCGTCCCTCGTGCTCCCGGCGATCGGCAACATTGTGACCTGGGAGTTCGTGGGCTACAACATGCTGATCTTCTACTCCGCGCTGCGCGTGGTGCCCGCCTCGCTCTACGAGGCCGCGGAGATCGACGGCGCCGGCCCGTGGCGGGTCATCAGCGCGATCAAGCTGCCCGCGATCCGTGGCGCCCTCGTGATCGCGACCATCTTCTCGATCATCGGCTCCTTCCAGCTCTTCAACGAGCCGAGCATCCTGCAGCCGCTGTCACCCAACTACATCTCGACGCACTACACGCCGAACCTGTACGCGTACTCGCTGTCCTTCTCCGGCCAGCAGTACAACTACTCGGCCACGGTGGCGATCATCATGGGCGTGCTCACGATGCTCGTGGCCTACGTGGTGCAGCTGCGCGGCATGCGCAAGGAGGCCTGAGCCATGACCAACGTGCTGCTGACGGCGCCCACCACGCGCACCCGCCCGACCCGGCCCCGCCTGCGCGTGCGCCGCTCCTCCCACGCCCGGCCCACGCGCAGCGTCCTGCTCACGGTGCTCACCGCGCTGGTCGGCGTCTACGCCCTCGTGCCGCTCGTGTGGCTGCTCATCAACGCCACCAAGACGCAGCCCGACCTGTTCAGCTCGTTCGGCCTGTGGTTCAGCGGGGACTTCGCCCTCTGGGACAACGTCGTCGGCGTCCTGACCTACGACGACGGCGTCTTCGGCCGCTGGTTCCTCAACACGCTGCTGTACGTGGTGCTGGGCGCGGGCGGCGCCACGCTGCTCGCCCTGCTCGGCGGCTACGGCCTCGCGAAGTTCGACTTCCCCGGCAAGCGGGCCGTGTTCGCCGTCGTCATCGGCGCCGTCGCCGTGCCGGGCACCGCGCTCGCCGTGCCGACGTTCCTCATGTTCGCCAACCTCGGCCTCACCAACACGCCCTGGTCGGTGATCATCCCGTCGCTCATCTCGCCGTTCGGGCTCTATCTCATGTGGACCTTCGCGACCGAGGCCGTGCCGGACGAGATCATCGAGGCCGCCCGCATCGACGGCGCGGGCGAGGCACGCACCTTCTTCCAGGTGTGCCTGCCGATGATGGCGCCCGGCATCGTCACGGTCCTGCTGTTCACCGTGGTGGCGACGTGGAACAACTACTTCCTGCCGCTCATCATGCTGCGCGACCCGGACTGGTACCCCCTGACCCTCGGCCTCAACGCCTGGAACGCGCAGGCCACGACGGCGGGCGGCGAGGCGATCTTCAACCTCGTCATCGCGGGCTCGCTGCTCACCATCCTCCCGCTCGTCGTGGCGTTCCTCCTGCTGCAGCGCTACTGGCAGTCGGGCCTCGCCGCGGGGAGCGTCAAGGAGTGAACGACCCTCACCACTGCCCCCCAGATCTGACGACGAAGTGAGAGGAACACTTATGACCATCCGCCACCACCGCGCCGTCGGCGCGGTCGCAGCGGCCGGCGCCCTTGCGCTCGCCCTGACCGCGTGCGGCTCCGGGTCGGACGACCCCGGCACAGCGCAGGAGGTGTCCCCGCAGGACGTCGCCGCGGCGCTGGAGGAGGGCGGCGAGCTGCTGGTGTGGGCCTGGGAGCCCACGCTGGACCAGGTCGTCGAGGACTTCGAGGCCGAGTACCCGAACGTCGACGTCGAGCTGGCCAACGTCGGCACCGGCAACGACCACTACGTCGCGCTGCAGAACGCGATCGGGGCGGGCTCCGGTGTGCCCGACGTGGCGCAGGTCGAGTACTACGCGCTGCCGCAGTTCTCGATCGCCGGGTCGCTCGCCGACCTGGCGCCGTTCGGCGCGAGCGAGCTCGACGGCACCTACTCCCCCGGCACGTGGAACGCCGTGACCGACGGCGACGCCGTGTACGGCCTGCCGATGGACTCCGGCCCCATGGCGCTGTTCTACAACGCGAAGACCTTCGAGGAGGCCGGCGTCGAGGTCCCCGCGACGTGGGACGAGTTCCTCGAGGCGGCCCGCGCGATCCACGAGCACGACGAGAACACCTACATCCTGGCCGACAACGGCGACGCCGGGTTCGCCACCTCGATGATCTGGCAGGCCGGTGGCCACCCGTTCGCCGTGGACGGCACGGACGTCACCGTCGACCTGGCCGACGAGGGCACCGCGAAGTTCACCGAGCTCTGGCAGCAGCTCATCGACGAGGACCTCCTGGCCGACGTGCCGGGCTGGAGCGACGAGTGGTTCCAGGGCCTGGGCAACGGCGAGATCGCCGCGCTCGTGACCGGCGCCTGGATGCCCGCCAACCTCGAGTCGGGCGCCGCGCAGGCCTCCGGCGACTGGCGCGTCGCGCCCATGCCGCAGTGGACCGAGGGCGCGAACGAGACCGCGGAGAACGGCGGATCCTCGCTCGCGATCACCGAGGCCAGCGACAAGAAGGCTCTCGCGTACGGGTTCCTCGAGTACGCCAACGCGGGCGACGGCGTCGCCACGCGCCTGGCGGGCGGCAACTTCCCGGCCACGCTGGCCGACCTGAACGACGAGGAGTTCCTCGCCGAGGAGCCCGAGTACTTCGGCGGGCAGCGGATCAACGAGGTGCTGTCCGCCTCGGCCACCGGCGTCGTCGAGGGCTGGCAGTACCTGCCCTACCAGGTCTACGCCAACAGCGTCTTCCCCGACACCGTGGGCCAGGCCTACACCGGGTCGACGCCGCTGGCCGACGGGCTGGCCGCCTGGCAGGAGTCGATCGTCTCCTACGGGAACGAGCAGGGCTTCACCGTCACCGAGTGACGCGGCCGCACCACCATCCATGACGACGGCGGGGGCCTGCTCCCCGCCGTCGTCCGTGTCACGAAACACCGAGGAACCCCCTATGCCCACGTTCGAGATCGGGCCCGAGCACTTCCAGCTCGACGGCGAGCCGATGCAAGTCGTCAGCGGAGCGCTGCACTACTTCCGGGTGCACCCCGACCAGTGGGCCGACCGGATCCGCAAGGCCCGGCTCATGGGCCTGAACACGATCGAGACCTACGTGCCGTGGAACTTCCACGCGCCCGAGCGCGGCGTCTTCCACCTCGACGGACGGCGCGACCTGGGCCGGTTCCTCGACCTGGTGGCCGCGGAGGGGCTGCACGCGATCGTGCGGCCCGGGCCGTACATCTGTGCGGAGTGGACGGGCGGCGGTCTGCCCGCCTGGCTGCTGGCCGACCCGGGCGTCGGCATCCGCAGGCACGAGGCGCGGTTCCTCGACGCGATCGGCACCTACTACGCGAACCTGCTGCCGCTCGTGGCGCAGCGCCAGGTGACCCGCGGCGGACCGGTGCTCATGGTGCAGGTCGAGAACGAGTACGGCGCCTACGGCGACGACCCCCTGCCGGAGCGGCAGCGGTACCTGCGCGCGCTCGTGGACCTGGTGCGCGAGCAGGGCATCGAGGTCCCCCTGTTCACGTGCGACCAGGCGGACGACGAGATGCTGGCGCGCGGCGGCCTGCCCGAGCTGCACAGGACCGCGACGTTCGGCTCGCGCAGCACCGAGCGGCTCGAGGTGCTGCGACGGCACCAGCCGAAGGGCCCGCTGATGTGCATGGAGTTCTGGAACGGCTGGTTCGACTCGTGGGGCCTGGAGCACCACGTGGCGCCCGCGGAGGCCAACGCCGCCGACCTGGACGACCTGCTCGCGGCCGGCGGCTCCGTCAACCTCTACATGTTCCACGGCGGCACCAACTTCGGGCTCACCAGCGGCGCCAACGACAAGGGCATCTACCGGCCGATCACGACGTCGTACGACTACGACGCCCCGCTGGCCGAGGATGGCACGCCGACCGCCAAGTTCTGGGCGATGCGCGAGGTCATCGCCCGCCACCGCCCCGTGCCCGACGCCGCGGAGCTCACCGGCCGCGCCACCGCGCCCGCGCTCGACGTCGACCTCGCCGCGCGCGTGCCGCTGGCCCACGCCCTGCCGAGCCTGCTGCGTGAGGACCTGCGTGCCTTCCCGGCCGTGCCCACCACGGACGACCTGGGGCTCTGGTCCGGGTTCGCCGTCTACCGCACGCGCCTGGGCGCCGACGACCTCGTGCTGAGCGTCGAGGAGGTGCGCGACCGCGCCGTCGTCCTGGTCGACGACGAGCAGGTGGGCGTGCTGGACCGCGGGTCGCACACGTTCAGCGTCGCGCTCCCCGCGCGCGCCGGGGACCTCACGCTCCTGGTCGAGGACCAGGGCCGGGTCAACTACGGCCCGCGGCTGGGTGAGCCGAAGGGCGTGATCGGGCCGGTGCGGACCGCGGCCCGCACCCTGGACCGGTGGGAGGTGGGCGCGCTGCGGGTCGAGGACGCGCCCGAGCTGCTGCGCGCGGCCCTCGACGCGCCGGGGCGTGCGCTGCCCGCCGGGCGGCCGGGCGGCGCCGGGCTCTACCGGGGCATGTTCGCGTCGGCGGCCGGCCAGGACCACTTCCTCCGGCTCGACGGCTGGACCAAGGGCCTCGCCTGGGTCAACGGCGAGCTGCTCGGCCGGTACTGGAGCCTCGGCCCGACGCACACGCTCTACGTGCCCGGCCCGCTGGTCCGCGAGGACGGCAACGAGCTCGTGCTCCTGGAGCTGCACGGCACGGCGGCGACCCGGGTGACGTTCGCCCCGGGCCCGGACCTGGGCCCGACGGAGCAGTAACGCCCCGCCCGGGGTCTCCCAGCCCCGCGAGATCTGGTGTTCCCGGCGAGATCTGGCCGTGCGCGACCAGATCTCGCCGGGAACACCAGATCTCAGCGACCGACGATGGAGCGCGTGCCCGCCTGCCACACCTCACGTACCAGAGGCACCCCCGGGCGGTAGGACAGGTACAGGTGGGTCGGGGCGTCCAGCACCGCCAGGTCCGCCCGGGCGCCGACCCGCAGGTGGCCGACGTCGTCGCGGCGCAGGGCGCGCGCCCCGCCCGCCGTCGCCGACCACAGCGCCTCGGCGGGGCTCATCCGCATCTCCCGGACCGCGAGCGCGACGACGAACGGCATCGACGAGCTGAACCCCGACCCGGGGTTGCAGTCCGTGGCCAGCGCGACGGTGGCACCCGCGGCGAGCAGACGGCGCGCGTCGGGGTAGGGCGAGCGCGTCGAGAACTCGACCGCGGGCAGCAGCGTCGCGACGGTGTCCGCTCCGCCCAGCGCGTCGACGTCGGCGCCGGTCAGGTGGGTGCAGTGGTCCACGCTCGCCGCCCCGACCTCGACCGCGAGCCGCACGCCCGGCCCGGCCGCGAGCTGGTTGCCGTGCACCCGCGCGCTGAGCCCGGCCCGCTGCCCGGCGCGCAGCACGGCCCGCGCCTCGTCCTCGTCGAACGCGGTGGGGGCGGCGGGCTCGCAGAACACGTCGACCCACCGGGCGTGCGGCGCGCACGCGGCGAGCATGGGGCCGGTGACGAGGTCCAGGTAACCGGACCGGTCGGTCAGGTACTCGGGCGGGACGGTGTGCGCGCCGAGGAACGTCGTCTCGGGAGTGAGCTCGCGCGCGACGCGCAGCGTGCGGGCCTCGGTCGCGACGTCCAGGCCGTAGCCGCTCTTGACCTCCACGGTCGTGGTGCCCTGCGCGAGCATCTCCGTGACGAGCGCCCGGGCCCGGGTGCGCAGGTCGTCCTCGGCCGCGGCCCGGGTCGCCGCGACGGTCGTGGCGATGCCGCCGCCCGTGTACGGCTCACCGGTCATCCGGGCCGCGAACTCGGCCGACCGGTCCCCCGCGAACACGAGGTGCGCGTGGGAGTCCACGAACCCGGGGAGCACGGCCCGGCCCGCGAGGTCGACGGCGTCGTCGGCCGCGGGGGCCTGCGCCGCGGGCCCGGTCCACGCGACCCGGCCGTCCTCGACGACGACGGCGGCCCCGCGGACGATGCCGAGGGCGGCGTCCGTGTCCGAGCTGGTGCTCAGGGCGGTGCCGGGACCGTCCGGGGGCGCGCCGTGCGCCGGGTCGTGGGTGACCAGCTCGCCGATGTTCGTCAGCAGCAGGCTCATGCGTCGCTCCTCGTCGTGGGCCGGGTCGTGGGTCGGGTCGTGGGTCGGGCCGCCGCCCACAGCTCGTCGACCGCCTCGGCGAGCAGCCCCGCGACGTCGCCGAGCCGGTGCACGCCCCCGCGCACCACGTGCTCGCCGCCCGCGACGACGTCGGACACGTCCGCCGCCCCCGCCACGAGGACCGACTGCGCCGGGTCGGCCCCGGCCGTGCGCACGGTGTCGAGCCGGACCGCGACCAGGTCGGCGGGCGCGCCCGCCGCGAGACGCCCCGCGTCCGGCCGGCCCAGGGCGGCGTGCCGAGTGGCCACCGTGACCAGCTCCGCCGGCGTGAACGCGCCCCGCCGCCCGGTCGCGAGCCGCTCGTGCTCCTCGACGCCGCGGGCCTCGGCGAGCACGTCAGCGCCCACGTGCTGGTCCGTGCCGACCGAGAGCGGGCTCCCGGCGTCCGCGAGCCGCCGGCCGGGGGCGATGCCGTCGGCCAGGTCGCGCTCCGTGGCCGGGCACAGGCACACGCCGGTGCCGCTGCCGCCGAGCAGGGCCACGTCGTCGTCGGTGAGGTGCACCGCGTGGACGACGGTGGTGCCGGGGCCGAGCGCGCCGGCGTCGTGCAGGAGGCGGGCCGGGGTCACCCCGAAGGCCGCGAGCGCCGCCTCGTTCTCCGCGGGCTGCTCGGAGAGGTGGACGTGCAGCGGGGCGCGGGCCTCGTGGGCCCAGCGGGCGACGGCGGCGAGCTCGTCGGGGGTCACGGCGCGCACCGAGTGGGCGGCCGCGCCGACGAGCACGCGGTCGTCGTCGGCCCAGGCGGTGCGCAGCGTGTCGACGCGGCGGGCCCAGCGCTCGACGGTGCGGTCGCCGAACCGGGCCTGCTCGGGTGCGAGCGGCTCGTGCCCGTCCGGGCCGAGGCCGCCGCGCAGGTAGCAGGTGTCCAGCAGGGTCAGGTGCACACCGGCGTCGCGGGCGGCGGCGCGCAGGGCCTCGGCCATGGCGTTCGGGCCGCCCGCGTCGTCGGGGTAGGGGGTGCCGTCAGGGCGGTGGTGGACGTAGTGGAACTCGCCGACCGCCGTCGTGCCGCCGAGCGCCAGCTCGGCGAACACGGCGCGCGCGAGGCGCTCGTACCGCTCCGGGGTGAGGGCCCGCGCGAGGGCGTACATGCCTTCGCGCCAGGTCCAGAACGACCCGCCGCCGGAGTGCGTACGTCCGCGCAGGGCGCGGTGGAAGGCGTGCGAGTGGGCGTCGGCGAGGCCGGGCAGCACGAGCCCGGCCAGGCGGACGTCCTGGTCGGACGGCGGAGTCCCGGGCCGGACGGCGACGATCCGCCCGCCCGCGGTCTCGACGCGCACGGACTCGGCGACGCCGTCGGGCAGCCAGGCCCGCTCGCACCAGTAGGCGGTCATGGTCCTCCTGTCGGTCTCGAGGCGGTCGGCGGCGGGGTGGGTCACGGCGTGCCGACCGCGGATGCCGGGCCGCTCGGGTCCGTGAGCAGGTCGGTCAGGACCGCGGTCAGTGCGCGGACCCCCGCGGCGCAGTCGGCCGGCTCGGCGTGCTCGGCCGGGGAGTGCGAGACGCCGGTCGGGTTGCGGACGAACAGCATCGCCGTGGGCACGCCGGCCGCGGCGAGGATCCCGGCGTCGTGCCCGGCCCCGGTCCCGATCACGGGAGCGGGCAGTGCCGAGCCGGGCCTCCCCACGACGTCGGCCAGCCGTGCGGCGAGCGCCGGGTCGAAGACGGTCGCGGGGGTCCACGACTCCTCGACGAGCCCCCACCGACGGAGCCCTCGAGCCCCGCCGCTGCCGACTGCAGAGCTCGTCCCGGCCGCGGCGCCCGTTCCTGTCAGGAAGTCTGCCGTCGACGGGCCGCCTGGCGGGAAGTCTGCACTCGGCGGGCGGCCGCCGGCGGCGTCCGGGCCGAGGACCGCGCGGACCGCCGCCTCCGTCTCCCCGCGGGCGTCGATCCAGGCGCGGACGCGGGACGGGATCGCGTTGACGCCGTTGGGGTCGACCTCGACCTTGGCCAGCGTCGCGAGCGCACCGGCCTGCTCGGCCGCGGCGCGCACGTCGGTGATGAGCCGCGCGAGGTCGAGCATGGGGTCGTGGCGGTGGGCCAGGGGCGTCGTGCCCGCGTGGTTGGCCTCGCCCGCGAGGTCGACGCGCCATCGCCCGTGCGGCCAGATCGCGGAGCCGACGGCGACCGGCGCGGCCTCGTCGGCGGGCAGGTCGGCGAGGTAGCGGCCCTGTTCCACGTGGAGCTCGACGAAGACGCCGACCCGGGCGAGCGCCTCGGGGTCGTGGCCGTAGGCGTCCGGCCGGACGGCCCCCGCCCGCCCGAGCACCTCCGCGAGGCTGTCCCCCGCGCCGTCGCGCAGCCCGAGCAGGCGCTCGGCCGGCACCGTCCCGGTCATCGCCCGGGACCCGAGGCACGCGAGCCCGAACCGTGCGCCCTCCTCGTCGGAGAAGTTCACGACGCCCAGCGGCCGACGCGGCACGACGCCGGCGGCACGCAGCGCGTCGAGCGCCGCGAACGCGCTCGCGACGCCGAGGGGGCCGTCGAACGCGCCGCCGCCCGGGACCGAGTCGAGGTGGCTGCCGGTCACGACGCCGGGGCCGTCGGCGTCGGGGTCGCCCCACCAGGCCCACTGGTTCCCTGCCCGGTCGACCGTCACCGCGAGCCCGCGCGCGGCCGCCTCGGCGGCGAACCACTCGCGCAGGGTCAGGTCGTGCCCGGTCCACGCGAACCGCTCGTACCCACCCGACGGCGCCCGCCCGACGTCGGCGATCGCGTCGAGCAGCGCGCCGACGCCGGTCACGCACCCTCCCGCATCGGCACCCGCAGGCCGCCGCGCGCGGCCGCGGCCACGGCGTCGTCGTACCCGGCGTCGACGTGCCGGAGGACGCCCGTCGCGGGGTCGTTCGCGAGCACCCGGGCGAGCTTCTGCGCGGCGAGCTCCGTGCCGTCCGCCACGGACACCTGCCCGGCGTGGATCGACCGCCCCATGCCGACGCCGCCGCCGTGGTGCAGCGACACCCAGGTGGCGCCCGACGCCGTGTTGACCAGGGCGTTGAGCAGCGGCCAGTCGGCGATGGCGTCGGAGCCGTCCGCCATCGCCTCGGTCTCCCGGTACGGCGAGGCGACCGATCCGGAGTCGAGGTGGTCGCGCCCGATGGCGATCGGGGCCGCGACGTCCCCCGCGGCGACGAGCTCGTTGAACCGCAGGCCCGCGACATCGCGCTCCCCGTGCCCGAGCCAGCAGATGCGGGCGGGCAGGCCCTGGTACGCGACCCGGTCCTGGGCCGCGCGGATCCAGCGGCCGAGGTGGTCGTTCTCCGGGAACAGGTCGAGCACGGCCCGGTCGGTCACCGCGATGTCGCGCGGGTCGCCGGACAGGGCCGCCCAGCGGAACGGCCCCTTGCCCTCCGCGAACAGCGGCCGGATGTACGCGGGCACGAACCCGGGAAAGTCGAACGCGCGGCCGTACCCCGCCTGGCGGGCCTCGTCGCGGATCGAGTTGCCGTAGTCGAACACCTCGGCGCCCGCGTCCTGGAACCCGACCATCGCCTCGACGTGCCGGGCCATCGACTCGCGGGCCCGCTCCGTGAACCCGTCGGGGTCCTCCTGGGCGAGCGCGGCCCACTCCTCGAGCGTGACGCCCGACGGCAGGTACGACAGCGGGTCGTGCGCCGAGGTCTGGTCGGTGACGACGTCCACCTCGACGCCGCGGCGCAGCAGCTCGGGCACGACGTCGGCGCAGTTGCCGACGACGCCCACCGACAGCGCGCGCCGGTCGCGCCGCGCCGCGAGCGCGAGCTCGACGCCCTCGTCCAGCGAGCCCGCGACGACGTCGAGGTAGCGGGTCCCGACGCGCCGCTCGAGGCGGGCCGGGTCGACGTCG
This sequence comes from Promicromonospora citrea, assembly GCF_013004695.1. Taxonomy (GTDB): domain Bacteria; phylum Actinomycetota; class Actinomycetes; order Actinomycetales; family Cellulomonadaceae; genus Promicromonospora; species Promicromonospora citrea. Next base: position 15,599 of record NZ_JABEMG010000079.1, read on the forward strand.
ACCACGAGGCACGCGCCGCCGTTGAGCGTCACGGCCAGCGGCTGCGCCCCGCCCATGCCGCCGCAGCCGCCGGTCAGGGTGAGGGTGCCCGCGAGCGTGCCACCGAACCGCTTGGCGGCCACCGCGGCGAACGTCTCGTAGGTGCCCTGCAGGATGCCCTGGGTGCCGATGTAGATCCACGACCCGGCCGTCATCTGCCCGTACATGGTCAGGCCGAGCTGCTCGAGGCGGCGGTGCTCCGGCCAGGTGGCCCAGTCCCCCACCAGGTTCGAGTTGGCGATGAGCACGCGCGGCGCCCACTCGTGGGTGCGCAGCACGCCGACGGGCCGACCGGACTGGACCAGCAGGGTCTCGTCCTCGCGCAGGTCGGTCAGCGAGCGGACGATCGCGTGGTAGCTCGGCCAGTCGCGCGCCGCCCGGCCGGTGCCGCCGTAGACGACGAGGTCGTCGGGCCGCTCGGCCACCTCGGGGTCGAGGTTGTTCATGAGCATGCGCAGCGGCGCCTCGGTCTGCCAGCTCCGGGCGGTCAGGGCGGTGCCCCGCGGGGCACGGACGGCGACGGGGGTGCCCCGGTCGTACGGCTGGGTCATCTGGGTCTCCTTCGGCTCAGGGGTCGGCTCAGGGGTCGGCTCAGGTGTCACGGTCAGTCCAGCGGCCCGACGACGTCGGCGGCCGCTGCGGCGACCCGTCCGCTCGTCACGAGGCCGACCACGTGCTCGATCTCGGGCGCGAGGTGCCGGTCGGGCCCGGGCCCGGCCACCACGGCGCGGACGGCGTCGCGCACCGCACGCGTGCCCGCGGCCGGTGCCTCCGCGCGCAGGTCGAGGGCGCGCGCCCCGGTGAGCACCTCGACGGCGAGCACGCGGGCCAGCCCGTCGAGCGCCCGGCGCAGCTTGCGGCCCCCGGCCCAGCCCATGGACACGTGGTCCTCCTGCATGGCGGAGCTCGGGATCGAGTCGACGCTCGCGGGGACGGCGAGCCGCTTGAGCTCCGAGACGATCCCGGCGGCCGTGTACTGGGCGATCATGTGCCCGGAGTCGACGCCGGGATCGTGCGCCAGGAACGCGGGCAGCCCCTCGGAGCGCGCGACGTCGAGGAACCGGTCCGTGCGCCGCTCGCTCATGCTCGCGACGTCGGCGACCGCGATCGCCAGGAAGTCCAGCACGTAGGCGACGGGGGCGCCGTGGAAGTTGCCGTTGGACTCGACGCGGCCGTCGTCGGTGACCACGGGGTTGTCGATCGCCGAGGCGAGCTCGCGGCCCGCGACCGTGGCGGCGTGCTCGAGGGTGTCGCGGGCTGCGCCGTGCACCTGGGGCGCGCAGCGCAGCGAGTACGCGTCCTGCACCCGGGTGCACGCGGGGTCGCCGTGCTCGTCGAGCTCGCGGTGGCTCGCCATGAGCGGTGAGCCGGCCAGGACCCGGCGCAGGTTCGCCGCCGACGCCGCCTGGCCCGGGTGCGGCCGCAGCGCCACGAGGTCCTGCGCGAACGGGGCGTCCGAGCCGAGCAGGGCCTCGACGGACAGGGCCGCCGCGACGTCGGCGGTGGTGAGCAGGCGGCGCAGGTCGTGCACCGCGAGGCAGAGCATGCCGAGCATGCCGTCGGTGCCGTTGATGAGGGCCAGCCCCTCCTTCTCGGCGAGCACCAGCGGCTCGATCCCCGCGGCGGCCAGCGCTCCGGCGGCGTCGACGAGGGCGCCGTCGGCGTCGCGCACCCGGCCCTCCCCCATGGCCGCGAGCGCCACGTGCGCGAGCGGCGCGAGGTCGCCCGAGCAGCCGAGCGACCCGTACTCGTGGACGACGGGCGTGAGGTGGGCGTTCAGCATCGCGGCGTAGGTCTGCGCGGTCGCGGGCCGGGCGCCGGTGTGCCCGGTGACGAGGGTCGCCAGACGCAGCAGCTGCAGCGCGCGCACGACCTCGGTCTCGACCTCGGGCCCCGAGCCCGCGGCGTGCGAGCGGACGAGGCTGAGCTGGAGCTGGGCGCGCTGCTCGGCGGGGATGTGCCGGCGGGCGAGCGCACCGAAGCCGGTGGAGACGCCGTAGTGGGGCACGGTGTCGTCGGCGAGGTCCTCGATGACCGCGCGGCTGCGGGCCATGCGCTCGAGCGCGTCGGCGTGGACCTCGACGGGGGCCCCGTGGCGGGCGACGGCGACGACCTGCTCGACGCCGAGCGGCGTGCCGTCGAGGACGACGTGGGAGTCGTGCCCAGGAGTGTGCAGGGTGCTCATGGCCCCATCGAACCCCGCAGGGGCGCGGTCGGCGCGGGGCCGGGCACGGATAGGGTCTGGGATACGAGACAGCTCACGGGGAGGTCGCAGTGGCGGGGAGCAGCACGGTCCCGGCGGCGCGGAGCACCGCGCGTCTGCTCACCTTCCTGGCCGCGCAGCCCGGCCCGGTGCCTGCGGGCGCGATCGCGCACGGGCTCGGGCTGCCGCGCTCGAGCGTCTACCACCTGCTGTCGGTGCTGCGCGACGAGGGGTTCGTGCGGCACTTCCCCGACGAGCGCCGGTACGGGCTGGGCGTGGCGGCCCTCGGTCTGGGCAGCGCGTACACGCGTCAGGCGCCGCTGACCCGCCTGGCGGCGCCCGTGGTCGCGCGCCTCGTGGAGAGCACGGGCGAGAACGGGCACCTCGCCGTCCTCAACGGCCGGGAGGTGCTGTACCTCGTGGAGCAGCGTGCCCCGGCGCGCCCGCCGCTGGTGACCGACGTCGACGTCCACCTCCCCAGCCACCTGACCGCGAGCGGGCGGGCCGTGCTCGCGCTGCTGCCGCCCGCGCAGGTGCGTGCCCTGTACCCGACGCCGGGGTCGTTCACCGACCTCACCGGCGCCGGGCCGGGCACGCTGCGCGAGCTGCGGACGGTGCTCCGGGAGAGCCGTGCCCGGGGCTGGGCCGAGGAGGACGGCGAGGTGTCGGTGGGCTTCGCGTCGGTGGCGGCCGCCGTCGTCGACCACACGGGCCGGCCCGTGGCGGGCCTGGCGCTCACGTTCCGGTCGGAGGCGTACGACGGCGACGCGCGGGCCGGTCTGGCCCGGCACGCCGCCGTCGCAGCGCGGGAGGTGAGCCGCCGTCTGGGGGCCCGGTAATGGTGCCGAAAAGATTCCCGGAACGGCTTGGTGCGAAATTCAGCGACAGGTGCCGCGGAATCGCAGATCAGGCCCTCGAGAGATCGCTCAGCGGAACCGTGAACTCCCGCGTACGGAGGACTCCCGTCGCCACCACGACGGCCTCCTTGCCGGTCCATCCGCGCCGGATGGCCTTCACCACGCCCTGGGAGCCGCGCTCGGTGCTCGACACCCCGGTGACCTTCACGGCGACGCCCGCCGCAATTCCATCACCCATCATCGACTGCTTTCCTTCATGAGCGGGCCTGGTGCCCGCACGGGGGGTGGCGAAATACTTCCCCACCCTCAAGGAATGCGTCAAGAGAAAAAAGAAATGAAGAAATAGAACGCGACGGCGACATTCGTGTCCGCACATTTCTTCACCCGGCAGGCCGGGGCCGGGCGCTGATCGACCCGGGGCGACCCGGACCACGACCGCGAAGCATCCGCCCAGCCCAGATCGCCTACAGTGGGCCTCGCACCCCCCTCACCGCCGTCCTGGGAGATGTCTTCGTGAGTGCAGAGTCCCGCGAGTTCCGACTGCTCGTCACCGGCGGAGGGACCGGCGGGCACACCTACCCGGCGCTCACGACGCTCCGCGCGCTGCAGGCCCGGCTGGTCGCGGACGGCACCCCGGTCGGCGTGCTCTGGGCCGGGACGGCGGACGGGCTGGAGGCACGGGTCACGGCGTCGGAAGGCATCCGCTTCGTGCCCGTCGCCACGGGCAAGCTGCGCCGGTCGGCCAACCCGCTGGGCATGCTCACCACGGCGAACATGAAGGACATGGCGCGGGTGCCGGTCGGCGTCGCGCAGGCCCGGTCGATCGTCGCCGACTTCCGGCCCGACGTGATCCTGTCCACGGGCGGGTACGTCGCCGTGCCCGTCGGGCTCGCCGCGCACATGCTGCGCCGTCCGCTCGTGGTGCACGAGCAGACCACGGGGCTCGGGCTGGCCAACCGCCTGCTGGCCAAGCGAGCCACACGCGTGGCGGTGTCGTCGCCGCCGACCCTCGACCTGCTGCCCGAGCGCGTGCGCGAGCGGGCCGTGGTGACCGGCAACCCCGTGCGCGCCGAGGTGCTGACCGGCGAGCCGCTCAAGGCCGTCGACGCGCTGGGCCTGGACTCGTTCGACCCCGACCTGCCCGTCCTGTACGTCACGGGCGGGGCGCAGGGCGCCGCGCAGATCAACACCGTGGTCACCGACGCCCTGCCCTGGCTGCTGCAGCACGCGAACGTGGTCCACCAGTGCGGGCCCGACCACCTTCCGGCCATGTTCGAGCGCACCGCGTCCCTGCCCGCCGAGCTCGCGGCGCGCTACCGCGTCCTGGGTTTCGTGGGCCCCGAGCTGCCCGACGTGCTCGCCCTGGCCGACCTCGTCGTGTCCCGCAGCGGCGCCGGCACCGTGGCCGAGCTGACCGCGCTGGGCAAGCCGTCGGTGCTGATCCCGCTGGCGTCGTCGGCCGGGAACGAGCAGGCCGAGAACGCGCGCCGGCTGCAGTCCCTCGGCGCGGCGATCGCCCTCGAGGGCGACCTCACCGTCTCCGACCTCCGCGGGGCCCTCGCAGGCCTGCTCGCCGACGCCGGGCGCCGCGGGCGCATGGCCGACAACGCGCGCGCCGACGGCCGGCCCGACGCCGCCGACCGGCTGGTCGACGTGCTGCTCGAGGCTGCGGGGAGCTCCTGACGCCGGCGGTCAGCCGCCCCCGCCGGCCGGGCCGAGCGCCTTGGCCAGCAACCGCGCCAGCTCCCGCAGCTCGGCCCCGTCGAGGACGGCGAACGGCGTCCGCTCGAGCGTCCCCGCGATCACCTCGGCGCGGGCCTGCCGACCCTCGTCCGTCAGCACGACGACGCGCGACCGGCGGTCGTGCGGGTCGGTGGCGCGCTCGGCGTACCCGCGCTCGACGAGCTGCTTGACCACGAAGCTCAGGTTCGGCGCGTTGCAGTGCAGCCGCTCGGCCATCACCGTCATCGACGGCGGCGGCTCCTCCGGATCGATCGCGACCTCGACGACACGCCGGTCGACCTGCTCCTCAACAACGCGGGCATGGGCCCCGCCGGCCCCTTCCTGGAGCGGCCGCTCGAGCCGAACCAGGTCGCGGTCGACCTGAACATCACGGCCCTCATGACGCTCAGCCACGCGCTGGGCCGCACGATGGCGGCCCGCGGGCGCGGCGGCATCATCAACGTCGCCTCGACGGCCGCGTTCCAGCCCATGCCGTACCAGGCCGGGTACGGCGCGACCAAGGCGTTCGTGCTGTCGTTCACCGAGGCACTCGCCGAGGAGCTGCGCGGCACCGGCGTCCACGTCATGGCCGCCCACCCCGGCGGCACCGACACCAGCTTCTTCGAGGGCACCACGCACACGATGGACCCACGGCGCGTCGACGCACCCGGCGACGTCGCACGCCGCACCCTCGACGACTTCGCCCGTCGCCGGAGCGCGTCCTACCCGGGCCGACGGCTCAACCAGGTCGGCTCCTGGGCCGCGCGCTTCCTCCCACGCACCACCACCACGCGCCTCACGGCCTGGGTCAACCGCACCGTGGGCATGGACACGGTCCGGGCGGAGTGAGCTCATGAAGTCACGAGAACCCGATTGAACCGACCGGACCTTTCACCCGTCGTGAGGGGCAGAGGCCGGCGCAGGGTCGGCCCGCGAACGAGAGGGGCCCACGTGCGCACAGGAGCAAAGGTCGGCATCGGCGTCGGGGCGGCGGTGGTCGTCGTCGGCGCGGCGGCGGCGATCTGGGGTCCCGGGCTCTACGCGGACCGGGCGAACTCGGTCGCCGCCGACGCCCCCGCGCTCGAGCAGCCGGCGGCGGCGCTGCCCGACGCCGACGCGGTGGCGGGCACCTGGACGATCGGCGAGGGCTCCTTCGCCGGCTACCGGGTCGAGGAGGTGCTGCAGGGCAACGACGTCACCGTCACGGGCCGGACCGAGGACGTCTCGGGTTCGGTCACCGTGGCCGACGGCGCGATCTCGGCGGCGACCGTCGAGGTCGACGTCGCGAGCGTCGCGACGGACGAGCCGCCCCGCGACGTCTACTTCCGCGACCAGGCCATGGAGGTCGGTGACTTCCCGACCGCGACCTTCGAGCTCACCGAGCCCGCGCCGCTCGAGGAGGGCGCGACGGCCGTCGAGCTCACGGGCACCCTCACGATCCACGGCGTCTCGCAGCCCGCGACGGTCGAGGCCGAGATCGCCGGCGACGCCACGAGCGGCGAGCCCGTCCAGGTGGTCGGCAGCGTGCCGATCACGTTCGCCGACTTCGACGTCGAGGCACCCGACCTCGGCTTCGTCACGGTGGAGGACGATGGGAGCATCGAGTTCTCGCTCCAGCTCGAGCAGTAGCGCAGGGAGGTGACCGTGAGACCAGGCGCGAGCGCCGAGGACGAGCTCCTCGCCGCCGTCCACGACGCGCACGCCGACGCGCTGTTCCGGTACGTCGTGCGGCGCACGGGCGACGAGGAGGAGGCGCGCGACGTCGTGCAGGAGACCCTGCTGCGCGCGTGGCGCCACCCCGACGTGCTCGAGCGCTCCGAGGACTCGGTGCGGGCCTGGCTGTTCACCGTCGCGCGCAACCTCACGGTCGACCACCTGCGCAGCGCCCGCCGTACGCGCGAGCGGGCCACGGGTGAGGTACCCGACCGCGTGGAGCGGGACACGACGCAGGCCGTGCTCGACTCCTGGCTCGTGGCCGACGCCCTCGTCTCGCTCTCGCCCGCGCACCGGGCGGTCGTCGTCGGCGCGTACTACGGCGGCCGCTCGGTGGCCGAGCTGGCCGCGGAGATGGGCATAGCTCCCGGCACGGTGAAGTCGCGCCTGCACTACGGGCTGCGCGCGCTGCGCCTGGCCCTGCAGGAGAAAGGAGTCACGGCATGATCCCGGCGGCGGACGACGAGCACGCGGGCGACCGGTACGCCGACTGGGACGCCGCGTACGTGCTGGGCGCCCTGAGCCCCAGCGACCGCAGGGCGTACGAGCGGCACCTGGCGGAGTGCGACACGTGCCGCGGCGCCGTCGCGGAGCTCGCGGGCATGCCGGGTCTGCTCAGCACCCTCACCGCGGCGCACGCCGAGGCCCTGGCGGCCGACGCGCCCGGCCCCGACCACGGACCCGGGAACGACCTCGGCCTCCCCCACCCCGGGGGCGCCGACGTCGTGCCGCTGGCGAGCCTCGCCGGGGCGGCGCGCCGGTCCCGGAGACGGCGCCGCACC
>NZ_JABEMG010000008.1 GCF_013004695.1 Promicromonospora citrea
CGCCGCGGCCGCCGCGGTCGCCATCGCGACCGCGACGAACGCCAGGACCATCCGGGCGCGCAGGCTCCACGGCCGCCGGCGCCGCCCGGCCCGGCCCTCGTCCGTCCGCAGGGCGTCCACGCCCCTACACCGGCCCGAACCGGTAGCCGAACCCGCGCACCGTCTGGATGTAGACGGGGGAGGACGGGTCGGTCTCGATCTTCGCGCGCAGCCGCTGCACGCCGTTGTCCACGAGGCGTGAGTCCCCGAGGTAGGAGTGCTCCCACACCGTCCGGAGGAGCTGCTGCCTGCTCAGCACCTGGCCCGGCGACGCCGACAGCTCGAGCAGGAGCCGCAGCTCGGTCGGCGTCATCGCCACCGGCCGGCCCGCCCGGGTCACCGTCATCGCCGCGCGGTCGATCACCAGGTCGCCCCACGCCGACGTCCGCCCCGGCGCGGCGGGCGCCGCACGGCGCAGCACCGCTCGGATCCGTGCGTCGACCACGCGCGGCTCGACCGGCTTGACGACGTAGTCGTCCGCGCCCGCCTCCAGCCCGCTCACGACGTCGATGTCGTCGCCGCGGGCCGTGAGCATCACGATGGGCACCGTCCCGGCCGCGCGGATCCTGCGGCACACCTCGAAGCCGTCGATGCCGGGCAGCATGAGGTCGAGCACCACGAGCTCCGCCGCGTCCTGCGCGTGCCGCCGCAGGCCCTCCTCGCCGGTCGCCGTGGCCACCACGTCGTGCCCGTACCGCCCCAGCGCCGTCGCCAGACCGACCCGGACGGCATGGTCGTCCTCGATCAGCAGGATGCGCGACATGGCTCCAGTATCGAGGAGCCGTCCGGGCCGGACCACGCCTCCCGCCGTTCTGCGACACGGTTGCGACACGGCGACGACGGCGCGGGGACCTGCGCGCCCGAGCGTGGCAGGCATGACACGGACATCGGCACGACCACGACGGCTCCTCGCCGCTCTCGCCCTGCTCCTGACCCTGCCCGTCCTCGCGGCAGGCTGCGCGGCCGCCGGTGCCCTCCGCCCGGCCGACGCCGCGGCCGCCGAGCCGAAGGTGCTCTACCTGACGTTCGACGACGGCCCGGGGGACGAGACCGTCGAGATCCTCGACCTCCTGCGCGCGCACGACGGCAAGGCCGTCTTCTTCGCGCTCGGCCAGAACCTGGCCCGGCACACCGACCTCGGCCGCCGCATCGTCGCCGAGGGGCACGCGCTGGCCAACCACACCTGGAACCACGCGAACCTCACCGGCCTCGACGCCGACGCCCGCGCCCAGGAGCTCGAGCCCACCGCCGACCTCCTGCGCAGCCTCGGCTCCGAGAGCCCCTGCGTCCGACCGCCCTACGGCGCCACCGACGACGCCGTCGCCGCCGACCTCGCCGCCCGCGGCACCGAGCAGGTGCTCTGGACCGTCGACCCCGCCGACTGGTCCCGCCCGGGCGCCGACGTCATCGCCGAGCGGATCCTCGCGGCACCCCGCGGCGCCGTCGTGCTGCTCCACGACGGCGGCGGCGACCGCACGCAGACCGTCGACGCCCTCCGCCAGGCCCTCCCGCGGCTGGCCGCCGACGGCTGGACCTTCGACGTCGTGCCGGGTTGCTGACCATGGGTGCGACCCTCGCCGCCCCGCGCACCGCGGCACCACGCGACGCCGGACGCCGGGAGCACCTGCCGGCGCTCGACGGCCTGCGCGGCGTCGCGATCGCCGGCGTGCTGCTCTTCCACGCCGGCCATCTCGGCGGCGGTTTCCTCGGTGTCGACCTGTTCTTCGCCCTGTCCGGCTACCTCATCACCGACCTGCTCCTGCGCGAGGTCGAGGCGACGGGCACCGTCTCGCTACCCGCCTTCTGGGCCCGCCGTGCACGGCGTCTGCTCCCCGCGCTCGCCGTCCTCCTGGCCGTCGTCACGCTCGCGACCTGGGCCGTCGGCGACGCCGACCTCCGGCGGTCGGCGCTGTCCGACGGCCCCTGGGTCCAGGCGAACCTCGTCAACTGGCACCTGCTCGGGCAGTCGGCGGGCTACTGGGAGGGGTTCGGCGTCGGCCGGGTCTTCGGCCACCTGTGGAGCGTCGCCGTCGAGGAGCAGTTCTACCTGGTGTGGCCGGTCCTCGTGCTGCTGCTCGCACGGGGCGCTCGCGGGTCCGGGGGTGCGGCCGGACGGCGGGTGGCCCTCGCCGCCCTGCTCGGCTCCCTCGCCTCCCTCGCCCTCGTGCTGGTCCTCGCCGACCCCGCCGACACCACCCGTGTCTACACCGGCACCGACACCCGCGCGTCCTCGCTCCTGCTCGGCGCGCTCCTGGCGACCGCACCGGCGCGGCACGTGCTCGGGCGCGCCGTCGGCCGGTGGGCCGGCGTCGTCCTCCTGGTGCTCGCCGGCGGCGTGGCCGCCCTGTGGGGCGTGGCCGACGGCGAGGCCTCGCCCTGGCTCTTCCAGGGCGGACTGTTCGCCCACTCGCTGGCTGCCGCGCTGGTCGTGGCGCTCTGCGTCCGGGCGCCCGGCAGCGCCGTCGCCCGGGTGCTGGGCGCCTGGCCGCTGCGCACCCTCGGGCTCGTGTCGTACAGCCTCTACCTCTGGCACTGGCCCGTGTTCCTGCTGCTCTCCGAGGACCGGCTCGGCCTGGACGGCTGGCCCCGCACCCTCGTCGTGTGCGCGGTGTCGCTGGCGCTCGCGGCCCTGTCCACCGTGCTCGTCGAGAACCCGGTGCGCTTCCGAGCGGGCTGGGCGCGCGGGCGCACCGGGCTCGTGGCGCTCGTCGCGACGACGGCGGCGCTCGCCCTGTTCTGGGTCGTCGTGCCCCGGCCGGTGGCGCCCGTCGTCGACGCGGACGCGGTGGCGGGCCCGTCCGCCGGCTCGTCCGCCGCGGGGTCCGCGGGCGACGGGATCTCGACGGTGCTGCTCCTGGGTGACTCGGTCGCCGCAGGGGAGGCGCTCCCGCTCGGGGCGGCCCTCGACGCCGCCGGTGTCACGCTGGAGTCGCTCGCGGCGGACGGCGGCGGTGGCGTGGTCGGTCCGCTCGGCGAGGCGACGTGGGAGCAGCTGCCCGGTGCGGTCGCGACGGCGCGGCCCGACGTCGTCGTCTACCAGCTCACCACCTACGACTGGGGTACCGCTCAGGAGCAGCGTGCGGGGTACGAGCGGCTGGTGCGCATGGTGTCGGACGCCGGGGCCGACCTCGTGCTCGTCCCTTCACCGCCCATCCGCCCCGACGAGTTCTACGCACCTCACATGGACGAGCTCGCCGGCGCCGAACGCGTCGCGCGCGAGGTCGCCGAGGCCTCGGGCGGGCGCGCCGTGTACCTCGACAGCGCGCCCGTGTGGGGCGAGGCCTACGAGCGCGTGCGCGACGGCGTGCCCGACCGCAGCGCCGACGGCATCCACACCTGCCCGCAGGGTGCCGCCCGGTTCACGGGCTGGCTGCTGGGCGAGCTCGCGCAGCGGTACCCGGGGTTCGCGCCGGCGGACCCCGAGGCCTGGCTGGACGCCGGGTGGGCGGCGGACCCGCGGTTCACGGGCTGCTGACGTCCGCCGCCGCGGTCGCGTCCCGGGCCGGGACCGGGCTCAGGCCCGGTCCAGTCCGGGGCGCGGCGTACGCCGGGCCCGCCGCACGCCGTCGACGGTGAGCAGCACGAGCGCCACCCAGACGAGCGCGAACCCCGCCCACCGCGCGGGCGGCATGTGCTCGTGGAAGACGAGCAGGCCGACGAGGAACTGCAGGGCGGGCGCCAGGTACTGCAGCATGCCGACGACGGACAGGGGCAGCCGACGCGCGGCGGCGCCGAACAGCAGCAGCGGCAGGGCCGTGACGATGCCCGCCGACATCAGCAGCAGCACGTGCCCGGTGCCGTGCCCGGTGAACGTGCCCGACCCGCCGAGCCAGACGAGGTAGCCGAGCGCGACCGGCGTCGCGACGGTCGTCTCGACCGCGAGGCCCGGCAGCGCCGCGACCGTGCGGCCCACCCGGTTCTTCACGAGCCCGTACAGGCCGAACGAGAGCGCGAGGCACAGCGAGATCCACGGCAGCCCGTCCAGCCCCGTGGACAGCACGACGACGGCCGCGACGCCGAAGCCGATCGCGAGCCACTGCACCGGCGCGAGCCGTTCGCGCAGCACGAGCACGCCGAGCAGCACGGTCACGACGGGGTTGATGAAGTAGCCGAGGGCCGCGTCGAGCACCCGGTCGGTGAGGACGGCGTACACGTACACCACCCAGTTGATGACGATCAGCACGGCCGCCACGGTGAACGTGCCGAGGATGCGCGGCGTCCGCAGCGCCGTCACGAACCCGCCGAGCTGACGCAGGACGGCGAGGGCGATCAGGCAGAAGACGAGACTCCACACGATGCGGTGCGCCACGATCTCGAGCGCGCCCGCCGGCTCCAGCAGCGGGAAGAACAGGGGCATGGCGCCCCACAGCACGTACGCGCCGACACCGAGGGGAAGGCCCCAGCGGTCCTGGTTTCCTGTCACGCCGTCACGATAGGTCGCGCGGGCTCCTGCGGGCCCCCACCGGGCTGTGGGGCTCGTCACCCGAGGGGCGCGGGTTTCGATTTCTCGCGCGGGGCCTCGGGGGGATATGCTCGGCACCGTTCACGGCTGGTTGCCCGAGCGGCCAAAGGGATCTGACTGTAAATCAGACGGCTTCGCCTTCGGGGGTTCGAATCCCTCACCAGCCACGTGAAGCACCGTAGGGCCTGACCAGGGAAGACTCTGGCCAGGCCCTACGTCGTCGTCGGGGGCGTGGCCGCACATCGCGGCCACCGGCCCCACGTCCTGGCCCAACGGACACCCCGGCCTCGACGCCACGCTCCGTCTACGGGCGCACGAGCCGCACCAGCGCCGGCCAGGCCATGGCGCCGAGCCGCGCGTCGGCCTCCGCCGAGCCGCCGCGGGCGATGTCCAGGCCTGCCGTCGGTGCCTGCTCGCCGGGCAGGGCTGCCCGGTGGCCGGCCGTCGTGTGGTCGACGACCGTGGTCGGCAGCCCCGCCTGGTCCCTCCGCCCGGCGATGCGGCGCGCGTGGTCGACCGGGTCCCAGACCCGGTAGTCGCCGCCGGCGACGACGAGAACCTCCCGGATCCGTTCGACGGGGATGGCTGCCGCGACAGCATGGTCGGGGTGGGCAGCGCGGGATGCGGCGTACAGCTCGCGGAACTCCGGCGGGTGCGTGGCCGGGGCCCGCCGACGGTCGAGCGGGACGAAGGGCAGGGGCGCGGCGTCGATCCGACCGCTGGATCCGGCGAGGACGAGGACGCCGACGCCGGTCGGGTCGTCGGGCAGGAAACGCACTCCTTCAGGGGCGGAGAGCCGGGTCTCGTCCATGGGCCGGAACTCTACGGAGTGGTGGGAACTCGCTCCCCACCACGCGCGGCGCACCTCACACCCGATTCGATTTCACGCCAGGCCGGAGGGCATGTAGAGTCTTCCTCGCGCCCCGATAGCTCAGTCGGCAGAGCATCTCCATGGTAAGGAGAAGGTCAAGGGTTCGATTCCCTTTCGGGGCTCTGTGATCGACGCGGGGTCGCCTCCGGGCGGCCTCGCGTTGAGTCACGCGCGGCGGGGTAGCTCAGCTGGTCAGAGCGCACGACTCATAATCGTGAGGTCGCGGGTTCGAGCCCCGCCCTCGCTACCAAGCAAGTAGACCCGTCCGGTGTCCTGTGCCGGACGACGAGAACACACATGGCGCCTCCCTCTCGAGGCGCGGAGGTGAGAGCCATGGCAAGCAAGAGCGCGGACGTCCGCCCGAAGATCACGCTGGCCTGCGTGGACTGCAAGGAGCGGAACTACATCACGAAGAAGAACCGCCGCAACGACCCCGACCGCCTGGAGTTGGCGAAGTTCTGCCCGCGCTGCGGCAAGCACACCTCGCACCGCGAGACCCGCTGAGTCCAGGCAGGTTCACACCGACGTGGCGAACGCTGACTTCGAGGGCCGGGTCTACCCGGCCGACGCCCCCTACTCCGTAGGCCGCGAGAAGATCCGCGAGTTCGCCACAGCAGTCGGTGCCACCCACCCCGCGCACCACGACCTCGTGGCGGCGCGGGGTTCGGGCTATCCGGACCTGGTCGCCCCGCCCACCTTCGCGGTGGTCGTGGCGCAGCGCAGCGAGGCGCAGTACATCCAGGACCCCGAGGCCGACATCGACTTCTCCCGCGTGGTCCACGCGGACGAGCGCTTCACGCACCACCGGCCGATCGTGGCGGGCGACGAGCTGACGACCGTGCTGCACGTGGACCGCATCGTGTCGCGCGGCGCCATCAGCATGGTGACGACGCGCTGCGAGCTCTACGCCATGCCGCAGCAGGTCGAGGTGCCGTCGCCCGAGGCGGACTCGCCCGGCGAGCACGTCGCCACGGTCGTCTCCACGCTCGCGATCCGAGGTGAGGACGCATGACCCGCCCTGACATCGCGACCCTGTCGGTCGGCGACGTGATCGGCCAGCGCGTCGTGACGTTCGACCGCGCGGCCCTCGTCCGCTATGCCGGTGCGAGCGGCGACCGCAACCCGATCCACTGGAGCGACCGCGTCGCCCGCGAGGCCGGCCTGCCGGGCGTCATCGCGCACGGCATGCTCACCATGGGCACCGTCGTCAACGTCGTCGTCGACTGGGCGGGCGACCCGGGCGCCGTCGTCGACTACCAGACGCGGTTCACGAAGCCCGTCGAGGTCCCGGACCCGGGCGAAGCGACCATCGAGGTCACCGGTACCGTCGGCGCCCTCGACGCCGAGGCGGGCACCGTCCGCGTCGACCTGGCCGTCACGGTGGACGGCGCCAAGGTTCTGGGGCGCGCCCAGGCGCTCGTGCGGCTCTGACCCGCAGCAGACCAAGTTTTTTCACCCCGGGGGTTCTCTCCGCGCGGCTGATCGGGTGTGATGCTCTCGTCCGGAATTTCATCCGGCCCGACGAGAGGACCATCCGCGTGACGTCACGACGACGTTCCACCGCCCTGGCCGCAGCGGCCGGGGTGCTGCTCCCGCTGATCCCGCTCTCCGCAGCAGCCGCTCCGGCGGCCGACCCCGCCCCCGCGTCGACCGGCGCGACCGTCGACTGCGCCTCCGTGCTCGCCGCCGGGTCGCTCGACGAGTCGTTCGCTGCGGCGTCCGAGATGACCGGCGTGCCCGCCGACCTCCTCAAGGCCGTCTCCTACCTCGAGTCCCGCTGGGACCAGCACGCCGGCGAGGCGAGCGTCGAGGGCGGCTACGGGGTGTTCAACCTCGCGGCAGCGGCGCCGTCGGGGCACGCCCAGGGGCCGGGCCTGCCCGCGTCCGCCGTCACCGACAAGGACGGTGCCGAGCGGGCGGGCACCTCCGAGCTTGCCCGCGCCGCGGCGCTGACCGGACTGTCCGAGGCGGCCCTCAGGGCCGACGCCCAGGCGAACGTGTGCGGCGGCGCCGCGCTGCTCGCCTTGTACCAGGCGCAGGCGGAGCACGCGGGCGCGGCCGATGCCGCCGGCCTGGCCGCCTGGGAGGGCGCCGTGTCCCGGATGAGCGACGTCGACGGCTTCGCGGCGCACGTCTACCGCACGCTGCACGACGGCGCGGGCACGACCACCCCGGCCGACGGCGCGGTGATCCTCGCGGCGCGCTCCGACGTCGTCGTGCCGGAAGCCGCCGGCGACCCGGAGGCCGACTGCCCGGCGGAGCTGGACTGCGAGTGGCTGCCCGCACCGTACGAGAAGGGCTCGCCCGACCTGCCGGACGGCACCGGCGACTACGGCAACCACGACCAGGCCGACCGCACGGGCACGGGCGGCCCGAGCCTCGACTACATCGTCATCCACGACACCGAGACGGCCTACCAGCCGAGCGTGAACCTCGTGCAGGACCCGACCTACCTGGCCTGGAACTACACGCTGCGCTCAACGGACGGGCACATCGCCAACCACCTCGACCCGGCCGACGTCGGCTGGCACGCGGGCAACTGGTTCTTCAACATGCACTCGATCGGCCTCGAGCACGAGGGCTGGGCGGGGACCGGCACGTGGTTCACGGAGGCGATGTACCAGTCGTCGGCGGCGCTGGTGCGCCACCTCGCGGCCGAGCATGACATCCCGCTCGACAGGGCGCACGTCATGGGCCACGACCAGGTGCCCGGCATCCTGCCCGGCTACACGCAGAACGTGCACTGGGACCCGGGCCCGTACTGGGACTGGGACCACTACTTCGAGCTGCTGGGCGCGCCGATCGGCGGTGACCTCGAGGCGACGACGGACGTCGCGCCGGGGGACGTCGTCGAGGTGCGGACCGGCTACGCCGACAACCCGAACACGGTGACCGGCTGCGAGGAGGCCTCGCCGGGCTCGGGCGACTGCGTCGAGGGCGCGGGCACGAACTTCCGCTACCTCTACCAGGAGCCGTCGACGGACGCGCCGCTGGCCAGGGACCCGGGCTGGAAGCCGGACGGCTCGGACGGCACGACCTTCGCGAGCGACGTGAGCGCCCGCGTGCAGTCGGGGCACAAGCTCGTCGTCGACCAGGTCGAGGGCGACTGGCTGGGCGTCTGGTGGGCCGGTTCGCCGGCCTGGCTGCACAACCCGGCGGACCGTCCGGTGGTCGTGCCGGCGACGGCGAAGACGGTCACCGTGCCGGGCGACGTCCCGGCGCCGGTCTACGGCCGTGCGTATCCCGAGGTCGCGGCCTACGCGGCGCACCCCGACGTGCCGGTCCAGGAGGTCACGCCGATCGAGTACACGGTCGGGGTCGGCCAGACGTACGCGGTCGCGGACGACGACGTGCCGTCCGACTACTACCGCGCCGCGACGTTCGACGGCTCGGGTCCGGGTGACCGGACGGTCGTCCGTGGCGACGACGTCTACCACCAGCTCTGGCTCGGGCACCGCCACGTGTTCGTGCGCGCCGCCGACGTCGAGCTGCACGACGCGGTCGTCGCCGATGTGACGGCCCCGTCGATCGAGGGCACGGCGCGCCCGGGCAGGGTCCTGACGGCGCGGCCCGGCACGTACGTGCCGGCGGACGTCCGGGTGCGCTACCACTGGCTGCGCGACGGCGAGCCGGTGCGGCACGCGGTCGGCGCCCGTTACCTGGTGACGGGCCGCGACCGGGGCGCCGAGCTCCAGGTCGAGGTCACGGTCACGGCCCCGGGTCACGCGGCGGCGACGTACGTCTCGCCCCCGGTCCGCGTCCCCTGACCTCCGGTCGAGTGCGGGATCCTCGCCCTGTGCCGTGTGGCGGAAGGGCGAGGATCCCGCACTCAGCGGTCACCAGTTCGGGGTGGTGCCCGGGACCGAGGCCGGCAGGGGGACGTCCTCCGGGTGGAAGACGTACGTCAGGCCGTCGGTCGACGTCTGCCACACCCGCTCGAAGTTCTCGCGCGTGTACACGACCCGCACGTCCTCGTTGGACGCCTTGTTCGGGTCGTTGATCACCGGGTCGCCGTCGGCGGTGAACCCGCGCAGCACCACGAGGTGGCCGTTCGTCTCGTACCCGGCCTCCGGCATCTCCTCGGCGGTGAAGTTGATCGACACGACCAGCGGGATCCCCGCCTCGATGAACCGCTCCGCCTCCGCGAGCGAGCGCAGCCGCGTCACGAACGCGTCGACCCCGAACGTGCCGGCGTAGGCCGCGTTGAACGCCCAGTTGCCCGCGCCCTCGTACGTGTGGTCCCACGTGTGCATCGCGGCGTAGTCGACCTGCGGGTCACCGTTGGGCGCCTCGATGCCCTCGAGCTCGTCGGCCGGCACCTCGCGCCCGTAGGAGTACAGCACCATGGTCGACGACGTCGGCGAGCACCACACCTGCCCGCCGCCCCCGAACTCGGGGTACTCGCCGCGGTGGATGTTCTGGCTGAGCTGCGGCACGTCGAGCACCAGCTCACGGCCCAGCGTGAAACCGGACGTGCCGGTGTAGTGCGCGTCCGGCAGGTACTCGTTGGTCATCGTGCTCACCGAGTCCAGGCGCGGCGACGTCGTGCTGCCCTCCGGCCGGTACAGGGTCACGCGGGTCTGGAACGCCTCCGGCTCGTGGCCCGACTTCGCGACGTAGGTGTCGGTGAACAGGTACGCGTCGTCGTCGGTCTGCCCGTCGACCGACGTGCGGTGGATGTCCCCCACGCCGCGCTCCGGGGCGTGGTCGGCGCCCGAGGCCCAGCGCCCCATGACGAACCACTTCGTCCACGCGCCGTCGGCCTTGCGTCCGCGGAACTCGACCTCGACCCACGTGCCCGTCGGGGTCTCAGCCGTCCACGACGTCACCGACTCGTCGACCGCGTACCCCGTCTCGACCACCGGCGACGTCCACCGGCCGGTCTCGTAGCGCACCGGCGTGCCGTCGCCGAACGGGTCCGTGTACTCGACGACCTCCCCGCGGCCGCGCAGCACCAGCCCGTCGTGCGGCCCGGGCCGCAGGTTCGTCGTCCGCCCGGCGCGCAGCTCGCGGACGCCGTCCCACGCCGTGAGCGTGATCTGGTTGTCCGATGCCGCGGCGTCCGGCGTCCCCGTCGCGGCTCCCGCCGCCACTCCTGCCTGCATCACGAGCGCTCCCGTCGTCGCCAGCGCGAACACCGTGGTCCGCAGCCTTCCCCTTGTCGACATCCCTGCCTCCGTGTCCCGGGCGCACACCCGCGTGAACCAGTCCTGGACTCTCTTTACCAGAGTGACCGGCTCGGCAGAAGAGAAATGCCCTGATCCGGGACAGGGCGGGTGGCGCGGTGCTACCGTCGTCGGCGATCCCACGGGTGCCCCGCGCAGGGGCTGAGATCGGGCTGGACGGCCCGGGACCGTTGAACCTGTCCGGTTAACACCGGCGTAGGAAGCAGGAGTCTGATGATGGAGCACACCCCGTCCCGCACGCTCGCGTACGAGCAGGACGCCCACGACCCGGACCTCCGGGTCCCCGTCACCGAGATCACGCTGGCGCCGTCGCCCGACGGCACGCCCAACGACCCCGTGCGCGTCTACCGCACGCAGGGCCCGGGCTCCGACCCGGTACGCGGCCTGGCCCCGGCGCGCGAACCCTGGGTCGTCGCGCGGGGTGACACCGAGGAGTACGACGGCCGCAGGCGCGACCTGGCCGACGACGGGCGCGGCGCCGTCCGTCGCGGCGCCGCCTCCCAGGAGTGGCAGGGCGAACGACGCCGTCCCCGGCGCGCGCTGCCCGGCCGCACCGTGACGCAGATGCACTACGCGCGCCAGGGCGTGATCACCCCCGAGATGCGGTACGTCGCCGTCCGCGAGGGCTGCGACGTCGAGCTGGTCCGCAGCGAGGTCGCCGCCGGCCGCGCGATCATCCCGAACAACGTGAACCACCCCGAGTCCGAGCCGATGATCATCGGCAGGGCGTTCCTCGTGAAGGTCAACGCGAACATCGGCAACTCGGCCGTCCACAGCTCCATCGCCCAGGAGGTGGAGAAGCTCCAGTGGGCCACGACGTGGGGCGCCGACACCGTCATGGACCTGTCCACCGGCGACGACATCCACACCACGCGCGAGTGGATCCTGCGCAACTCGCCTGTGCCGATCGGTACCGTGCCGATCTACCAGGCGCTCGAGAAGGTGAACGGCGACGCGAGCGCGCTGACCTGGGAGGTCTACCGCGACACCGTGATCGAGCAGGCCGAGCAGGGCGTCGACTACATGACCGTGCACGCGGGCGTGCTCCTGCGCTACGTGCCGCTGACCGCCGACCGCGTGACCGGCATCGTCAGCCGCGGCGGCTCGATCATGGCGGGCTGGTGCCTCGCGCACCACCAGGAGAACTTCCTCTACACCCACTTCGACGAGCTCTGCGAGATCTTCGCCGCCTACGACGTCGCCTTCTCGCTCGGCGACGGCCTGCGCCCGGGCTCGATCGCCGACGCCAACGACGCCGCCCAGTTCGCCGAGCTCGACACCCTCGCCGAGCTCACCCACCGCGCCTGGGAGCACGACGTCCAGGTCATGGTCGAGGGGCCCGGCCACATCCCGTTCCATCTCGTGCGCGAGAACGTGGAGCGGCAGCAGGAGCTCTGCGACGGCGCCCCGTTCTACACGCTCGGGCCGCTCGTCACCGACGTCGCGCCCGGGTACGACCACATCACCTCGGCCATCGGCGCCACCGAGATCGCCCGCTACGGTACCGCGATGCTCTGCTACGTCACGCCCAAGGAGCACCTCGGCCTGCCCGACCGCGACGACGTGCGCACCGGCGTCGTCACCTACAAGATCGCCGCGCACGCCGCCGACGTCGCCAAGGGGCACCCCGGTGCCCGCGACCGCGACGACGCGCTGTCCAAGGCCCGCTTCGAGTTCCGCTGGCGCGACCAGTTCAACCTGTCGCTCGACCCCGAGCTCGCCGAGGCGTACCACGACGAGACGCTCCCGGCGGAGGCGGCCAAGACCGCGCACTTCTGCTCGATGTGCGGCCCCAAGTTCTGCTCGATGCGCATCTCGCAGGACATCCGCGACGAGTTCGGCGGGGCCCAGGCCCAGGAGGCGCTCGTCGGCATGGCGGCGAAGTCGCAGGAGTTCCGGGCCGCGGGCGGCGAGGTCTACCTCCCGCACCCCACCCACCGCCCGTAACCCTCGCCGGGTGCGGGATCGTCGCCCTCCTCGGTGTGTGCCGGGAGGGCGACGGTCCCGCACTCAGCGGGTCGGGTCGGTCAGGTCCGGGACCGGGCCCGTGGTCGTGCCCTCGACCAGGTTGACCGGGAGGGTCACCGACTCCGGCTCCTCGCCCGCCAGCAGCGCGACGACGGCGTTGCCCAGCGCCCGGCCCTTCTCGACCAGCGGCTGGTGCACGCTGGTGAGCACGTCGGGGGAGAGCCACGGCAGGTCGAGCCCGTCGAACCCGGCGACGGACACGTCCTCGGGCACACGCAGCCCCAGCTCGCGGGCGGCGATCACCGCACCGGCGGCGAGCAGGTCCGAGTGCGCCACGATCGCCGTCGGCCGGTCCCGCGCCGGGGCCCACTCCGAGAGGATCTCCGTCGCCGCGTCGCGCCCGTGCTCCACGAGCGAGGCCGGCGTCTCCCACGACATCACCGGCTCGACGACGTCGCGCACGCCGGCCAGCCGGTTGCGGGTCGGGGTGCGCTCGGCGGCGGCGAGACGGTCGGCGTCGACCAGCCCCGACCGCTCGTCGCGGCCGAACGGCAGCGCGATCTCCGCGATCCGGGTGTGCCCCAGCTCGACGAGGTGCCGCACGGCCTCGGCGGCGCCGTGCCGGTCCTCGACGCCCACGACGGGCACGCCCGGCACGTCCTGCCCCTCGCCGATGACGACGGGGACGCCGCGGCGCTGCAGCGCCGCGAGGTTGGGGTCGTCCGGCAGGGTGCCCCACACGAGCACGGCGACGTCCATCGCGGCGGCCTCGACCAGCGGGTCGACGGCGGTGGGCAGCGCGGCCCCCGCGGCGGCGCCGACCGACTGCGCGGTCGCACCCTGCGGCATGCCGGGGATGAGCAGCACCCCCAGCCCCTGCTCGCCGATCGCCGAGACGAGGCCGTGCAGCACCTGCGTCGACACCGGGTCGCGGAACGACCGGCCGAGCTGGTCGCCGATCACGACGCCCACGATGCCCGACCGCCCCGACCGCAGCTGCCTGCCCAGGGGGTTGGGCCCCGAGTAGTCGAGCTCGCGCGCGGCGGCCAGCACCTTCTCGCGGGTCTCCGGCGTGATCGGCCCGGCGCCGGAGAACGCCAGCGACGCGGTGGAGACGGACACGCCTGCCAGCTCGGCGACCCTCGCGAGGGTCGGTCGTACGTTCTGGCGGCTCATCACGTTCCTGCTCTCGGTCCAGGGGAATCTGCTGGGCTCATCCCAGATTGTGGCTTACGGTCGGGAGATTCAATCGCACCAAGGAGTTCCGTGCCTACTGCACACGCCGCCGCTCGCGCGGTCTTCGCCGTCTTCGCCGCGAGCGGGTTCGCGTTCGCGAGCTGGGCGTCCCGCCTCCCCGCCGTCCGTGACGGCCTCTCGTTCTCCGAGCAGGACATGGGCCTGCTGCTGCTCACCGGCTCCATCGGGTCCGTCGCGGCGATCCCGCTGTCCGGCCTGGTCGCCGAGCGGATCGGCACGGCGCGGACCATCCTGCTCTCCGCGGGGATCCTGGTCGCGGGCCTGACCGTCGCGGGGCTCGGCGTCGCGGCGGGGGAGCACATCGCGGTGCGGATCGGCCTGGTCCTGTTCGGTGTGGGCGCGGGCGTGTGGGACGCGGCCATGAACCTCGAGGGCGCGACCGTCGAGCAGCGCCTCGGCCGCGCCGTGATGCCGGTCTTCCACGCCGGCTTCTCGTTCGGCACCGTGGTGGGGGCGGGGGTGGGTGCGCTGGTGGCGACCGCCGGCGTCCCGGTGGCCTGGCACGTGATCGGCGCCGGTGCGCTCGCGTTCGCCTCCGTGGTGGTCGCGGTGCGGTTCTTCACGCCCGCCGTGGTCGGTGCGGCGCTGCCCGACGGCGCCGCCGGAGCGGCCGCCGGGACGGCCGACCCGGGCGCCGTGACCCCGCCGTCGTCGGGCATCGCGGGCCTGCTCGCGGCCTGGCGCGAGTCCCGCACGCTGGCGATCGGTCTGGTCGTGCTCGCCGCGGCGCTCACGGAGGGCGTGGCCAACGACTGGGTGAGCCTCGCGGTGGTCGACGGGTTCGGCACCTCCGACGGCCTGGGCGCCGTGGGCCTCGCCGTCTTCCTCACGGCGATGACCGCGGCGCGGCTGGCCGGCACCCGTGCCATCGACCGGTACGGCCGCGTCCCGGTGCTCGTGCTCTCGACGCTGTTCGCGTTCGCCGGCGTGCTGACGTTCGCCCTGGTGCCGTACCTCTGGCTCGCTCTCGTGGGCGTCGCCCTGTGGGGCCTCGGCGCGGCGCTCGGCTTCCCCATGGGCATGAGCGCGGCGTCCGACGACCCGCGGCGCGCGGCCATGCGGGTGGCCGCCGTCTCGACCATCGCGTACACCGCGTTCTTCGTCGGGCCGCCGCTCATCGGCTTCGTGGCGCACACGACGGGCTACCGCCTCGCGGTGCTCGTCCTCCTGGTGCCGATGGTGCTCGGTCTGGCCGTCGCCCGCTCGGTGCGGCCGCTGCCCGGTTCGGGGCTGCGGCGGGAGTGATCTCGGCGTGTGAAGGAGTGGTGCAGGCGCGCCGGGCACCCGGGGCCGCCGGGCAGGCCCGCCGCCGCGGGCATTGAACACGTTCGCGGACACCGGAAGGTTCCAGAAACGACAGACATCACCCAGGGCATGTCGAAGATGTGCACAAATCCAACGCGACAGGTAGATAGGCTTGCACGGTGAGCCCATACCCGGCAGACACCGTTCAGGCGCAAGCGGTGGCCCCCAGCCTCGCCGACCTCACCACGCTCCGAGTGGGCGGGCCGGCCGCCTCGTACGTCGAGGCCGAGGACGAGGCGGCCCTGATCGAGGCCGTCAGCACGGCCGACGACGACGGCGTGCCGCTGCTCGTCGTGGGCGGCGGCTCGAACCTGCTGGTGGCCGACGAGGGGTTCGGCGGCGTCGTCGTGCGCGACGTGCGCTCCGGGATCACCGTCGAGTCGGAGGACACCTGCGGCGGGGCCGTGGTCTCCGCCCCGGCCGGGCAGAACTGGGACGAGCTCGTGGCGCGTGCCGTCGACGAGGGCTGGGTCGGCGTCGAGTCGCTGTCGGGCATCCCCGGCACCGTCGGTGCCGCCCCGGTGCAGAACATCGGCGCCTACGGCCAGGAGCTGTCGGGCGTCGTCTCGCTCGTGCGCACCTGGGACCGCGCCGAGCGCCGGGTGCGGACCTTCGCCGTCGGGGAGCTGGCCTTCGGGTACCGCACCTCGCTGCTCAAGCGGTCCATGCACAGCGAGGGCCGGGAGGGTGACCCGCTCGCCCCCTGGTACCCGTCGCCGCGGTACGTCGTGCTGAGCGTGCAGCTGCAGTTCCGGCTCGGCACCCTGTCGGCGCCCGTCGGCTACGCGGAGCTCGCCCGGCGCCTCGGCGTCGAGGTGGGGCAGCGCGCCCCGATGCAGGACGTGCGCGACACGGTGCTCGGCCTGCGTGGCGGCAAGGGGATGCTGCTCGACAGCCCGGAGCTCGGCGGCGGGCCGGACCACGACCGCTGGAACTCGGGCTCCTTCTTCACCAACCCCGTGATCCCGGTGGAGCACCTCGAGCACCTGCCCGCGGACGCCCCGCGCTACCCCGTGCGGTCCTCGACGCCGGAGACGACCACGGGCCCGAGCCTCGGTGCCGTGGACCCGGCCTACGTGAAGACGAGCGCGGCCTGGCTCATCGAGCGCGCGGGCTTCGCGAAGGGGTTCGGCCTGGCGGGCGAGCAGAGCCCGGCCCGGCTGTCGACCAAGCACACCCTCGCGATGACGAACCGCGGAGGCGCCAGGGCCGAGGACGTCGTGGCGCTGGCCCGGGCGGTCCGGGACGGGGTGCGCGACCGGTTCGGCGTCACCCTCGTCCCGGAGACCGTGCTGGTGGGCGTCTCGCTCTGACCGGCCGCCCGGGCGTCCGCCCGGGCGGCCGTGCTCGTCAGTAGACGACGACCGGGGTGCCCGTCGTGGCGCCCCAGGAGTCGCGGACCCAGTCCATGGCGCTGTTCGACACGCGCACGCACCCGTGCGACGCCGGGAACGCGGGCACCGACGCCGACCCGTGCAGCGCGATGCCGCCCGTGAAGAACAGCGGCCGCCACATGTCGCCGAGCTCGAGCGTCGACGAGTGCATGCCGTTCACCTGTCGGTACACCGCGAACGAGCCGCGCGGGGTGTAGGCCGTGTACCGGTTGCCGCGCGCCTCGTAGGTCTCCCCGTTGCCCGAGGACGCGTTGATGATCCGCACGACCCGGCCGTCCTCGACCGCGAGCACGAGCTGCCGGTCGATGTCGATCTCGATCGCCTTGCCCGACGACGTCCGTGCGCGCGGCACCACGCCGTCCTCGGCGGCGCCCTCGGTGCGGGCGCCCACGACGCCGTCCCGGTACAGGCCGCCTGCCTTCTGCAGCGCGAACACGGCCTGCTGCGTCTCGCTGCCGAACGAGCCGTCGACGGACGTGATGAAGTAGCCCAGGTCCTGGAGCCGCTCCTGCAGGGCGCTCACCCGCTCGCCCGACGTGCCGTAGGCGAGGTGGTCGGGCTCCTCCGGCTCCTCGTCCTTGCCGTCGCCCCGGCCGCCGTTCTCGCCGTCCTCCGTGCCGCCCTGCTCGTCGCCCTGCTCGTCGCCCTGGCCGGGACCGCCGCCCGTCGCGTCGTCGCCCGGCTCGTCGGACCCGGCGTCGCCGTCCTGCCCGTCCTGGCCCGCGTCGTCCGAGGGGGTGGCGCTCGGTGTCGCCTCGGGTTCCGCCGAGGGGTTGTCCGAGGGGCTCGCGGACGGGCTCTCCGCCGGTGCGCTCTGCGCGGGTGCCGACGTGGTGGGTGCCGACGAGCCGGTCCCCTCGGCGTCCGACGGTTCCTCGCCGTCGCCGCACGCCGTCAGGAACCCGGCGGTGAGCACCACCGCGCCGAGCGCGCCGAGCACCCGGGCGCCCGTGGGCGCCGCGCCGCGCACCTCGACCCGCGCCGTCCGTCCCTGCCCTGCTCGTGCCTGCTCCGCCGCTGTCCGGTCCGTGCCTGTGTGCCGAACCCGCATGACCCGCTGCATGACCCGCATCGTGACTCCTCCTCGACCGCACCCTCTGGGGTGGCGCGGTGCCGCACCACGAGCCGAGGTCGTCGGCTCGTGAGTGGTCCTGTATCTCTAACCGACGCGCGGCCGCTCAGGATGGTTGGGGAGACGTTTCGTCACCCAATCGTGACCGTGCCCCGTTCGGGGGCCATGGCCGCCACGTCGGCGGGGTCGGGGGACCGCAACCATGCGTCGACCTCGGTGAGGAGGCGCGCCTTGGTGCTCTCCGACGCCCGGCTCGCCCGGATGGACGACGCCGCCAGGGCGGCCAGCTCGGCGTCGGTGAACCCGTGCGCCGTCCGGGCGATCTCGTACTGGTCCACCAGCCGGGAGCCGAACAGGAGCGGGTCGTCCGCACCGAGCGCCACCGTCGCGCCCGCGTCCACCAGGGTGCGGAGCGGCACCTCGGCCGCCTCCGCGTACACGCCCAGGCCGATGTTCGACCCGGGGTTCACCTCCAAGGCTATGTCGCGCTCCACGAGGTCCGCCAGCACCCGCTCGTCCTCGGCCGCGCGCACGCCGTGCCCGATGCGGTCGGGCGACAGCGCGCGGACCACCTCGGTCACGTGGTCGGGACCCAGCAGCTCGCCGCCGTGCGGCACGGCCGCCAGGCCGGCCCGCCGGGCGATCTCGAAGGCGCGGGCGAACTGCGCGGTGTCCCCGCGGCGCTCGTCGTTGGAGAGACCGAAACCGACGACGCCGCCGACGCCGTCGCCGGCGTGCCGGGCGGCCAGCCGGGCGAGCGTCCGGGCGTCGAGCGGGTGCTTCATGCGCGACGCCGCGATGATCACGGCCACCTCGATGCCGTGCGCGGCGCTGGCCTGCCGCGCCGCGTCGATGACGATCTCGACGGCGGGGGTGATGCCGCCGACGAACGGCGCGTACGACGTCGGGTCCACCTGGATCTCGAGCCGCCGGGAGCCCTCGGCGGCGTCGTCCTGCGCCGCCTCGTCGACGAGGCGGCGCATGTCCGCCTCGGACCGGACGCAGGCGCGCGCGGCGTCGTAGAGACGTTGGAAGCGGAACCAGCCGCGTTCCGTGGCGGGCAGGCGCAAGGGGTCGTTGTCGACCAGGGCCTCGGGCAGCCGCACTCCGTAGGCGGCGGCCATGTCGACGAGGGTCGGCACCCGCATGGATCCGGTGAAGTGGAGGTGGAGGTGCGCCTTGGGGAGGAGTGCGAGGTCGCGCATCTGCGTAGTCTGGCAGCGCGACGGACCGGTGGCAGCCGCGATCGTGATACTCCGCACTCCTCACACAATCTCGTGAGTCTGCGTTGGTGCGCCCGAGGTCCGCTAGATATCCTGAGAAGCGCCATGCCCCAGATTGCCGAGATGACCTATTTGCCCGACCTGCGACAGACACCGGTGAACAAGTGAACGAAGAGATCACGGGCGAGGCCGACGCGGCAGACCTCCCCGTCCACGTCGTCCTCGGCGGCAGGTACGAGCTGGTCGACGTGCTCGGTACCGGCGCCACGTTCACCGTCTACGAGGCACAGCGCCTCGCGCAGCCGGCCCCGGCGCAGGGCGACGGCGACGCCGCCGACGGTACGGAGGCGGACGAGGAGTCGGCCGCCACCACGGGCGAGACGGCGCCGGACGGCGAGGACGCGCAGGGCACGGCGACGGACGCGCAGGCGGACGGCGACACGAGCGGCACCGAGGCCGCCGCGGGCGACACGACGAGCGCCGACGAGGCAGCGGCCGACGATCCCGCCGACGCCGACGCGACGCAGGAGATGCCGTCCCCCGGCACGGACGAGGACGAGGCGGCGGCGCAGACGGACGCCGAGCCGGACCAGCCGCTCGTCGTCAAGGTCCTGCACCCGCACCTCGTCGACGACGAGAACGCGCGCACCTCGCTGCGCCGCGAGCTCGAGGCCTCGTCCCGCGTGGACCACCCGGGCGTCGTCAAGGTGCTCGACTCGGGCGAGGAGGACGTCGCGGGTGCGAACGTCCCGTGGACGGTCATGAACCGCATGCCCGGCATCTCCCTCTCGGACCTCGCGGGCGACACCGGCCTGCCCTGGCGTGACGCGCTGGAGATCATCGGCGGCCTGCTCGAGGCGCTCGCCGCCGTGCACGAGGCGGGCCTGGTGCACCGGGACGTCGCGCCGCGCAACGTCATGGTGGAGAAGCGTCCCGACGGCACGTACGGCGTCGGCCTGATCGACCTCGGCCTGACGCGGCCCGCGGGGGAGAGCGACGGCGAGACCGTCGCGGGCTCCGTCATCGGCATGTCGCCCGAGCAGGCGCGCGGCAGGCCGCTCGACGCCCGCAGCGACATCTACGCCGTCGGCGCGCTCGCGTACTACGCGCTGACGGGGCACGCGCCCTACGAGCGTGCCCAGCCCGAGGACGTCCTGCGGGCGCACATCAACGCGCCCGTGCCCGCGGCGTCGGCGCGGCGTGCCGCGGTGCCCGCCTCCGTCGACCGTCTCGTCTCGCGCGCGATGGCGAAGGACCCGAACCGGCGGTTCCCGACGGCGGACTCCATGCGGGAGACCGTGACGGTCCTGCTCGGCGGCCCGGCGGGGCGCTTCGGCACCAGCGGCGAGACCATGCAGCTGGGCGTCGGCGCCGGGGGTACCGAGGTCATCGACCCGCTCGGGGGCGTGGCCGGCTCGGGCACGATGAAGCTCGGCCAGGTGCCCGAGGGGTCGGACCGGACGACCCTGATCGGCGCCGTCGGCGCCGGTGCCGCGGCGGGCGCCGCCGCAGGAGCGGTCGGGGCGGCCCCCACGGCCGTCGCCGGACCGCCCCCGGTCGCGCCGCCCCCCGTGGCCCCGGAGGAGCCGAAGACCTTCTGGCAGAAGATGACCACGGGCCGCGGCCGCGTGGTCACGATCCTCGTCTTCGCGATCCTCGTGCTCGGCGGCGCGGGCCTGGTCATCGCGTCGATGTTCGACGACGGCGGCACGCCGGCGGTGACGCCGAGCGCGACGCCGAGCGTGACCCCGTCGCGCACGCCGTCCCCGACCCCGACGCCGACTCCCACGCAGACGGAGGAGTACGTGCCGCCGCCGCCGGTCTACACGCCGACGCCGACACCGACCCCCACGCCCACGCCCACGCCGAGCCCCACGCCGACGCCGTCGAACCAGCCCACCGGTGAACCGTCCAACGAGCCGACCGAACCGGTCGAGCCGACGGGCGAGCCGACCGGCGGCGAGACCGAGGAGCCGACGAACGAGCCGAGCGCGCCGACCCAGCCCTCGACGGATCCGACCGGCGAGGGGCAGGCCGAGGGCGGCACCGACGGGGGCACGTCGGGAACCACCGGGCGGTAGCCGCAGCGCTCCGCCGACGTGGTCAGCCGATCCAGCCGCGCTCGCGGGCGACCGTGACCGCCGCCGTCCGGTCGGCCACACCCAGCTTGGCGAAAGCCCTGATCAGGTGGGTCTTGACCGTGGCTTCGGTGATGGACAGCTCGCGCCCGATCTGGGCGTTGGACCGCCCCAGCGCCACGAGCGCGAGCACCTCGGCCTCGCGGGCCGAGGGCCGCTCCGCCGTCGTCCGGACGGAGCTCACCAGTCGCGTGGCCACGCTCGGGGCGAGCACCGTCTCGCCCCGGGCCGCCGCCCGGACGCCCGAGACCAGCTCGGCCCGCGGCGTGTCCTTGAGCAGGTACCCGGTCGCGCCCGCCTCGACGGCGCGCAGGATGTCGCCGTCCGTGTCATAGGTGGTCAGCACGACCACCCGCGGCCCGGTCCCGACGATCTGCGCCGTAGCGGCCACCCCGTCGAGCACGGGCATGCGCAGGTCCATGAGCACGACGTCGGGCCCCAGCGCGCGTGCCAGGGCCACGGCCTCCTGGCCGTCGCCCGCCTCGCCCACGACGTCGAGGTCGTCCTCGACGCTGAGCATGCCCGCCAGCCCCGACCGCACCACCGGATGGTCGTCCACCACCAGCACCCGGATCACTCGGCCACCTCCTGTCCACGCACCTCGTCCGCCGCGCCCTCCGGCGACGCCTCCACCGGCACCCGGGCGCACAGCGTCGTCCCGCCGCCCGGTCCTGGCCCGACGGCGAGCCTGCCACCCACGGAGCGCACCCTGTCGCGCATGCCCGACAGGCCGAACCCGTCCGGCACGCCCGGAGCGATGCCCTGCCCGTCGTCGGTCACCACGAGGACCACCTCGTCGCCGTCCCGCGACAGGCGCACCGTGACCGTCCGCGCCCTGGCGTGCCTGCGCACGTTCGCCAGCGCCTCCTGCGCCGCGCGCAGCAGCACCACCTCGATCGGGGCGGGCAGCGGCCCGACACCGTCGGCCCGGTAGTCCACGACCAGCTCGGCCTCGTGCGCGAACAGGTCCGCGAGGCGGCCCAGCGCCTGCGGCAGGGGAGCGTCCTGCAGCGCGACGGGCGTGAACGCCGCGACCAGCGCCCGCGCCTCCGCCAGGTTCGCCCGGGCCGTGTCCTCCATGACGTGCAGCCGGTCGCGGGCAGCCGCCTCGTCACCCACCTCCAGCGCCGCCGACGCCGCCTGCGCCTGCATCACGACGCTCGTGAACCCCTGCGCCAGCGTGTCGTGGATCTCCCGGGCCAGCCGCGCCCGCTCCGCCAGCACCCCCGACTCGTGGTTCGACCGCGCCAGCTCCGCCTGCGCGGCGCGCAGCTCGTCGAGCAGCCGCGAGTGCTCCTCCGCGCGCTGCATCGACACGTGGAACCACAGCCCCAGCCCGATCGCGAACACCAGCGTCACGAGCATCTCCGGCACGAGGTCGCGCAGCACCTCCGCCGTGAACCCCGCCCGCGCGCCGATCCCCACGGTCACGGCCGCCGCCAGCACCAGGCAGCCCACCACGCCCCGCCGGATCGTCTCCAGCAGCATCCACACCTGCGCGAACGCGATGAACAGCAGTAGGGACGCCGGCCCCACCTGCGCCACCGTCACGGCCGTCCCCGCCACCAGGACCACGAGGTAGGCGAGCGCCCGCCCCTGCTCCCGCGTCAGCGCCGCCCGCGCGCCCCACACCACGTACGCGAGCACGATCGCCGCCATCGCGACGACCGTGACCAGCAGCGGGGTGCCACGCGTCCCGTCCTGCACCACGGCCACGAGCGTCAGCGCGACGATCACGCCGAACGCGGCGTGCCACCACCGCACCTGCTGCCCCCAGCCGGAGTACAGGCGGTCGACCGCGCTCTCCGGCGGGCCGTCCTCCGGCGCCGGCTCAGCCGTCATCGTGCCGCCGCCACCGGAACGTCCTTGTGCCCACCACGAGCGCGACGATCAGCCATACCGCCAGTACAGCAGCCGTCGTCCCCGCCTGCCAGGCACCGGACGGCTCCGCGACGGCGAACGCGTCCGGCAGGAACACCGACCGCATCCCCTGCGCGATCCACTTGAGGGGGAACAGCGACGACAGGTCGATCATCCAGTCGGGGAGCTGGCTGACGGAGAAGAACACGCCCGACGTGAACTGCAGCACCAGCAGCGGTGTCACCACGACGGCGCTCGCCGACCGGCCCGACCGCGGGACCGACGAGTAGGCGACCCCGCACACCGCGCCCGTCGCGGTGCCCAGCACGAACACCCACGCGAACGTCGCCCACCGGGCCGGGTCGTCGGGCAGGGGGACGTCGAAGAGCAGCGCGGCGACGGCGAGCAGGAGCGCCGTCTGCACGAGGACCGTGGTCAGGGACAGGACGACCTTGCCGAGGAAGTACGACGCCGGCGGGAGCGGCGTCGCGCGCAGGCGCTTGAGGCTGCCGTCGTCACGCTCGACGGCGATCGAGATCGCGAGCGTCTGGTACGTCGAGAGCATGATGCCGGTCGCGACCATGCCCGGCAGGAAGTACTGCGCGAAGCTCACGCTCGTGCCGTCCACGGCGATCGGGTCGTCGTCGCCGAACACGGTGGCGAAGATCGCGAGCATGACGATCGGGTAGGCGAAGCCGAAGATGATCGAGTCGCGCTCGCGCACGTACTCGCGCAGCTCCACACCGCCGCGCACCAGGCCGAGCCAGAGGGTTCCGGGCAGGCGCCGTGCGGGCGTGCGCCCGCGGGCCGCGGCAGCGGTCCCCGTCGCCGGGCTGTTCGTCGCCGTGCTCATCACGCCGCCTCCGTCCCCGCCGGCGCGCCGCCCGCGGTGTCGTCGTCCTGGTCCGTGCGAGGCCCCGTGCCGTCGTCCTCCGACTCCCCGATGAGCGACAGGTAGACGTCCTCGAGCGTCGGCCGGGTCACGGTCAGACCGGGCACCTCGCCGTCCGGTCCCGCCGCCGCGATCAGGCGGGCGACGAGCGCGGTCGGCCGGTCGGTGCGCTCGCTGCGGCGCACGCCGTCCTGCTCCCAGGTCACCACCGGCGTCCGTGCCTCCGGGCCGCCGAGCGTCCCGGGCGTGCCCTCGGCGACCACGACGCCGTCGCGCACCACGACCACACGGTCCGCGAGCTGCGCCGCCTCGTCGAGGTAGTGGGTGGTCAGCAGGATGGTCGTGCCGTCGTCCCGCAGGCTCGTCACCAGGTCCCAGAAGGACCGCCGGGCCTGCGGGTCGAACCCGGTGGTGGGCTCGTCGAGGAACAGGAGCTCCGGCCTGCCCACGATCCCCAGCGCGACGTCGAGCCGACGTCGCTGCCCACCCGAGAGCCCCCGCGTCCTGGCCCGGGCCTTCTGCTCGAGGCCGACGGCCGCGACGACCTCCTCGGCGTCCCGCGGGTCGGGGTAGGCGGCGGCGGTGGCACGCACCTTCTCCAGCACCGTGAGCTCGCTCATGTCCCGCGAGTCCTGCATGACGACGCCGATGCGCGCCCGCCAGCCGCGGCCCGCCCGCCGCGGGTCCTCGCCGAGCACGGCGACCTCGCCGCCGTCCCGGTCGCGGAAGCCCTCGAGGATCTCCACGGTGGTGGTCTTGCCCGCGCCGTTCGGCCCCAGGACCGCGACGATCTCCCCGTGCGCGACGTCGAGGTCGAGGCCGGCGACGGCGTCCTTGTACCCGGTCCGCGGCGCGCCGTAGCGCTTGCGGAGACCGCGCACCCGGACGGCGGCGGTCTCCGAGGGCTGTCCGCTGCTTCGCCCGCTGCCCTGCCTGCTGTCCCGCCTGCTGTTCTGCATACCGTGAGCATCGCCTGCGCGCGCGGCCCGGCGGGACGCCCGTTCGGTCGCACCCGGTGTCGTCCGTTCGGTGGACAGCTGCCCGGCGCGGGCGCGGACGTGCGCGTGGCGCGTGCACCGTGACGAGTTCGACCTACGGGCGTGGGTACCGTACAGTTATCCCTCGGTGATCGATGCCCACCTGTTGTGGCGCGCCGTAGGGGCGCGCGACGGCGCCGCATCGAGCACAAAGGGTAGTGGCGCAATTGGTAGCGCAGCGGTCTCCAAAACCGCAGGTTGCAGGTTCGAGTCCTGTCTACCCTGCCAGCGTGAACCCCAGCGGGGCCGCGCGCAGCGGGCCCACGTGAGTGGACCCTGAAAGCCAGTCCGCGCCGCCCGGGCGCGCCGGGCCACAGGAGTGGGGTAGCAGTGAGCGACACCGAGGTGATCCAGAGCGCCGCGGAGCGTCCGAGCAAGGGCGGCGGCAACATCTTCGCCCGCATCGCACTGTTCGTGCGCCAGGTCGTGGGCGAGCTCAAGAAGGTCGTCGCGCCCACGCGCTCCGAGCTCATGACCTACACGACCGTGGTCCTGGTCTTCCTGATCGTGGTCATGATCTTCGTGGTCGCCCTGGACTACGCCTTCGGCATGCTGGCGGGCTGGGTCTTCGGCTGACGAGGCCTCACCACGGCGGTCGCAGCGGCGGCCGTCCCGGCCCCGGGGCACCGACCCCGAACCCGCCGGGGTGCGTCGAGCCCGGCCATGGGGCACGCTGCGCAGTATCTCGCTGTGATCGTTCTCGCCTGTCGCCGATTGTTCCTCCGCGGAGGTTTCGCGCGACAATGAGCGGATACAGCTCGTAGAGGTACGCACACCCGTGCCGGGCGCAGCCCCGGCGCACGAAGAGAAAGCAGGTTCGTTCGTGTCCCAGGACTCTCTGGACCAGACGGAGAACGTCTCGACGCCCGAGGGCGACGAGGCGGCCGTCGACGCGCCCCTGGACGCCGAGAACGCTGACGTGCCTGCGGACGCCGAGACTCCCGCCGAGCCCGCCGAGGAGCGTCCTTCCGACGCCGACGGCGACGTCATCGTGGACGAGGTCGAGGAGTTCAAGCGCACGCTCCGCAGCCAGCCGGGCGACTGGTACGTCATCCACTCGTACGCCGGCTACGAGAAGCGTGTGAAGACCAATCTCGAGAACCGCATCCAGAGCCTGAACATGGAGGACTACATCTTCCAGGTCGAGGTTCCGATGGAAGAGGTCACCGAGATCAAGAACGCGCAGAAGAAGATCGTGAACCGGGTCCGCATCCCCGGTTACGTCCTCGTGCGCATGGACCTGACCGACGAGTCGTGGGGCGCCGTCCGGCACACGCCGGGCGTCACCGGCTTCGTCGGGCACACGCACCAGCCGGTGCCGCTGAGCTTCGACGAGATCTACTCGATGCTCGCGCCGTCGATGCTGCCGCAGCAGGCGCAGGGCGGTCAGCCGGCCGCGGGCGCCGCGGCGGCCGCGACGCCGGGCAAGGCGCCGGTCCACGTGGACTTCGAGGTCGGCGAGTCGGTCACCGTCACGGACGGTCCGTTCGACACGCTGCCCGCCTCGATCTCCGAGATCAACGTCGAGGCCCAGAAGCTCAAGGTCCTCGTGTCCATCTTCGGCCGGGAGACCCCGGTCGAGCTGGGGTTCAACCAGGTCGCCAAGATCTGAGCCCGTACCCCCGCAGTGCAACCGGGTCATCGCCCACGGCGTCGGCCCACCCGACCAGAAGGTAGACAAGCATGCCCCCGAAGAAGAAGGTCGCCGGCCTCATCAAGCTCCAGATCCAGGCCGGTGCGGCGACGCCGGCCCCGCCGATCGGCCCCGCGCTGGGTCAGCACGGCGTGAACATCATGGAGTTCTGCAAGGCGTACAACGCGGCGACCGAGTCGCAGCGCGGCAACGTCGTGCCGGTCGAGATCACGGTGTACGAGGACCGCTCGTTCACCTTCATCACGAAGACCCCGCCGGCCGCCGAGCTCATCAAGAAGGCCGCCGGTGTGGCCAAGGGCTCCGCGACCCCGCACACCGTCAAGGTCGCCTCGATCACGAAGGACCAGGTCCGCGAGATCGCCACGACCAAGATGCCCGACCTCAACGCGAACGACATCGAGGCGGCCTCGCTGATCATCGCGGGCACCGCCCGCTCGATGGGCATCACCGTCTCGGAGTGATCTCCCGGGGCTCACGTCCCGGACCGAACCACCACAGTGGCAGGGCCGCACGGCCCGCTACGACCACAAGGAGAGAAACATGGCAAAGCGCAGCAAGGCGTATCTCGCCGCCGCGGAGAAGATCGACAGCACCACGCTGTACTCGCCGCTCGAGGCCATCCGCCTCGCCAAGGAGACCGCCACGGTCAAGTACGACGCCACCGTCGAGGTCGCGTTCCGCCTGAGCGTGGACCCGCGCAAGGCGGACCAGATGGTCCGCGGCACGGTCAACCTGCCGAACGGCACGGGCAAGACCGCCAAGGTCATCGTGTTCGCCAACGCCGCCAAGGCGGAGGAGGCCCGCGCGGCCGGTGCCGACGAGGTCGGTGGCGACGAGCTGATCGAGAAGGTCGCCGGCGGCTACACGGACTTCGACGCGGCCGTCGCCACGCCGGACCTCATGGGCAAGGTCGGTCGCCTCGGTAAGGTGCTGGGCCCCCGCGGCCTCATGCCGAACCCGAAGACCGGCACCGTGACCATGGACGTCACCAAGGCCGTGTCCGACATCAAGGGCGGCAAGATCGAGTTCCGCGTCGACAAGCACGCGAACCTGCACTTCATCATCGGCAAGTCCTCCTTCTCGGAGGCCCAGCTGCTGGAGAACTACGCGGCCGCGCTCGAAGAGGTCCTGCGCCTCAAGCCGTCGTCGGCGAAGGGTCGCTACATCAGCAAGGCGACCATGACCACGACGATGGGCCCCGGCATCCCGCTGGACCAGAGCAAGACCACCAAGATCGTGGAGGAGCTCTCGGCCTGAGCCGAGCCCACCAGGACCTGAGAAGGCCCGCACCCCCTCGGGGGTGCGGGCCTTCTTGATTGGTTCTCAGTTCGATGTATCTAGCGGGGCCCTCGTCCCTCTTGTCTGATGTGCGGCGTCCTGCCCACGTCATCGGTCGAGGGAAGGAGGAGTGCCCGGTGGGCACTGTCTTTGACCTCCCCGGACCCACTGCGTCGGTCGTAGACTCGGCTGGTCCACGTACTCCACGTCCGCTACCGGATGTGGAAACATCCGCCAGCAGAGAATCCCGTGGTGCAATGACAGGATCAAGGGAGGCCCTGCCCGACGTCGACGGGTCCGGTCTCACGCTCGGCGATCGTGCTGCGATCGCGCTGACCGAGTACCGCAACGGCAACCACCAGGCACTCGGTGAGCTGGTCCGTGAGGCGACGCCGCTGCTGTGGCACACGGTGCGTGCCCAGGGGGTCGAGCACGACGCCGCCGAGGACGTCGTCCAGAGCACCTGGGTGGCGCTCGTCCGGCACGCGGAGACCATCGCCGAACCGAAGGCCGTGCTCAAGTGGCTGCTGGTGACGGCGAAGCGGGCCGCGTGGGAGGCGGTGCGCAAGCACCGCGACGACGAGAAGCGCCGCACCGAGCTCCCGGACGACAGTCCTGAGCACCCGACGTCGCTCCCCGCGAAGGATCCGCTGCCCGACGCGCAGGTGCTGAGCGACGAGCGCGACCGCATCCTGTGGTCGTCGCTCCAGCAACTTCCCAGGCGCTGCCAAGAGCTGCTGCGCCTGGTGTCGCTCGCCGACCGGCCGGACTACCGGTACATCTCGGCGGCGATCGGCATGCCGATGGGTTCCATCGGCTCGACCCGTGGCCGCTGCTTGGCGAAGCTGCGCACCATCCTCGACGAGCAGGGGGACTTCTCGTGGACCTGACGCCGGAACGTAACGACGACGAGGCCGTGGGGCACCTCTCGTTCGATCCCAAGGGCGTGCTCGACGCCGGGGACGGCGCCGTGCTGACCCGCCTCGCACGCCTGGTGGAGTCGGCCGACCCCGTGCCGGACGACCTCGTCGAGCGCTCGCTCTTCGCGATCACGCTGGCCGGCCTGGAGGCCGAGATGATGGAGGCGGTCTACCTCGACACGCCGCTGGCCGGTGTCCGGGGGGCCGCCGCCGCACGTGCCGACGACACCGCGCCCACCGAGGCGAAGACCATCACCTTCACGCACGACTCGCTGACCGTGATGATCAGCCTGTCGCCCGCACCGGGCGGCAAGGTCCGGATCGACGGCTGGGCGGCACCCGCCGCGGGCCTGTCGGTCGAGCTGCACCGTCCGGGCGCCGACGTCGTGACGGTCGCCTCGGACGAGGACGGGCGCTTCGCCTTCGAAGCGGTCGACCGCGGGCGGGCGAGCCTGGTGGTCCGCCGGACCGACGGCGGTGCCGGGGCGGTGAGCACGCCGGTCATCGAGCTCTGAGCACGGAGCCGGACAACAGTCAGTAGCACGTCAGGCCCAGCCACACGGGGTGGTGGGGTCCAGCAGGTATGCCCATCGATGGAGAGGTGTAGTTGTGAGTGAGTCGACGCCAGAGCGCGAGCTGCGGGTACGGGACCATGCGGGAGGGTGGAGGCCGGTTCGGCGCCTGGATCCGACGGATGCACACTGTCGCCGTGACGTGCGGCTCGCGCCGACCAGGTACGTAGCCGACCGGTTGATCGTTCGAGGCTCTGCCGATGCGGACGATGGTCTCCTGAGGTTGCTGCGTGACCGTGCGGCGGCTCGTGGACTCTCGCTCGAGATCGAGGAGCTGCAGTCGGCGTCCATGCGGGCGGATGCTGCGCGTCCGGGCATGGCCGTGCACGTGTCTACCGAACGGGACGACGACGCGGACGTCTGGGACCTGTTCGACGACGTAGCAGCGCAAGCGGGTAGCGATCAGCGGAGGATCGGCCTCGACCATGTGCTGCAAGGGCACAGGGCGAAGCCAGGTGTAGGCGTTCCAGGCGACCGTGAGCCGTCCCTCCACGTCGGACCCGTCCCGAAGAGGTCCCTTGCCTCGGGCCCGACCCCGTGGCTCTCGGCTGACGGCGTCTCCCGGCCTGTGGTCGCAGTGGTGGACACAGGGATTGGTGAGCACCCGTGGTTCGATGGCGCACAGGTCGTGATCCGTGATGCACAGGTCGACGGGCGCCCGATCGGCACGTTTACGGAGAGCGAGCCGGCAGCGGCCCGCCAGCCGATGACGGAGCTTGCCCCGTATCTCGGCCACGGGACCTTCATTGCCGGGATAGTCCACCAGGTGTGCCCGGATGCGGCGATTCTGCCGGTGCGCGTCATGTATACCGATGGCGAGGTCCGCGAGTGGGACCTTGTTCGTTCGCTCGAGCGACTTCTGGAGTACCACCTGCGTGGCGTTGCAGGGACTGACGGCTACGCACCTGTCGACGTCGTGGTGCTTGCCATGGGATTCCAGCCTGAGACGTTCGATGACGACGACTACGAGGGGCTCCTTCGCGGTGTGCTCCGTGATCTGCGTCGTGCCGGGGTGCTTGTGGTTGCCTCAGCTGGTAACGACGGCCGGGAGCAGCCGGTGTTCCCTGCGGCGTGGGCGCCACGCGTTCGTCGGGTCGATGGGCGCGCCGAACCGCTCGATCCGCGTGACCTTCGCGCGAACTACACGCCGTTGCTGGTCGTCACTGCATCCAACCCCAATGGGACGCTCGCTGACTTCGCGAACGACGGACCGTGGGTGACGACCGTCCGTCCAGGCACTAACGTGCACAGCACGATGCCGGTGACCGCGGACGGAGCGCTCGAGCCACGACTGATCGGTGAGAACGGCCGTGAGTCGGTGGATCCTGACGACTTCACGGGTGGGTTCGCCACGTGGAGCGGTACGTCGTTTGCGTCGCCGGTCCTGGCCGGGGAGCTGGCCCAGCGTCTTCTCGACGGTCGAGTGGCAGGGCGCTCTGCCGGCCGGGTTGCCGCCGCATGGGAGGCAGCGCACGAGGCGACGGGACTGCCGATCCCGTACTGATGATGACGAGGTGACTGTGGGGGCGACCACTCGCCAGGGACTGTGGGACGGGTTGTTCGAGCGGCTGGAAGTCGCGCGGAACCTGCATGCCAGGGCGAAGTGGTCGTCTGCCGAAGCGGACTTTCGCGGGCTGCTCGCCGACCTGGAGACAGAGGACGCGGACGAGTTGGGCCCGGAGGAGCGACAGCAATGGACCGAGCTGGTCGTCCGGAGCTATCTGGGATTGTCCAACCCCGTCTACGCGCTCTACGGATCCCTGGACCGGGCGCTCGCACTCTGCGACCAGGCCGCCGAGATCGAGCGAGCGTCTCCCGATCCCCGCATGGCAAGCCTGGTGCACGTGCAGCGGGGGGTTCTCCACTCGCGCGCCGGACAACCACTCCGGGCGTTGGGTGACCTGACACGAGCCCTGCGTGAGCCTGGTCTTGTGGACCATCGTGACCTCGCGACCACGTTCTTGAATCGCGGAGCCGTGCACTCGGAGCTCGGCGACTTCTCTCAGGCGCTGCGGGACTATGAAGCCGCGCTCAACCACGCCGAGGCGCTAGGGCACGCGCAGTTCGTCGCATTCTCACTGCACAACGTCGGCTACGCGCTGTACACGCTAGGCGACCTGCCGGTGGCGCTTGACTCCATGGAACGGGCGGTCGCAGCGGACCCGAACTGGGACGACGGCATCCCGGAGCTCGGCAGAGCCGAGGTCTTGTTCGAAAGCGGCCTGCTCGCAGACGCAGAACGGCTCCTTGACGATGCCGCTTCTCGGTTGTCCCATGCGGCGCTCAGGCTGGAGCACGCCGAAGCGGAGTGGTTCCGCGCGCGTGCTCTGCTCGGACTCCATCGGTTCGACGAGGCACGCGCGCAGGCCGCACGAGCGAGGCGTCGGTTCGAACGCGCCGGTCAACGATCGATGGCCGCGCTCGCCGGTGTACTGGAGCTCGAGGCCCAGCTCATCGAGGCGTCGCGGGCACCCACGAGACCGGACCGCGCCACGACCCGTCGACGTGCTCGCCAAGCACTGGCCGTGGCGGCCATCGGTGACGAGGCAGGGCCGACCCTGGGTTATCACCCCGGGCACTCCGCCCGGTTCGTGGCAGCGCGTTGGTTCGTGCTCGGGAGCGAGCTCGACGCGGCACGCGATGTTCTTTCCACACTGCCCCGCGTCCTGCCACGGGCACCCCTGACCGTCCGGATCCAGCACTACACCGCACAGGCCGAGCTGGCCTTCGCTTCCGGCAACCGCGCCCGAGGTGTCCGAGCCGTCCGAGCGGGCCTTTCCCTCCTGGCCGACCACCGCAGCAGGCTCGGCGCCGTCGAGTCGGTCACGGCCGCAGCCGCGCACGGGGTCGACCTCACCCGTCTCGACGTCGAGGCCGCCGCCCGCACCGGTCGGCCGAGCGCGCTGTTCGATGCCGTCGAGCGAGGTCGAGCGACCTTCGCGGGCACCGGCAGGGTCACACCGCCTGAGGACCCCGAGGCTGCCGCCCTGCTCACCGAGGCGCGCGGTCTCCTGGCCAAGGCGCGGGAGCTCGGTCCCGCAGAGGCCCGCGAGCGTGAGCGCCTGACGCGTCGTGCCGGCCGTATCCAGGACGAGGTGCGTGAGCGGTCCTGGCGGCACGCGGGCAACGCAGGCGCTGTGCAGCGCCCGGTCACCACGCAGGAGCTGCGCTCGGTTCTCGCCCGGCACGCCGGTACGTCACCGGTCGTGGCGAACTACCTGGTGATCGACGACGTCGTGCGCTGCGTCCGCGTCGACGCACGCGGCGTGGCCGCATACGACATGGGCCCAGCGGCGGACGTCACGGAGAGCGTCCGACGCCTGGCAGCTGACTTCGGTATGGCGGCCAACGAGCTCATCCCGGCACCTCTCCGTGCGGCGGCGCAGGCCTCGGCCGAACGCAACCTCAAGAGGCTGGACGATCTCCTTCTCGCCCCCCTGCGCGCCGACGGCGACCTCTACGTCGTCGGCCGCGAGCCGCTCCTGAGTGTGCCGTGGTCCGCGCTCCCGTCCCGCAGCGGCCTGCGCACCGCGGTGAACTCGTACGTCGCACGCGGCCGCACCGACGCCCGCCCGTCGGGCAAGCGCCGTCTGCTCGCCGCCGCGGGGCCGGGCGTGCCGCACGGCGCCGCCGAGGCGCGGGCGGTGGGGGAGCAGTGGGCCGGTGCCACCGTGCTAACCGGCGACGACGCCGTCACCGAGCGGGTGCGCACCGCCCTGGCAACCCACGACGTCGTGCACCTGGCCACCCACGGGCAGCACGACGCCGACAACCCGCTCTTCGCGAGCATCGACCTCGCCGACGGGCCGCTGTTCGCCCACGAGCTCGACGGCACACCGCTGCCGGGGTCGGTCGTCATCCTCTCCTCCTGCGAGGTCGGCGGTTCCACGCAGGTGCTCGGTGGCGAGCTGCTCGGCCTCACGTCGGTTCTCCTGCGGCTCGGCGCCCGCGCCGTCATCGCGTCCGTCGCCAAACTTTCCGACGAGCTCGCCGCCCGCGTCATGCCGCGCCTGCACGCACACCTGCGCGAGACCGACGACCCGGAGGCGGCGCTGGCGGCGGCGCTCGCGGACGTCGCACAGCCTGTGCCGCTGGTCTGCTTCAGCTCGGTCGAAGGGCTCAGCGCCGACTGATCCGTCTGCATGTACACCGCTGACCTGCGCGGTTGCCCTCACCGGTGACACGCTGCCCCGTGCCCCGCTATCGTTCCCGCCCGATACCCCGAGGGGGCACCAGGAGACAGGGGACGTGGCATGTGGCCGGAACTGGAGGACGAGCTGTCGGCCGCCCGGGAGCTCACCTCCCGGTCACGCCCCGGCGACGCTCTTCCCCGGTTCCGCGCCGTGCTCGACCGCCTGAGCACCGTCGACCTCGCCGACCTCGATCCCCCCGACCGGGAACGCTGGTCCGAGGGCATGGTCCGCGGCCTGGTGGGGGAGGCCGTCGCCGTCCACGCCATCGAGGACACCCTCGACAAGCCGCTCGCCCTCCTCGAGGACGGCGACGCCCGTGCCGGCTCCGCCCCGCCGCAGGCACGCCAGGTGTTCGCCGCCGTCGTCGACGGCGCGCGCGGGCTGCTGCTCCAGCGCGCCGGACGTCTGCACGAGGCCACCGCGGCCTTCGACCGCGTGCTCGCCCTCGCGGACCGGCTCCCCGTCCGCGACCGGGCGACGGCCCTGCTCAACCGTGGTGCCGCGGCGATCGAGGTCGGCCGGCTCGACCGGGCGCTCGCCGACTTCGACGCCTGCCACGAGCTGGCCATGGGCGCCGACCTCGCGAGCACCGCCTCGCTCGCCCTGCACAACACGGGCTTCGTCCGGTACGCGCTCGGTGACCTCCCCGGCGCGCTCCGGGCCATGGCCGCCGCCCGCGCCGTCGACCCCGAGCGGTCCGACGGCGTGCTCGACATCGGCCGTGGTGCCGTGCTCTACGAGGCGGGCCTGCTGGAGGACGCCGAGCAGGTGCTCACGCAGGCGATCTCCCGCATGGTCGTGCCGGGCCGCGCCCACCACCGTGCGGAGGCCGAGTACTTCCGGGCCCGCTGCCTCCTGGCCTTGCACCGGTGGGAGGAGGCACGCGCGAGCGCCGCGTTCGCGCGGCGGTACTACGTGGGCGTCGGGCACCCGCAGCGGGCCGCCATCGCCCGGGTGACCGAGCTCGAGGCGATCCTCCTGCCCGTCCGCCGCGGCGAGGCGCCCGTGCCCGCCGACGCGCGCCGGCGCGCCGAGCAGGCGGTCGAGGCGGCGGAGGCGGGGGACGAGGTCGACCCGCTGCTCGGTCAGCGCCCCGGGCTGACCGGCCGGTTCGTCGCCGCGCAGTGGTACCTCCTCGCGGACGACGTCGCGGCCGCCCGCGCCGTGCTCGACGACCTCCCCGCCAGGATCGACGAGGCCCCGCTGTCCACCCGCATCCAGCGGCAGACCGTCCTCGCCCAGATCGCGTTCGCCTCGGGCGACCGCGCGGCCGGCGTCGACGCGGTGACCGCCGGCCTGGGCCTGCTCGCCGACCACCGCATGGGCCTCGGATCGCTCGAGTCGGTGACGGCGGCCGCCGTGCACGGCGTCGACCTGCAGTGGACCGACGTCCGCGCCGCGCTCGCCACCGGTCGACCCGACGAGATCTTCGAGGCTGTCGAGCGTGGCCGTGCCACGTTCGCGGGCATGGGCGGCACCGCGGCCCCCGACGAACCCGCCGTCGGCGCGCTCGTCACCGAGGCGCGCGGGCTCGTCGCCCGCGCCCGCGGACTCGGCGCCAAGGAGGCGGTGGCCGAGCGCGCCCAGCTGTTCGAGCGGTCGCGCCGGCTCCTCGCCGTCGCCCGCGAACGCGCCTGGCACCGCACCGGCGCCGAGGAGGGCGTCGTCAAGCAGCGCGCCGCACGAGCCGAGGAGGTCCGTGCGCTTCTCGCCGCCCGCGGCGACGGCGCCGTGCTGGCCGACTTCCTCGTCGTCGACGGCGTGCTGCGCTGCGTCCGGATCGACGCGCACGGCGCACGGCTGCTCGAGCTCGGCCCGCTGTCCGACGTCACCGAACGCATCGCCCGCACCCGCGCCGACCTCGGCGTGTGCGTCAACGACCTGGTGCCGCCCGCCCTGCGTGCCGCCGCCCGCCGCTCCCTCGACCGCAACCTCGCCGCGCTCGACGCCCTGCTCGCCACACCGCTCGAGGCCGCCGCCTCCCTGTACGTCGCGGGCCGCGACCCCGTCATCGGGGTGCCCTGGACCGCCCTCCCGTCCCGCCGCGGCCTGCGCACCACCCTGCGCACCTACGTCGCCCACGGGCGGACGCCGGCCCGCCCCGGCGCGCGCCACCGTCTGCTCGCCGCGCACGGCCCCGGTGTGACCCTCGGCGCGAGCGAGGTCCTCGCCGTCGGGCGCACCTGGCCCGGCGCGACCGTCCTCACCGGCGCCACCGCGACCGCGGACGCCGTCCGCACCGCGCTCGCCACCCACGACGTCGTCCACCTCGCGACGCACGGCAGGCACGACGCCGACAACCCGCTCTTCGCGAGCATCGACCTCGCCGACGGCCCGCTGTTCGCCCACGAGCTCGACAGCACGCGCGTGCCCGGCTCGGTCGTCATCCTGTCCGCGTGCGAGGTCGGCGGTTCCTCGCAGGTCGTGGGCGGCGAGGTGCTCGGCCTGACGTCCGTCCTCCTGCGGCTCGGCGCCCGCGCCGTCGTCGCCGCCGTCGCCCCGCTCTCCGACGCCGCGGCCGCGCGCGTCATGCCGCGCTTCCACGAACACCTGCGCCGCACCGACGACCCGGAGGCCGCGCTGGCGGCCGCGCTCGCGGACGAGCCGGAGCCCGCGCCGCTGGTGTGCTTCGGGTCGCTGGAGGGTCTGGAGCGCTGACCGAGCCTCCGTGTGGCGCAGGCAACCGCCGCCGATGTCACGACCACGCCCGGCATCGTGTAATCTTCTCGGGTAACCCAAGACCGCCGGTCGTCCGACGCTGCCCACGCTCCCCGGAGCAGAGGGCGGAAGAAGACCGAAGTTCCGCGAACCGCGGAGGCCTGCGCAGGTGAACGAACTCGAATGTGGCCCTGCCGCGTGAATCCGAGCCCCGTGCGCCTGCGCCGGGGCTCTTCTCGTGTTCCGGGGCCTGCCCGGGGCCTCGCGCCCCCGGGGACGGTGGTACCACCACCGGAAGGATTGCCATGGCGAGGCCGGACAAGGCAGCCGCCGTCGCAGAGCTCGCGGACAAGTTCCGTGGCTCGAACGCGGCCGTGCTGACCGAGTACCGCGGGCTCACCGTCGCGCAGCTCAAGGAGCTGCGTCGGTCGCTCAGCGGCAACGCATCCTACGCCGTGGTGAAGAACACGCTGACGGGGATCGCGGCCAAGGAGGCCGGTGTCGAGGGTCTCGACGCCGACCTGAAGGGCCCGTCCGCCATCGCATTCGTGACCGGTGACCCGGTCGAGGCTGCGAAGGGTCTGCGTGACTTCGCCAAGGCGAACCCTGCTCTGGTCATCAAGGGCGGCGTGCTCGACGGCCGCCCGATGTCGAGCGCAGAGATCACGAAGCTCGCGGACCTCGAGTCCCGCGA
Source organism: Promicromonospora citrea (assembly GCF_013004695.1). Classification (GTDB taxonomy): domain Bacteria; phylum Actinomycetota; class Actinomycetes; order Actinomycetales; family Cellulomonadaceae; genus Promicromonospora; species Promicromonospora citrea. The sequence goes on from NZ_JABEMG010000008.1 coordinate 36,674, forward strand.
GGTTCTGCTGGCCAAGGTGGCCGGCGGCCTGAAGGCGACGCTGACGCGTGCTGCGTACGCCTTCACCGCCAAGCCCGCCCAGGTCGCCCGTGCCATCGATGCCCTGCGTCAGAAGCAGGAATCGGAGGGTGCTGCCGCCTGACCAGGTGGCAGTGCCAGATCACAACCCCCTGCTTCTCGCGGGTCCGCACCGGCCCGCGAAGCGCCAACTGAAAGGAACGCCATCATGGCGAAGCTCAGCACCGACGAGCTCCTGTCCGCCTTCGAGGAGCTCACCCTCATCGAGCTCTCCGACTTCGTGAAGGCCTTCGAGGAGAAGTTCGACGTCACCGCCGCCGCCCCGGCCGCCGTGGCCGTCGCCGCCCCCGCCGGTGGCGACGCGGGCGCCGCTGCCGCCGAGGAGAAGACGGAGTTCGACGTCATCCTCGAGGCCGCCGGCGACAAGAAGATCGCGGTCATCAAGGAGGTGCGCGGCCTGACGTCCCTCGGTCTGAAGGAGGCCAAGGACCTGGTCGACGGTGCCCCCAAGCCCGTCCTGGAGGGCGTCGACAAGGACGCTGCCGACAAGGCCAAGGCTGCCCTCGAGGGCGCCGGCGCCACGGTCACCCTCAAGTGATCTGACGGCGGAGCCGCCTCCGGGCGGCGTCGCCGGAACACGGAGGCCCGCATCCCGTCCAGGGGTGCGGGCCTCTGTCGTACGACCGCGCCGTGGGGTACGATCATGCAGGTGGCCAGGGCGTCCAGCCATCGCTCCGCAACGGTGCGGATGCGCAACGGTTCGAGGAATACCACAGCCTCGGCGTGCGGTTCCTGAGGGCACTGGACATACTTACGGCAGATAGGTATGCTAGCGCTTTGCGCCCGCGTGTGCCCTCGACGCCTCCCACCGCTTCCCGAAAGTCCTGGTCCCGCCCCTCATCCGGGGGCGCCCTCCGGAGACCGGTGAAGCCGGCAGAGTCCTGCAGCACCGCAGAGCGTACAGCGTTCACCCGAACTGCAGGGAAGGACCCCTCTTGGCTGCCTCGCGCACCCCTTCAGCTCCGTCCGCCGAAGCCATTGCGAACCGTACCGCTTCCCGTCGCGTTTCCTTCGCAAAGATCTATGAGCCGCTCGAGGTCCCGGACCTGCTCGGTCTTCAGACCGAGAGCTTCGACTGGCTCCTTGGTAACCCAGCCTGGCAGGCCAGGGTAGAGGCTGCCAAGGCCGCCGGTCGTCACGACGTCCCCGAGACCTCCGGTCTCGAGGAGATCTTCGAGGAGATCTCCCCGATCGAGGACTTCGGCTCCTCGATGTCGCTGTCCTTCTCGAACCACCGCTTCGAGCCGCCGAAGTACACGGCGGACGAGTGCAAGGAGAAGGACTTCACCTACGCGGCCCCGCTGTTCGTCACCGCGGAGTTCGTCAACTACACCACCGGTGAGATCAAGAGCCAGACGGTCTTCATGGGCGACTTCCCGCTCATGACGGAGCGTGGCACCTTCATCATCAACGGCACCGAGCGCGTCGTCGTCTCGCAGCTGGTGCGTTCGCCGGGCGTGTACTTCGAGCGCACCCCGGACAAGACCAGCGACAAGGACGTCTTCTCCGCGAAGATCATCCCGTCGCGTGGTGCGTGGCTCGAGTTCGAGATCGACAAGCGCGACGCCGTCGGCGTGCGCGTCGACCGCAAGCGCAAGCAGTCCGTCACGGTGCTGCTCAAGGCGCTCGGCATGACCGAGGCGCAGATCCGCGAGGAGTTCGCCGAGTTCCCGTCGGTGCTCGACACGCTCGAGAAGGACCACGTCCACACCGAGGACGAGGCCCTCGTCGACCTGTACCGCAAGATCCGCCCGGGCGAGCCGCCGACGGTCGAGGCCGGTCGCGCGCTGCTGGAGAACTTCTACTTCAACCCGAAGCGTTACGACCTGGCGAAGGTCGGCCGCTACAAGGCGAACAAGAAGCTGGGCGTCGACGCGGAGCTGGCCGAGTCCACGCTGTCGCTGACCGACGTGGTCGCCACGATCAAGTACCTGGCCGCGCTGCACGCGGACAAGACCACGATGGACGGCGTCCGCAACGGCCAGCCGGTCGAGGTGCGGGTCGAGGTCGACGACATCGACCACTTCGGCAACCGCCGCATCCGCGCCGTCGGCGAGCTCATCCAGAACCAGGTGCGCACGGGCCTGTCCCGTATGGAGCGCGTGGTTCGCGAGCGCATGACGACGCAGGACGTCGAGGCCATCACGCCGCAGACGCTGATCAACATCCGCCCGGTCGTCGCGTCGATCCGTGAGTTCTTCGGCACCTCGCAGCTGTCGCAGTTCATGGACCAGAACAACCCGCTGGCCGGTCTGACGCACAAGCGTCGTTTGAACGCGCTGGGCCCGGGTGGTCTGTCCCGTGACCGCGCCGGCATGGAGGTCCGTGACGTCCACCCGTCGCACTACGGCCGCATGTGCCCGATCGAGACCCCTGAGGGTCCGAACATCGGTCTGATCGGTTCGCTCGCGTCGTTCGGTCGCATCAACCCGTTCGGCTTCATCGAGACGCCGTACCGCAAGGTCGTCAACGGCAAGGTCACCGACACGATCGAGTACCTGACCGCCGACGACGAGGACCGCTACGTCATCGCGCAGGCGAACACGCCGCTGGCGGAGGACGGCTCGTTCGTCCTCGACCGCGTCCTCGTGCGCACCAAGGGTGGCGAGACCAACGACCTCCCGGGCACCGAGGTCGACTACATGGACATCTCGCCGCGCCAGATGGTGTCGGTCGCGACCGCCCTCATCCCGTTCCTCGAGCACGACGACGCCAACCGCGCCCTCATGGGTGCGAACATGCAGCGCCAGGCCGTGCCGCTGGTCCGCTCCGAGGCGCCCGTCGTGGGCACCGGCATGGAGCGCCGTGCGGCGGTCGACGCGGGCGACGTCATCGTGGCGACCAAGCCCGGTGTGGTCACCGAGGTCTCGGCCGACCTGATCCTCGTGGCGAACGACGACGGCACGACGGGCTCCTACCGCGTGCACAAGTTCGTCCGCTCGAACCAGGGCACGAGCTACAACCAGCGCGTGCTGGTCGACGAGGGCTCGCGGGTCGAGGCCGGCTCCGTGCTGGCCGACGGCCCGGCGACGGACGAGGGTGAGCTCGCGCTCGGCCGCAACCTGCTGGTCGCGTTCATGTCGTGGGAGGGCCACAACTACGAGGACGCGATCATCCTGTCGCAGCGCCTCGTGGAGGACGACGTCCTCTCCTCGATCCACATCGAGGAGCACGAGGTCGACGCCCGCGACACGAAGCTCGGCCCGGAGGAGATCACGCGGGACATCCCGAACGTCTCCGAGGAGGTCCTCGCGGACCTCGACGAGCGCGGCGTGATCCGCATCGGTGCCGAGGTCGGCGCGGGCGACATCCTGGTCGGCAAGGTCACCCCGAAGGGTGAGACCGAGCTGACCCCGGAGGAGCGCCTGCTCCGTGCGATCTTCGGCGAGAAGGCGCGCGAGGTGCGCGACACCTCGCTCAAGGTCCCCCACGGCGAGCAGGGCACCGTCATCGCGGTGCGCGAGTTCAACCGGGAGGACGGCGACGAGCTGCCCGCCGGCGTGAACCAGCTGGTGCGCGTCTACATCGCGCAGCGCCGCAAGATCACCGTCGGTGACAAGCTGGCCGGCCGCCACGGCAACAAGGGCGTCATCTCGAAGATCCTGCCCCAGGAGGACATGCCGTTCCTCGAGGACGGGACCCCGGTCGACGTCATCCTCAACCCGCTGGGTGTGCCGGGCCGCATGAACGTGGGTCAGGTGCTGGAGACCCACCTCGGGTGGATCGCCAAGCAGGGCTGGGACGTCGAGCTCGCCGAGGACAAGGGCGGCGAGTGGGTCAAGAGCCTGCCCGAGGTCGCGCACAAGAGCGAGCCGGGTCGCCCCGTCGCCACGCCGGTGTTCGACGGTCTGGAGGAGGAGGCGCTGCGCGGTCTGTTCGGCGCCACCCTGCCGAACCGTGACGGCCAGCGCATGGTCAACAAGGACGGCAAGGCCCGCCTGTTCGACGGTCGCTCCGGCGAGCCGTTCCCCGAGGCCGTGTCGACCGGCTACATGTACATCCTGAAGCTGCACCACCTGGTCGACGACAAGATCCACGCCCGCTCGACCGGCCCGTACTCGATGATCACGCAGCAGCCGCTGGGTGGTAAGGCGCAGTTCGGTGGTCAGCGCTTCGGTGAGATGGAGGTGTGGGCGCTCGAGGCGTACGGCGCCGCGTACACGCTCCAGGAGCTGCTCACCATCAAGTCCGACGACGTCCCGGGCCGCGTGAAGGTCTACGAGGCGATCGTCAAGGGCGAGAACATCCCCGACTCGGGCATCCCGGAGTCCTTCAAGGTCCTCCTCAAGGAGATGCAGTCGCTGTGCCTGAACGTCGAGGTGCTCTCGAGCGACGGTGTCTCCATCGAGATGAAGGAGTCGGACGACGAGGTGTACCGCGCCGCTGAGGAGCTCGGCATCGACCTCTCGCGGCGGCCGAACGCCGCCTCCAGCGTCGACGAGATCTGACACCGGTCCGCGCCCGGGGGCACCGGGCGCGGACCTGGACACCAGGCGCAGTCCTGGACACCAAGGATTTTCGAGAACTTCAGGAAGTAGGACATCTTGCTCGACGTCAACGTCTTCGACGAGCTGCGCATCGGCCTGGCCACGGCCGAGGACATCCGTGCCTGGTCGCACGGTGAGGTGAAGAAGCCCGAGACCATCAACTACCGCACCCTCAAGCCGGAGAAGGACGGGCTCTTCTGCGAGAAGATCTTCGGCCCCACCCGCGACTGGGAGTGCTACTGCGGCAAGTACAAGCGCGTGCGCTTCAAGGGCATCATCTGCGAGCGCTGCGGTGTCGAGGTCACGCGCTCCAAGGTGCGCCGTGAGCGCATGGGCCACATCGAGCTGGCCGCCCCCGTCACGCACATCTGGTTCTTCAAGGGTGTGCCGTCGCGTCTGGGCTACCTGCTCGACCTGGCGCCGAAGGACCTGGAGAAGGTCATCTACTTCGCGGCCTACATGATCACCTCGGTCGACGAGGAGGCCCGCCAGGAGGACCTGCCGAACCTGCAGAACGAGATCGATCTCGAGAAGAAGGAGATCGCGGACCGCAGGGACAACGACATCAACGCCCGCGCCCAGAAGCTCGAGGCCGACCTGGCCGAGCTCGAGGCCGAGGGTGCCAAGGCCGACGCGCGCCGCAAGGTGCGCGACTCCGCCGAGCGCGAGATGGCTCAGATCCGCAAGCGCGCGGACCAGGAGCTGGACCGCCTCGAGCAGGTGTGGGACCGGTTCAAGAACCTCAAGGTCGCCGACCTCGAGGGCGACGAGATGCTGTACAGGCAGCTCCAGGACCGCTACGGCACCTACTTCGAGGGCGCCATGGGCGCCAACGCCATCCAGCAGCGTCTGCAGAGCTTCGACCTGGAGGCCGAGGCCGAGTCGCTGCGCGAGACGATCCGGACGGGCAAGGGCCAGCGCAAGACCCGCGCCCTCAAGCGCCTCAAGGTCGTCAACGCGTTCCTCACGACGACGAACTCGCCGACCGCCATGGTGCTCGACGCCGTGCCGGTCATCCCGCCGGACCTGCGCCCGATGGTGCAGCTCGACGGTGGCCGGTTCGCGACGTCGGACCTGAACGACCTGTACCGCCGCGTGATCAACCGCAACAACCGCCTCAAGCGGCTGCTGGACCTGGGCGCGCCGGAGATCATCGTCAACAACGAGAAGCGGATGCTCCAGGAGGCCGTGGACTCGCTGTTCGACAACGGCCGTCGTGGCCGGCCGGTCACGGGCCCGGGCAACCGTCCGCTGAAGTCGATCTCCGACATGCTCAAGGGCAAGCAGGGCCGGTTCCGCCAGAACCTGCTCGGCAAGCGCGTCGACTACTCGGGCCGTTCGGTCATCGTGGTCGGCCCGCAGCTCAAGCTGCACCAGTGCGGCCTGCCCAAGCAGATGGCGCTCGAGCTGTTCAAGCCCTTCGTCATGAAGCGGCTCGTGGAGCTCAACCACGCGCAGAACATCAAGAGCGCCAAGCGCATGGTCGAGCGCACCCGCCCCGTGGTGTGGGACGTGCTCGAAGAGGTCATCACCGAGCACCCGGTGCTGCTGAACCGTGCGCCGACGCTGCACCGCCTGGGTATCCAGGCGTTCGAGCCGCAGCTCGTCGAGGGCAAGGCCATCCACCTGCACCCGCTCGTGTGCGGCGCGTTCAACGCCGACTTCGACGGTGACCAGATGGCCGTGCACCTGCCGCTGAGCGCCGAGGCGCAGGCCGAGGCCCGCATCCTCATGCTCTCGAGCAACAACATCCTCAAGCCGTCGGACGGCCGTCCGGTGACCATGCCCTCGCAGGACATGATCATCGGTCTGCACCACCTCACGAGCGACCGTCCCGGCGCCGTGGGCGAGGGGCGTGCCTTCAGCTCGGTGGCCGAGGCCATCATGGCGTTCGACCGCGGCGAGCTGGACATCAACGCGAAGATCAAGCTGCTGATGGCCGACCTGGTCCCGCCGCTCAAGGGCTTCGAGGCCCCTGAGGGCTGGGAGCCCGGCCAGAGGCTGCTGTTCGAGACCACTCTCGGCCGGTACCTCTTCAACGAGGCGCTGCCCGTCGACTACCCGTACGAGAACGGCGTGGCCGACAAGAAGCGCCTGTCCGCGATCGTCAACGACCTCGCGGAGCGGTACCCGAAGGTCGAGGTGGCCGCTGCGCTGGACGCCCTGAAGGACGCCGGCTACAGGTGGGCGACCCGCTCGGGCGTCACGATCGCCATCTCGGACGTCGCCGCGCCGACGGTCAAGGGCGAGATCCTCGACGAGCACGAGGCTCGGGCCCTCAAGGTCCAGCAGCAGTTCGACAAGGGTCTGATCACCGACGACGAGCGCCGTCAGGAGCTCATCGAGATCTGGACGCAGGCGACCGACCGTGTCGCGTCGGCCATGCGCGAGAACCTCGAGAGCGACCAGCGCAACACCGTCATGCGCATGGTGGGTTCCGGCGCCCGCGGTAACTGGATGCAGGTCCGTCAGATCGCCGGTATGCGCGGTCTCGTGGCGAACCCGAAGGGCGAGATCATCCCGCGCCCGATCAAGTCCAACTACCGCGAGGGCCTGTCCGTCCTCGAGTACTTCATCGCGACGCACGGTGCCCGCAAGGGTCTGGCCGACACGGCCCTCCGTACGGCGGACTCGGGTTACCTGACCCGGCGTCTGGTGGACGTGTCGCAGGACGTCATCATCCGTGAGGACGACTGCGGCACGGAGCGTGGCCTCACGCTGCCCGTCGCGGAGAAGCTCCCCGACGGCTCGCTGGTCCCGCACGACCGGGTCGAGACGAGCGTCTACTCGCGTACCTTCGCGACGGACGTGGTGGACGCGGACGGCAACGTCATCGCCACCGCGGGCTCGGACGCCGGCGACGTGGTCATCAACCAGGTGATCGCCGCGGGCATCGAGAACGTCAAGGTCCGCTCGGTGCTGACCTGCGAGTCGCGCGTCGGTACCTGCGCCAAGTGCTACGGCCGCTCCCTGGCCACGGGCAAGCTCGTGGACATCGGCGAGGCCGTCGGCATCATCGCGGCCCAGTCCATCGGTGAGCCGGGTACCCAGCTCACGATGCGTACGTTCCACACCGGTGGTGTGGCGGCGGCCGAGGACATCACGCAGGGTCTGCCGCGTGTCACCGAGCTCTTCGAGGCCCGCACCCCGAAGGGTGAGGCGCCGATCGCGGAGTACACGGGCCGCGTGACGATCGAGGACACCGAGCGCACGCGTCACCTCGTGCTCACGCCGGACGACGGCGGCGAGGAGATCAAGTACCCGGTCACGAAGCGCGCGCGCCTCAAGATCGCGGACGGCGACCACGTCACCGTCGGTACCCAGCTCGTCCAGGGTGCCGTCGACCCGAAGAAGGTCCTGCGCATCCTCGGCCCGCGTGCCACGCAGACGCACCTGGTGGACCAGGTCCAGGAGACCTACCGCAGCCAGGGCGTGGACATCCACGACAAGCACATCGAGGTCATCGTGCGGCAGATGCTGCGGCGCGTGACCGTGCTCGACTCGGGTGACTCGCAGCTGCTGCCCGGTGAGCTCGCGGAGCGCATGCGCTTCGAGGACGCGAACCGCAAGGCCGTGGCGGAGGGTGGCCAGCCGGCCGCCGGCCGCCCGGAGCTGATGGGTATCACGAAGGCTTCGCTCGCGACCGACTCGTGGCTCTCGGCGGCCTCCTTCCAGGAGACCACCCGCGTGCTCACCGAGGCGTCGATGAGCGGTCGTCGCGACCCGCTGCTCGGCCTCAAGGAGAACGTCATCATCGGTAAGCTCATCCCGGCCGGTACGGGCCTGCCCCGCTACCGCAACGTCGAGGTCGAGCCGACCGAGCAGGCCAAGGCCGAGCTCTACCCGAGCTTCGGCTACGACGAGATCGACTTCCCGACGCTCGGTATGGGCTCGGGCGAGGCGATCCCGCTGGAGGACCTGGACCTCGGCGACTTCCGCTGATCCGGTCCGCTGACCGCGACTCCTGACGGAGCCTGCCAGAGCGCCTGTCCTGCCCCGCACGGGTCACCCCGTGCGCGGGCGGGGCAGGCGCTCTGCTTCGCGAGATTCCAAGGGTTTCCGGGTGCACCTCACACCCGATTCGTTTTGACCCCCCGGAATCGCGCAGGTAGCCTAGGAGTCTGTGCCCGCGCCGTCGGGTCGCACCTCCTGAAGAGCCGCTGCGAGGCGGCGTCGGAAGCGACCGATGTGAGTGCGTGGGCACCCCGGCTGAAAACGTCGCGGGGCACGTCGTGCCCTGGTGGCGGAGCCGGGCCATCGAGCCGGTGGTAAGTGGCGTAGCAGTCCCCGCGGGGGCTGTGGGTGCCGCATGCGATCGGCACGCACAAGCCAGAACCATCGACGGGGACGCCGGCAGGGCGTCGCCGAAGCTCGAGAAGACGACGGAGACGTAGTGCCTACGATCCAGCAGCTCGTCCGCAAGGGGCGGACCTCGAAGGCCGGGAAGTCGAAGACCCCGGCTCTCAAGGGCTCCCCCCAGCGGCGCGGCGTGTGCACCCGCGTGTACACCACCACCCCCAAGAAGCCGAACTCGGCCCTGCGCAAGGTCGCCCGTGTGAAGCTCTCCTCGCAGGTCGAGGTCACCGCGTACATCCCCGGTGTCGGCCACAACCTCCAGGAGCACTCGATCGTGCTCGTGCGCGGGGGCCGTGTGAAGGACCTTCCCGGTGTCCGGTACAAGATCGTCCGCGGTGCGCTCGACACGCAGGGCGTGAAGGGCCGCAAGCAGGCCCGGTCCCGTTACGGCGCCAAGAAGGAGAAGAGCTGATGCCCCGCAAGGGTCCGGCCCCGAAGCGGCCGCTCATCGTCGACCCGGTCTACGGGTCCCCTGTCGTCACGCAGCTGATCAACAAGGTCCTGCTCGACGGCAAGAAGTCGACCGCCGAGGCGATCGTCTACGGCGCCCTCGAGGGCGTCCGTGCCAAGACCGACGGTGACCCGGTCGTCGTGCTGAAGCGCGCGCTGGACAACGTCCGTCCCGCGCTCGAGGTGCGTTCGCGCCGCGTCGGTGGTGCCACGTACCAGGTGCCGGTCGACGTGCGTCCCGCCCGTGCCACGACGCTCGCGCTCCGCTGGCTCACCGACTTCTCCCGCGCCCGCCGCGAGAAGACGATGACCGAGCGCCTCATGAACGAGATCCTCGACGCGTCGAACGGTCTCGGTGCCGCGGTCAAGCGCCGCGAGGACATGCACAAGATGGCCGACTCCAACAAGGCCTTCGCGCACTACCGCTGGTAGTAGCTTCCGAGCGGCCCCGGGTACCCCCCGGGGCCGTCGGTGGATGCCTCACCGCCGGCTTCCCACCCACCTTCAGACCAAGGGGTAAGACACCGTGGCACTCGACGTGCTGACCGACCTGAACAAGGTCCGCAACATCGGCATCATGGCCCACATCGATGCCGGCAAGACCACGACGACCGAGCGCATCCTGTTCTACACGGGTGTGAACTACAAGATCGGTGAGACGCACGACGGTGCGTCGACGATGGACTGGATGGAGCAGGAGCAGGAGCGCGGCATCACGATCACGTCCGCCGCGACGACCTGCTACTGGAAGAACAACCAGATCAACATCATCGACACGCCGGGTCACGTCGACTTCACGGTCGAGGTGGAGCGCTCGCTCCGCGTGCTCGACGGTGCCGTTGCCGTGTTCGACGGCAAGGAGGGCGTCGAGCCCCAGTCGGAGACGGTGTGGCGCCAGGCGGACAAGTACAACGTCCCGCGCATCTGCTTCGTCAACAAGATGGACAAGCTCGGCGCGGACTTCTACTTCACCGTCGACACCATCATCAACCGCCTCAAGGCGAAGCCGCTCGTCATCCAGCTCCCGATCGGCGCTGAGAACGACTTCGAGGGCGTCGTCGACCTGGTCGAGATGAAGGCGCTCACGTGGCGCGGCGACACCAAGATGGGCGAGGAGTACGAGGTCGAGGAGATCCCGGCCGACCTCCAGGAGCGTGCCGAGGAGTACCGCTCGCAGCTCGTCGAGGCCGTCGCCGAGACGGACGAGGAGCTGCTCGAGAAGTACCTCGGTGGCGAGGAGCTGACGGTCGCCGAGATCAAGGCCGGCATCCGCAAGCTCGTCATCAGCTCCGAGGCCTTCCCGGTGCTGTGCGGCTCGGCGTTCAAGAACAAGGGCGTGCAGCCCATGCTCGACGCCGTCATCGACTACCTGCCGTCCCCGCTCGACGTGCCCGCCATCGAGGGTCACGACGCCAAGGACGAGGAGAAGAAGATCGAGCGCCACGCGTCCGCGGACGAGCCGTTCTCGGCTCTCGCGTTCAAGGTCGCGGCGCACCCGTTCTTCGGCAAGCTGACCTACGTCCGCGTGTACTCGGGCAAGGTGCAGCAGGGCGCGCAGGTCCAGAACTCGACCAAGGGCAAGAAGGAGCGCATCGGGAAGCTCTTCCAGATGCACTCCAACAAGGAGAACCCGGTCGAGGAGGCCCAGGCGGGCCACATCTACGCGTTCATCGGGCTGAAGGACGTCACCACCGGTGACACCCTGAGCGACCCGGCGAACCCGGTCATCCTCGAGTCGATGACCTTCCCTGAGCCGGTCATCGACGTGGCCATCGAGCCGAAGACGAAGGCCGACCAGGAGAAGCTGTCGACCGCGATCCAGAAGCTCGCCGAGGAGGACCCGACCTTCCGCGTGCGCCTGGACGAGGAGACCGGCCAGACCGTCATCGGCGGTATGGGTGAGCTCCACCTCGACGTCCTCGTCGACCGTATGCGTCGCGAGTTCAAGGTCGAGGCGAACGTCGGCAAGCCGCAGGTCGCGTACCGCGAGACGATCCGCCGCACGGCGGAGAAGATCGAGTACACGCACAAGAAGCAGACCGGTGGTTCCGGCCAGTTCGCCAAGGTCCAGGTGACCTTCGCGCCGCTGGAGACGACGGAGGGCGAGCTCTACGAGTTCGAGAACGCCGTCACCGGTGGTCGCATCCCCCGCGAGTACATCCCGTCGGTGGACGCCGGTATCCAGGCGGCCATGCAGCAGGGTGTGCTGGCCGGCTTCCCGGTGGTCGGCGTCAAGGCGACGCTGATCGACGGCGCCTACCACGACGTCGACTCCTCGGAGATGGCGTTCAAGATCGCCGGTTCGATGGTCTTCAAGGAAGGCGTCAAGCGCGCCGACCCGGTCCTGCTCGAGCCGGTCATGGCCGTCGAGGTGCGTACGCCCGAGGAGTACATGGGCGACGTGATCGGCGACATCAACTCCCGACGTGGCATGATCCAGTCCATGGAGGACGCGACCGGTGTCAAGGTCGTTCGCGCCCAGGTGCCGCTGAGCGAGATGTTCGGCTACATCGGTGACCTGCGGTCGAAGACCCAGGGTCGCGCGGTGTACTCGATGCAGTTCGACAGCTACGCCGAGGTTCCCAAGGCGGTTGCCGAAGAGATCATCAAGAAGACCCGGGGCGAGTGAGTCCCCACAGGTCGACCCGCACAACCAACCTGTAGGAAAAACCGCAACGCCCCGCAGTTGTAGGCTTCTTGGCCGAGCATCTGCAACGTTCGGAACATCTACCCAAGTCCCAGGAGGACCCCAGTGGCTAAGGCCAAGTTCGAGCGGACCAAGCCGCACGTCAACATCGGCACGATCGGTCACGTCGACCACGGCAAGACGACGCTGACCGCGGCGATCTCGAAGACGCTTGCGGACAAGTACCCGGACCTGCCGGCGAACACGCAGCGCAACTTCGACGAGATCGACGCCGCGCCGGAGGAGAAGCAGCGCGGCATCACGATCAACATCGCGCACATCGAGTACGAGACGCCGAAGCGTCACTACGCGCACGTTGACGCCCCGGGTCACGCCGACTACATCAAGAACATGATCACCGGTGCCGCCCAGATGGACGGCGCGATCCTGGTGGTCGCCGCGACGGACGGCCCGATGGCCCAGACGCGTGAGCACGTGCTGCTCGCCCGCCAGGTCGGCGTGCCCTACCTGCTCGTGGCGCTCAACAAGGCCGACATGGTCGACGACGAGGAGATCCTCGAGCTCGTCGAGATGGAGGTCCGCGAGCTGCTGTCGTCGCAGGAGTTCGACGGCGACAACGCGCCGGTCGTGCGCGTCTCGGGCCTCAAGGCGCTCGAGGGCGACCCGGAGTGGGTCGAGAAGGTCGTCGAGCTGATGGACGCCGTGGACGAGAACGTCCCGGAGCCGCAGCGCGACCTCGACAAGCCGTTCCTCATGCCGATCGAGGACGTCTTCACGATCACCGGTCGTGGCACCGTCGTCACCGGTAAGGTCGAGCGTGGCGCGCTGGACATCAACTCCGACGTCGAGATCGTCGGTATCCGCGAGCCGCAGAAGACCACGGTCACCGGTATCGAGACGTTCCACAAGCAGATGGACCAGGCTCAGGCCGGCGACAACACCGGTCTGCTCCTGCGCGGCATCAAGCGCGAGGACGTCGAGCGCGGCCAGGTCGTCGTGAAGCCGGGTTCGATCACCCCGCACACGAACTTCGAGGCTCAGGTCTACATCCTGGGCAAGGACGAGGGTGGCCGTCACAACCCGTTCTACTCGAACTACCGCCCGCAGTTCTACTTCCGTACCACGGACGTCACCGGCGTCATCACGCTGCCCGAGGGCACCGAGATGGTCATGCCCGGCGACAACACCGAGATGACGGTCGAGCTGATCCAGCCGATCGCCATGGAGGAGGGCCTCGGCTTCGCCATCCGCGAGGGTGGCCGCACGGTCGGTTCCGGCCGTGTCACCAAGATCATCAAGTGATCCTGGAGCACGGGCTCATCTGACGGAAGTCAGCTGACACGAGGGGGCCCGGGCGCTTCGGCGTCCGGGCCCCTTCGCGTACGTAGCGGGTGTCACACGCCCTCCGTTTGGCCGATGCCAGGACGTGTGGCAAGATTGCATAGTTGCCTGTCACAGGCGCGCTCTTTCAAGTGTCGAACAGTGTGCAGAACCGCAGTCCGCGATCCGGTCCGTCCGGGTCGGTCGAGACTGGAGCGGTCACCCTCCCGGGGAGAGATCCGGGAACGGGGTCGCGGGATTTGTCGCCTGCTTCGATCTGTACTGGGCGCCCCGCGGAGCACACGCTCTCCGGTCTCACCGGAGGCACTGTTCCGAGCAGGCTCGGCAAACGTCGTGGTCGGCCCCGGTTCACACCAGGGCAGATCACTTCCCAACGGCCCCGGCACCAGGAATGGTGCTCTGCGCCCGGCTGTGCCGCGTCAAGCGACACGCCCGAGCGCGTGGGTCGGTCAGTAGCGGTTCGAGAGAGAGAGTCAGACGACGCCATGGCGGGACAGAAGATCCGCATCCGGCTCAAGTCCTACGACCACGAGGTCATCGACAGCTCGGCGCGCAAGATCGTCGACACGGTGACTCGCGCTGGTGCGACGGTCGTGGGTCCGGTGCCGCTGCCGACGGAGAAGAACGTCTTCGTCGTGATCCGGTCGCCTCACAAGTACAAGGACAGCCGCGAGCACTTCGAGATGCGCACGCACAAGCGGCTCATCGACATCATCGATCCCACGCCGAAGGCCGTCGACTCGCTCATGCGGCTCGACCTGCCGGCGGACGTGAACATCGAGATCAAGCTCTGAGGCTGGAGGACATCATGACCAACCAGCAGAAGAACGTGACCGCGGTGCTCGGCACCAAGCTCGGCATGACGCAGCTCTGGGACGAGGCGGGTCGCCTCGTGCCGGTGACCGTCGTCTCCGTGGGCACGAACGTGGTGACGCAGATCCGCACCGCGGACGCCGACGGCTACTCGGCCGTGCAGCTCGCGGCCGGTCAGGTCGACCCGCGCAAGGTCACCAAGCCGCTCAAGGGCCACTTCGAGAAGGCCGGCGTGACGCCGCGCCGCCACGTGGCCGAGATCCGCACCGAGAACGCCTCCGAGTTCACGCTCGGCCAGGAGATCACCGCCGACGTGTTCGAGGCCGGTGCCAAGGTCGACGTGGTCGGTACCACCAAGGGCAAGGGCACCGCCGGTGTCATGAAGCGTCACGGCTTCGCCGGCGTGGGTGCCTCGCACGGTGCGCACCGTAACCACCGCAAGCCCGGCTCGATCGGTGGCGCGTCGACGCCGTCGCGAGTCTTCAAGGGCCTGCGGATGGCTGGTCGGATGGGTAACGCCCGTCAGACCACCCAGAACCTGACCGTTCACGCGGTCGACGCAGAGAAGGGTCTGCTGCTCGTCAAGGGCGCGGTTCCCGGCCCCAAGGGTGGCGTCGTCCTCGTGCGTAACGCCGCGAAGGGAGCGTGACGCAGCCATGACCACGCAGACCGCTCTGTCCGTGGACGTCGTCGACGCCCAGGGCAAGAAGTCCGGCACGGCCGAGCTCCCCGCTGAGGTGTTCGACGTCGCCGTCAACGTCCCGCTGATCCACCAGGTGGTCGTGGCGCAGCGCGCCGCCGCCCGCCAGGGGACGCACGCCACCAAGACCCGCGGCGACGTCCGCGGTGGTGGCAAGAAGCCGTACAAGCAGAAGGGCACCGGTCGCGCCCGCCAGGGTTCGACGCGCGCCCCGCAGTTCGCCGGCGGTGGCACCGTCCACGGCCCGCAGCCGCGCAAGTACGACCAGCGCACCCCGAAGAAGATGAAGGCCGCCGCCCTGCGTGGCGCTCTCTCGGACCGCGCTCGTGCCGGCCGCGTGCACGTCGTGACGGGCTTCGGCCTGGACGGCTCGCCGTCGACCAAGACCGCGCTGGCCACGATCGCGAAGCTGACCTCGCGCGAGCACGTGCTCGTCGTGACGCAGCGTGACGACGAGATCACCATCAAGTCGCTGCGCAACGTCCCCGAGGTGCACCTCCTGGTCGCCGACCAGCTGAACACCTACGACGTGCTCGTCTCCGACGACGTCGTCTTCACCGAGGGTGCCCTCGCCGACTTCCTCGCGGGCCCCGCCAAGGGTGCGAAGGCCGTCGCGACGGAGTCCGAGGCCGAGACCGCTGAGGAGACCGCAAAGTGAGCGTCACCGTGAAGGACCCGCGCGACATCCTGATCGCGCCGGTCGTCTCCGAGAAGAGCTACAACCTGCTCGACGAGGGCAAGTACACCTTCATCGTCGACCCGAGCTCGAACAAGACCGAGATCAAGATCGCGATCGAGAAGGTCTTCGGCGTCAAGGTCGCCTCGGTGAACACGA
The DNA here is from genome assembly GCF_013004695.1 of Promicromonospora citrea. Taxonomy (GTDB): domain Bacteria; phylum Actinomycetota; class Actinomycetes; order Actinomycetales; family Cellulomonadaceae; genus Promicromonospora; species Promicromonospora citrea. The sequence goes on from NZ_JABEMG010000008.1 coordinate 52,381, forward strand.
TCAACCGCAAGGGCAAGACGCGCCGCACGCGCTTCGGCCTCGGCAAGCGCAAGGACACCAAGCGTGCGATCGTCACCCTCCGCGAGGGCACGATCGACATCTTCGGCGGGCCGGTCGGCTGAGCCGGACGAGAGCAGATTGAGGACAGGTTTCCATGGGAATCCGTAAGTACAAGCCGACGACGCCCGGCCGCCGCGGCTCCAGCGTCGCCGACTTCGTCGAGGTCACGCGCTCGCAGCCGGAGAAGTCTCTGATCCGCCCGCTGAGCAAGACCGGTGGTCGTAACAACACCGGTCGGATCACGACGCGTCACAAGGGCGGCGGGCACAAGCGTGCCTACCGCGTCATCGACTTCCGTCGCCACGACAAGGACGGCGTGCCCGCGAAGGTCGCTCACATCGAGTACGACCCCAACCGCACGGCCCGCATCGCGCTCCTGCACTACGCGGACGGCGAGAAGCGCTACATCATCGCGCCGAACAAGCTGTCGCAGGGCGACCGTGTCGAGGCCGGAGCCGGCGCCGACATCAAGCCCGGCAACAACCTGCCGCTGCGCAACATCCCGACCGGTACGGTCATCCACGCCATCGAGCTGCGGCCCGGTGGCGGCGCGAAGATCGCCCGCTCGGCCGGTGCGTCGGTGCAGCTCGTCGCGAAGGACGGCCCGTACGCGCAGCTGCGCATGCCGTCCGGCGAGATCCGCAACGTCGACCTGCGCTGCCGCGCGACGGTCGGCGAGGTCGGCAACGCCGAGCAGTCGAACATCAACTGGGGCAAGGCCGGCCGCATGCGCTGGAAGGGCAAGCGCCCGACCGTCCGCGGTGTCGCCATGAACCCGGTCGACCACCCGCACGGTGGTGGTGAGGGCAAGACGTCCGGTGGTCGTCACCCGGTGAGCCCCTGGGGCCAGCCGGAGGGTCGTACCCGCCGTCCGAACAAGTCGAGCGACCGGCTGATCGTCCGTCGCCGTCGTACCGGCAAGAAGCGCTGATAGGAGCCTGAAACATGCCTCGTAGCCTGAAGAAGGGCCCCTTCGTCGACGACCACCTCCAGAAGAAGGTGGACGCGCAGAACGAGAAGGGGACCAAGAACGTCATCAAGACCTGGTCCCGTCGGTCGGTCGTCACGCCCGACTTCCTCGGTCACACCTTTGCCGTGCACGACGGTCGCAAGCACGTCCCGGTCTTCGTGACCGAGGCGATGGTCGGCCACAAGCTCGGCGAGTTCGCTCCCACGCGGACCTTCCGCGGCCACGTGAAGGACGACAGGAAGGGTCGTCGCCGCTGAGGCGTGGGGATTCCCCGCCCAAGCGAGCGATGACTCGGACTGTCTGAGAAAAGGAAGCAGGACAGCAATGGAAGCCAAGGCGCAGGCGCGGTTCGTCCGTGTCACGCCCCAGAAGGCCCGGCGCGTCGTGGACCTCATCCGTGGCAAGCAGGCCTCTGAGGCCGTCGCGGTGCTGAAGTTCGCACCGCAGGCCGCCAGCGAGCCGATCCGGAAGGTCGTGGAGAGCGCGATCGCCAACGCCCGGGTGAAGGCCGACCGCGCGAGCGAGCGCTTCGACGAGGGCGACCTGGTCGTCTCCGCCGCGTTCGTGGACGAGGGCCCGACCCTCAAGCGGTTCCGCCCGCGGGCTCAGGGACGTGCGACGCGCATCCTCAAGCGCACGAGCCACATCACCGTGGTGCTCGCCGACAAGCAGACCGTCAAGGAAGGGGCCCGATAGTGGGACAGAAGGTTCACCCGCACGGGTACCGCCTCGGTATCACCACCGACCACCGGTCGCGCTGGTTCGCCGACAGCACCAAGCCCGGTCAGCGGTACCGCGACTACGTCCGCGAGGACGTGCAGATCCGCAAGCTCATGGGCACCGGCCTCGAGCGGGCCGGCATCTCCAAGGTCGAGATCGAGCGCACGCGTGACCGCGTCCGCGTGGACATCCACACGGCGCGTCCGGGCATCGTGATCGGCCGCCGGGGTGCCGAGGCCGACCGCATCCGCGGCGAGCTCGAGAAGCTCACGGGCAAGCAGGTCCAGCTCAACATCCTCGAGGTCAAGAACGCGGAGATCGACGCGCAGCTCGTTGCTCAGGGCATCGCCGAGCAGCTGGCCAGCCGCGTCTCGTTCCGTCGTGCGATGCGCAAGGGCATGCAGTCCGCCCAGCGCGCCGGCGCGAAGGGCATCCGCGTGCAGGTCTCGGGCCGCCTCGGCGGCGCCGAGATGAGCCGCTCGGAGTTCTACCGCGAGGGCCGCGTGCCCCTGCACACGCTCCGTGCGTACATCGACTTCGGCTTCTACGAGGCCCGCACCACCTTCGGCCGCATCGGCGTGAAGGTGTGGATCTACAAGGGCGAGGTCACCGAGAAGGAGTTCGCCGCTCAGCAGGCCACCGCCGCGCCCCGTCAGGGCCGTGGTCGCGGTGAGCGTGGTGGCGACCGTCGCGGCGGCCGTCGCAACGAGCGTCCGGCCGAGCGCAGCGCCGAGCCCGCCGCCCCCGCGGCGGAGGCTGCTGCCGCTCCGGCCGCAGAGACCGGAACGGAGGCCTGACCATGCTGATCCCGCGCAGGGTCAAGCACCGCAAGCAGCACCACCCGTCGCGCTCCGGCGCCGCCAAGGGTGGTACCCAGATCGCGTTCGGCGACTTCGGCATCCAGGCTCTGGAGCCGGCGTACGTCACCAACCGCCAGATCGAGGCGGCGCGTATCGCGATGACTCGCCACATCAAGCGTGGCGGCAAGGTGTGGATCAACATCTACCCGGACCGTCCGCTGACCAAGAAGCCTGCCGAGACCCGCATGGGTTCCGGTAAGGGTTCGCCGGAGTGGTGGGTCGCCAACGTCAAGCCCGGCCGCGTCGTCTTCGAGCTGGCCGGTGTCGACGAGTCCCTTGCTCGTGAGGCCATGCGCCGCGCGATGCACAAGCTCCCGATGAAGTGCCGTTTCGTGGTGCGCGAGGGTGGTGTCTGATGGCTATCGGTACGCAGGGGCTGGCCCCCATCGATCTGGATGGCATGGACGACGAGACTCTCGTCGCCAAGCTGAAGGAAGCCAAGGAGGAGCTCTTCAACCTCCGTTTCCAGTCGGCGACCGGCCAGCTCGAGAGCCACGGCCGGCTCAAGGCCGTGCGTCGCGACATCGCCCGGATCTACACGATCCTGCGTGAGCGCGAGCTCGGCATCCGTACGGCTCCGAGCGTGAGTGAGTGAGGCAATGAGCGAGAACACGACTGCTGAGGCCACCGAGGCCCAGCGCACGACGCGCAAGGTGCGCCGTGGCTACGTGGTCAGCGACAAGATGGACAAGACCATCGTGGTCGAGGTCGAGGACCGGGTGAAGCACCCGCTCTACGGCAAGGTCATCCGTCGCACCAACAAGGTCAAGGCGCACGACGAGCAGAACACTGCCGGCATCGGCGACCTGGTCGTCATCATGGAGACCCGCCCGCTGTCCGCGACCAAGCGGTGGCGCCTGGTGGAGATCGCCGAGAAGGCCAAGTAAGACTGCTTATCCCGCCGGGGGCGGTGCGTGACACACGTACGCGTGACGCCCCCGGCACAGCAACTATCCGTTCGACAAGGCTCGCCGGAACCAGTCCGCGCGAGAACCGGTTCGACGTCAGGAGTTCACTCACATGATCCAGCAGGAGTCGCGACTCCGGGTCGCCGACAACACGGGTGCCAAGGAGATTCTCTGCATCCGCGTGCTCGGTGGTTCGGGCCGTCGCTACGCCGGTATCGGCGACACCATCGTCGCCACCGTCAAGGACGCGATCCCGGGCGGCAACGTGAAGAAGGGCGACGTGGTCAAGGCCGTCGTCGTCCGGACCGCCAAGGAGCGCCGTCGTCCGGACGGTTCCTACATCAAGTTCGACGAGAACGCCGCCGTGATCCTGAAGAACGACGGCGAGCCTCGCGGCACCCGTATCTTCGGCCCGGTCGGCCGTGAGCTGCGCGACAAGCGGTTCATGAAGATCATCTCGCTGGCGCCGGAGGTGCTCTGACCATGGCGAAGATCAAGAAGGGCGACCAGGTCATCGTGATCTCGGGTCGCGACAAGGGCAAGACCGGCCGCGTGCTGGAGGTCCTCAAGGACTCCGACCGCGTCGTGGTCGAGGGCGTGCAGCGCGTCACGAAGCACACCAAGGTGGGCCAGTCGCAGCGCGGCACCCGCACCGGTGGCATCGAGACGGTCGAGGCGCCGATCCACGTGAGCAACGTGATGATCGTCGACCCGGAGACCAAGAAGGGCACCCGCGTCGGGTACCGCCTCGAGCAGGTGGAGCGGGACGGTCGTACCAAGACCGTCCGGATCCGCGTCGCGAAGCGCTCCGGGAAGGACATCTGATGACCGAGACGACCATCGAGGCCCCGGCCCAGCCGCGCCTCAAGCAGAAGTACCGCGAGGAGATCCTCCCGGCGCTGATCGAGGAGTTCGGCCACAAGAACCTGCACCAGGCCGGCGGTCTCACCAAGATCGTCGTGAACATGGGTGTCGGTGACGCGGCCAAGGACTCGAAGCTCATCGAGGGCGCGATCCGCGACCTCTCGGCGATCACCGGTCAGAAGCCGCAGGTCACCAAGGCCCGCAAGTCCATCGCGCAGTTCAAGCTGCGCGAGGGCATGCCGATCGGTGCGCACGTCACGCTGCGCGGCGACCGCATGTGGGAGTTCCTCGACCGCCTGCTGTCGATCGCTCTGCCGCGCATCCGCGACTTCCGCGGCCTGTCGCCCAAGCAGTTCGACGGCCACGGCAACTACACCTTCGGCCTCACGGAGCAGTCGATGTTCCACGAGATCGACCAGGACAAGATCGACCGGGTCCGCGGTATGGACATCACGGTCGTGACGACGGCGACGACCGACGACGAGGGCCGCTCCCTGCTGCGCCGTCTCGGCTTCCCCTTCAAGGAGAACTGACATGGCGAAGAAGGCCCTGATCAACAAGGCGGCCGCCAAGCCGAAGTTCGCGGTCCGCGCCTACACCCGGTGCCAGAAGTGCGGTCGCCCGCACTCCGTCTACCGCAAGTTCGGCCTGTGCCGCATCTGCGTGCGGGAGATGGCCCACCGCGGCGAGCTTCCCGGCGTCACCAAGAGCAGCTGGTAACACAACTACGCCGTAGGTCCGGGCGGCCGACAGGCCGTCCGGATACCCCGGTGAGGAAGGGCTAGAGCCCGATATGACTATGACCGACCCGATCGCAGACATGCTGACCCGTCTGCGGAACGCGAACTCGGCGCACCACGACACGGTCTCCATGCCGTCGTCGAAGCTGAAGACGCACATCGCTGACATCCTGCAGGCCGAGGGCTACATCGCCGGCTGGTCCGTGGAGGACGCCCAGGTGGGCAAGACCCTCACGATCCAGCTCAAGTACGGCCAGAACCGTGAGCGCGCCCTGGCGGGCGTGCGCCGCGTGTCGAAGCCCGGCCTGCGCGTCTACCGCAAGTCCACCGAGCTGCCCAAGGTTCTCGGCGGCCTCGGCGTGGCGATCCTGTCCACGTCCTCCGGCCTCCTGACCGACCGGCAGGCACAGGCCAAGGGCGTGGGCGGCGAAGTCCTCGCCTACGTCTGGTAATCCGGAAAGGAGAAGAAGCCAATGTCTCGAATCGGCAAGCTCCCCGTTCCGGTCCCGGCCGGCGTGGACGTCACCATCAGCGGCGCACTCGTGACCGTGAAGGGCCCCAAGGGCTCTCTCGAGCACACCGTGCCCGCTCCCATCAACGTCGCCCAGGAGGACGCCCAGCTCGTGGTGTCCCGTCCGGACGACGAGCGCACCTCGCGCGCGCTGCACGGCCTGACCCGCACCCTGATCGCGAACATGATCACGGGTGTGACCGAGGGCTACGAGAAGAAGCTCGAGATCGTCGGTACCGGTTACCGCGTCGTGGCGAAGGGCTCGACCCTCGAGTTCGCGCTCGGCTTCAGCCACCCCGTGGTCGTCGAGGCGCCCTCCGGCGTCACCTTCGCCGTCGAGAGCCCCACCAAGTTCTCGGTGTCGGGCATCGACAAGCAGCAGGTCGGCGAGGTCGCGGCGAACATCCGCAAGATCCGCAAGCCCGAGCCGTACAAGGGCAAGGGTGTGCGCTACGCCGGCGAGAACGTCCGCCGCAAGGTCGGAAAGGCTGGTAAGTGATGGCTATCAAGATCCTGGGCAAGGGCAAGGCCGTCGCTCGTCAGCGTCGTCACCTGCGCCTGCGCAAGAAGATCACCGGCACCGCCGTCCGTCCGCGTCTGGTCGTCACGCGTTCCTCGCGCCACATGGTGGCGCAGATCGTGGACGACACCGTGGGCAAGACCGTCGCCTCCGCGTCGACCCTCGAGGCCGACCTGCGTGCGTTCGACGGCGACAAGACGGCCAAGGCCCGCAAGGTCGGCGAGCTCGTCGCCGAGCGTGCCAAGGCTGTCGGCGTCGACACCGTCGTGTTCGACCGCGGCGGCAACAAGTACCACGGTCGTGTCGCTGCAGTGGCCGACGGCGCCCGCGAGGGTGGTCTGGCCCTGTGATGACCTACGCACGGAAGAAGAGGACTCTCTGATGGCTGCAGGGCAGCGCAGCGGCGCCCCCCAGGGTGCCGCCACCGAGAACAAGGACCGCAACGACCGCCGTGGTGGCGGCCGTCGGGACGACCGCCGCGGCGGGCGCGAGGAGAAGAGCGCCTTCCTCGAGAAGGTCGTGACCATCAACCGCGTCGCCAAGGTCGTCAAGGGTGGCCGCCGCTTCAGCTTCACCGCGCTCGTCGTGGTGGGCGACGGTGACGGCACCGTCGGCGTCGGCTACGGCAAGGCCAAGGAGGTGCCCGCGGCGATCGCCAAGGGTGTCGAGGAGGCGAAGAAGAACTTCTTCCGCGTCCCTCGCATCCAGGGCACCATCCCGCACCCCATCCAGGGTGAGGCCGCCGCCGGTGTCGTGTTCCTGCGTCCGGCGTCGCCGGGTACCGGTGTGATCGCCGGTGGTCCGGTGCGCGCCGTGCTGGAGTGCGCGGGCATCCACGACGTGCTGAGCAAGTCGCTCGGCTCGTCGAACGCGATCAACATCGTGCACGCCACGGTCGCGGCCCTGCAGGGCCTCGAGGAGCCGGCCGCTGTGGCCGCTCGTCGTGGGCTCCCGCTGGAGGACGTGGCCCCGGCCGCGCTCCTGCGCGCCCAGGCCGCCGGTCGTGCCGAGTCGGCAGCGAAGGCTGGTGCGTGATGGCTCGTCTGAAGGTGACCCAGACCAAGTCCGCCATCGGCGGCAAGCAGAACCAGCGTGACACGCTGCGGACGCTCGGCCTCAAGCGGATCGGCGACACCGCCGTGAAGGAGGACCGCGCGGAGATCCGTGGCATGGTCAAGACGGTGGCGCACCTCGTCACCGTCGAGGAGGTCGAGTGATCATGGCGGAGAACAAGCCGCTGAAGGTCCACCACCTCCGTCCGGCCCCCGGCGCCAAGACCGCGAAGACCCGTGTGGGTCGCGGTGAGGCCTCGAAGGGTAAGACGGCGGGTCGTGGAACCAAGGGTACGAAGGCTCGTTACCAGGTTCCCGCCGGCTTCGAGGGTGGGCAGATGCCTCTGCACATGCGCCTCCCGAAGCTCCGCGGGTTCAAGAACCCCTTCCGTACCGAGTACCAGGTCGTGAACCTGGACAAGCTGTCCGCGCTGTTCCCCGAGGGTGGCACCGTCACCGTCGAGGACCTGGTCGCGAAGGGTGCGGTCCGCAAGGGCCAGCCCGTGAAGGTGCTCGGCAACGGCGAGATCGACGTCAAGCTCGAGATCGCCGTGGACCGCGTCTCGGCGTCCGCCAAGGAGAAGATCCTGGCGGCCGGCGGCACGGTCTCGGAGGCCTGAGAGAGCTGACAGGGCCGGCGGCGCGTGAGCGCGGCCGGCCCTGTGTGCTCTCTTGAGTATTTCCCGGAGCGAACGTGGTCCCCCGGACCGCGTGAGCAACGTAGAATCCGACACGGTCTGGCTGCACCGTTGTGGTCTGGCCCACGTCGACACATCTCGCCGGTGCCTTGCCGGCGACACGAGATCCCGCAACGGCGGGCCAGGAGGATAGGGTGCTCAGCGCTTTCGGCCGGGCTTTCCGGACGCCAGACCTGCGGCGCAAGCTGCTGTTCACGATCGCCATCATGGCGGTCTTCCGGCTCGGGTCGTTCATCCCGACCCCCGGTGTGGACTACACGAACGTGCAGCAATGCATCGCCGCCGCAGGTGACAACACCCTGCTCGGCCTGATCAACGTCTTCAGCGGCGGCGCGCTGCTGCAGCTGTCGGTCTTCGCGCTCGGGATCATGCCGTACATCACGGCCAGCATCATCGTGCAGCTGCTCCGCGTGGTGATCCCGCGCTTCGAGGCGCTGCACAAGGAGGGCCAGTCCGGCCAGGCCAAGCTGACCCAGTACACGCGCTACCTGACGATCGGCCTCGCGATCCTGCAGTCGACGACCGTCATCACGACGGCGCGCCAGGGCCTGCTCTTCCAGGGGTGCGACCTCGACGTCATCGCCAGCGACAGCGTGCTCACGTCGCTCCTCATGGTCATCACCATGACGGCGGGTACCGGCCTGGTCATGTGGCTCGGCGAGCTCATCACCGAGCGCGGCGTCGGCAACGGCATGTCGCTGCTCATCTTCACGTCGATCGCCGCGAGCTTCCCGACGTCGCTCTGGTCGATCGCCGGTGGTGCGAACGGCGCCCTGAACTTCACCATCATGGTGCTGGTGATCGTCCTCGTCGTCGGCCTCGTGGTCTTCGTCGAGCAGTCGCAGCGCCGCATCCCGGTGCAGTACGCGAAGCGCATGGTGGGCCGCCGCATGTACGGCGGCACGAGCACCTACATCCCGATCAAGATCAACATGTCCGGCGTGATCCCCGTGATCTTCGCGGCGTCGATCCTCGCCATCCCCGGCCTGATCGCCCAGTTCGGCGACCAGCAGGCGGAGTGGGTCGTCTGGATCTCGAACAACCTGGTCCAGCAGTCGTCGCCGCTGTACATCGCGATCTACACGCTGATGATCATCTTCTTCTGCTTCTTCTACACGTCGATCACGTTCAACCCGGACGAGGTCGCGGACAACATGAAGAAGTACGGCGGCTTCATCCCCGGCATCCGGGCCGGCCGCCCCACGGCGGAGTACCTCGACTTCGTGATCACCCGCATCACGTCCGCCGGTTCCCTGTACCTCGCGCTGATCGCGCTGATCCCGACGCTGGTGCTCGTCTTCCTCGGCGTCACCACCAACCTGCCCTTCGGCGGCAGCTCGATCCTCATCGTGGTCGGCGTCGGGCTGGAGACGGTCAAGCAGATCGACTCCCAGCTGCAGCAGCGCCACTACGAAGGATTCCTCCGTTGAGCCAGACTCCCACCACCACCTCTCGCCGCGAGCTGCACGCTCGTCCGGACCAGGAGGGCCAGGTCACGCGCCTGGTCATCATGGGTCCGCAGGGTGCGGGCAAGGGTACGCAGGCCGCACGCCTCGCCGAGGTCTTCGGGATCGTCCCGATCTCGACGGGCGACATCTTCCGCGCGAACATCGCGGGGAAGACGGAGCTCGGCCAGACCGCGCAGGAGTACACGAACAAAGGCGAGCTCGTCCCCGACGAGGTCACGAACGCGATGGTCCGCGACCGTCTCGGCCAGCCCGACGTCAAGGACGGCTTCATCCTCGACGGGTACCCGCGCAACGCGGCCCAGGTGACGGAGCTCGACCAGATCCTCGCCGACCTCGGCTGGGAGCTGGACGGCGTCATCGAGCTGACGGCTGACCGCGACGAGCTGCTGGCCCGGATCGCCAAGCGCGCCGAGCAGGAGGGCCGCGAGGACGACACCGAGGAGGCCATCGCGCGCCGGCTCGACATCTACGCGGAGCAGACCGCTCCGCTGACGTCGGCGTACGCCGAGCGCAACCTCCTGGTGCAGGTGGACGGCCTCGGCGAGATCGCCGACGTCACCGAGCGCATCGTCAGCTCGCTCGCCACGCAGCTGGGCTGAGGCGTGGTCTTCGGGCGGGAGCGGATCGAGTACAAGACGTCGGACCAGGTGCGCCTCATGCGGCGCGCCGGCCTGGTCGTCGCCGACACGCTGGCGGCGGTCCGCGCGGCGGCCCGGCCGGGCCTGACGACCGCGGAGCTGGACGCCGTCGCGGCCCGCTCGATCGAGGAGGCGGGCGCGAGCCCGTCGTTCCTCGGCTACCACGGGTTCCCCGGGGTGATCTGCACCTCGGTGAACGAGGAGGTCATCCACGGCATCCCCGGTGACAGGGTGCTCGCGGCCGGCGACCTCGTCTCGATCGACTGCGGTGCGATCGTCGAGGGCTGGCACGGCGACTCGGCCGTCTCCTTCGTCCTCGGCGCCGACGGCGCGCTCGACCACAAGCTGCCCGACGACGAGCTCGCCGCCGCGGGGGCCGACCTCGCGGACGTCGCCCTCGTCCGGGCCACCGAGGCCGGGATGTGGGCAGGCATCGCCGCCCTGGCCTCCGCGAAGCGGCTCAACGCCGTGGGTGAGGCCGTCGAGGCCGCCGTCGAGATGGCGGGCGAGTTCGTCGGCACGGAGTACGGCATCGTCGAGGAGTACGTCGGCCACGGCATCGGCAGCGCCATGCACCAGCCGCCGGACGTGCACAACTACAAGACGTCGGGGGCCGGCCCGCGGTTGCGGCCGGGGATGTGCCTGGCGGTCGAGCCGATGATCACGCGTGGCGGTGCCGAGACGCGCGTCCTCGAGGACGACTGGACGGTCGTGACGACCGACGGCTCGCGCGCGGCGCACTGGGAGCACTCGACCGCGATCACGGAGGACGGGATCGTCGTCCTGACGGCTGTCGACGGGGGAGCGGAGCGCCTCGACGTCTTCGGAGTGCAGCCGGTCGATCTCGGCTGATCTCGCCGTGGGTCTATTGCACCCGCAGTCAGTTGGCTACGATCGGCCGGGTGACCGACGACGTGCACACCTGGACCCGCAGCACACCCGACCGAGCGCCCGAGGCGCGGGTGCCGTGGCCTGCGCGCGTGCCGGCCGCGGTCGGGGCGGGGCTGCGGAGCGCCGGGCGCTGGTTCGCCGCCTGGGTGCGTCGCCTGGTGGCCAACCCGTTCCTCTGGGTGGGTCTCGTGCTCGGGTTCGGCACGTCGCTCCTGGTGTGGGAGTCGGTGCTGCTGCTGGGCGTCGTGCTCTGGGCGGTCGGCGCCTGGGTCTGGTCCCGCCGCCGCACCCCGGTGCTGGTCGCGCTCGGCGTCGGCCTCGTCATCGGGTGGCTGCCGATGCTGTTCTTCTTCGTCACGAGCCTGCCGCACACGATGATCGGTCCGCCCGGCGTCGAGTACGACCTGTGAGGGGGGCCTCGCCGGCGTGCGGCGTGGCGAGGCTCACCGGCCGGAAGGACCTGTGGCGCGCGCCTGCGCTTTGAATGCTTGAGGAAGTGACGTAGTCTAGATCGCTGGGTGTAGTCCGTTCAACGCCTCCAGCTCCACCAGGGTGCTCAGAGCGCCTGCCGGTCCCCGCGACAGCGGGGCGCAGGCCGGGTTCCCGAGGCAGGCGGCACGCGGACGCACACGACATCCACACCCGATGTGTCGGTCGCGCAGGTCACTGCGACGCCGTGGGCGTGGAAGCAGTCACGACGAGAGTTAGCGGAGGATATGGCAAAGAAGGACGGTGTCATCGAGATCGAGGGCAGCGTGGTCGAGGCTCTGCCGAACGCGATGTTCCGCGTGGAGCTGTCGAACGGTCACAAGGTTCTCGCGCACATCTCGGGCAAGATGCGCCAGCACTACATCCGGATCCTTCCCGAGGACCGTGTGGTCGTGGAGCTCAGCCCGTACGACCTGTCCCGCGGCCGGATCGTCTACCGCTACAAGTAGTCAGTCCCCGATCCGGGGCTATGTCACTGCGGCCTGGCCGGAGGTGACGTCGCCGCACGATCGACCACCCACGACACTGCCGCGTGCGCACCCGGGAGACCGGGACGGGCGCGGTGGAGGAAATCCGATGAAGGTCAAGCCGAGCGTCAAGAAGATCTGCGACAAGTGCAAGGTGATCCGCCGGCACGGTCGCGTCATGGTGATCTGCGACAACCTGCGCCACAAGCAGCGCCAGGGCTGATCACCCTCCGGGCACCTGCCCGGGCCGGTGGCTGAGGCCACCACCAGCGCACCACCTCGAACCGCCCCGCCTCGTGCGGGACGGGGAACCCTCGGTCGGAGGCCGGGGCCCGTGAGAACACGGGATGGCGGTGCGGCAGACCTCCGACGAGCAGTACAGGAGCCGGAAGGCACATGGCACGTCTTATCGGCGTCGACCTCCCCCGCGACAAGCGGCTCGAGGTGGCGCTCACGTACATCTTCGGTGTGGGTCGTACCCGCGCGAAGGAGACCCTTGCCGCGACGGGCATCAGCCCCGACCTCCGCGTGAAGGACCTCGGCGACGCCGAGCTCGTCGCGCTCCGCGACTACCTCGAGGGCAACTACAAGCTCGAGGGTGACCTCCGTCGTGAGGTCGCGGCCGACATCCGCCGCAAGGTCGAGATCGGCACCTACCAGGGCCTGCGTCACCGCCGCGGCCTGCCGGTGCGCGGTCAGCGCACCAAGACCAACGCGCGTACCCGCAAGGGTCCCAAGCGCACCGTGGCCGGCAAGAAGAAGGCCCGCTGACAGCAGTCCGTGGAGCGGTCGCTCACTGAGCTAGACCGCCCCGGTCCGATCAGACCAGGAGATTACAGAACAGATGCCTCCCAAGACTCGTGCCGCCGCCGGGCGCAAGCCGCGCCGCAAGGACAAGAAGAACGTCCCGCTCGGCCAGGCGCACATCAAGTCCACCTTCAACAACACGATCATCTCGATCACCGACCCGTCCGGTGCCGTGGTGTCGTGGGCCTCGGCCGGCCACGTCGGCTTCAAGGGCTCCCGCAAGTCCACCCCGTACGCCGCGCAGATGGCCGCCGAGTCGGCTGCCCGCCGCGCGCAGGAGCACGGCGTCAAGAAGGTCGACGTCTTCGTCAAGGGCCCGGGTTCCGGTCGTGAGACCGCCATCCGCTCGCTCCAGGCGACCGGCCTCGAGGTCGGCTCCATCCAGGACGTGACGCCCCAGGCGCACAACGGCTGCCGTCCGCCGAAGCGCCGCCGCGTCTGACACCCGTTGCGCCCGCACCCGGACCGCGACTTCCGCTCACCGCCCGCGGTGAGCACCCTTGCCCGGGCCGGGCAGACCTAGACCCGCCCTGGGCTGCGAGAGATCGCATGCCGTGATGCGTCATATAGCGGACGCACACTGAAAGGACACCCACAGTGCTCATCGCACAGCGCCCCACGCTGACCGAAGAGGTCATCTCGGAGAGCCGTTCCCGCTTCTCCATCGAGCCGCTCGAGCCGGGCTTCGGCTACACGCTCGGCAACTCGATGCGTCGCACCCTGCTGTCGTCCATCCCGGGCGCGGCCGTCACGTCCATCCGTATCGACGGTGTGCTGCACGAGTTCAGCACCGTCCCGGGCGTGAAGGAAGACGTCACCGAGATCATCCTCAACATCAAGAACCTCGTGGTCTCCTCGGAGAACGACGAGCCCGTCGTGATGTACCTGCGCAAGCAGGGCGCCGGCGCCGTGACCGCCGCGGACATCGTCCCGCCGGCGGGGGTCGAGGTGCACAACCCCGACCTGCACATCGCCACCCTCAACGACAAGGGCAAGCTCGAGATCGAGCTGACCGTCGAGCGGGGCCGTGGGTACGTGTCCGCCGCGCAGAACAAGCAGTTCGACGCGGAGATCGGCCGCATCCCGGTCGACTCGATCTACTCGCCGGTCCTCAAGGTCACGTACAAGGTCGAGGCCACCCGAGTCGAGCAGCGCACCGACTTCGACAAGCTCGTCGTCGACGTCGAGACCAAGCAGGCGATCACGCCTCGCGACGCGCTCGCCTCGGCCGGCAAGACCCTGGTCGAGCTGTTCGGCCTGGCACGTGAGCTGAACGTCGAGGCCGAGGGCATCGAGATCGGCCCGTCGCCGACGGACACCGCGCTCGCCGCGGACCTGGCGCTGCCGATCGAGGAGCTCAACCTCACCATCCGTTCGTACAACTGCCTCAAGCGCGAGGGCATCCACCAGGTGGGCGAGCTCGTGGCCCGCAGCGAGGCGGACCTGCTCGACATCCGCAACTTCGGTGCCAAGTCGATCACCGAGGTCAAGGAGAAGCTGGCCGAGCTCGGCCTGAGCCTCAAGGACTCGCCGCTGGACTTCGACCCGGCCGGCTCGTCCTACTTCGAGGCCGGCGACTCGGCTGCCTACAGCGGCGACGAGCAGTCGTACTGACGTCCCGCGGCCGGCCCCCGGGCCGGCCGCGCGGAACCACATCCAAGGAGACAAGCAATGCCTACCCCTACCAAGGGCGCGCGGCTCGGCGGTAGCCCGGCTCACGAGCGTCTGATCCTGGCGAACCTGTCGACGTCGCTCTTCGAGCACGGCCGCATCACGACCACCGAGACCAAGGCCAAGCGCCTGCGTCCGCTGGCCGAGCGCCTGATCACGTTCGCGAAGAAGGGCGACCTCTCCGCCCGCCGCCGCGTGCTCACGGTCGTGCGCGACAAGGGCGTGGTGCACACGCTCTTCACCGAGATCGCCCCGGCCATGGCCGAGCGCAACGGTGGCTACACGCGCATCACCAAGATCGGCACCCGCAAGGGCGACAACGCGCCGATGGCGGTCATCGAGCTCATCACCGAGCCCGTGAGCCCGAAGCAGGCCGTCGTCAAGGAGGCCACCAAGGCCACCGAGAAGGCCGCCCCCGCCGAGGACGCCAAGGTCGAGGACGCCCCGGTCGACGAGACCCCCGCCGAGGACGTCACCGACGCCCCGGCCGAGGACGCCGCCACCGAGGAGACCGCTGAGGAGACCACCGAGGAGAAGAAGGAGGCCTGAGCCTCCTGACCTCTCGCGGGTCCCTGCACGACGCCGGGCCGCACCTTCCGTACGGAGGGTGCGGCCCGGCGTCGTCGTGCGTCGACGGGGCGGGTCCGGGCGCGGGCACCCGCCCGGGTGGCCGGAGCGGTGCCCGCCCGGTCAGGACGGCGGGAGGTCCCAGGCCCGGGCGCCGCCCACCAGGGCCGCCGAGTTGGGCACGATGACCACGTCGTCGCCCAGGCGGGCCAGCGCCGACGGTGTGATGCGCCGCGAGTTCCCGCCACCGATGTAGAGCCGGTCCCAGTGGAACACCGGCCGCAGGCCGTCGACGACGGTGACGACGCGCCGCGACCACAGCCCGTCCCCGAGCCTGCGCCGTTCGGGCTCCCCGATGTACTGGTCGTAGGTGAGGCTGCGCCGGACCGGGGCGTGCGACCACTCGAGGTGCGGCGCGACTCGGCCGCCGTGGAACATCGCGGTGCCGAGGCCGGTGCCGAGGGTGATCACCAGCTCGAGCCCCGATGCCGCGACCACGCCGGCGCCGTGCACCTCGGCGTCGTTGAGCACGAGCGCCGGCAGGTCCAGCCGGCGAGCGACGGCCGCCTGCATGTCGAAGTTGTGCCAGGCGTCCGCCAGGGACGGCAGCACCCGCGACCGCGGCCCCGACCGGGTGATGTAGTGCGGCGTGTGCACGACGACGCCGCTGCGGATCATGCCGGGCATGCCGACGGTGACGCGGTCGGCGGTCGGCAGGTCGGCGGCGATCTTCGCGATCGTGTCGACGAGGAGCTCGGGGGGAAGGGGGTACGGCGTCGGCACGCGCACGGGCTGCGCGTGCGCGGTGCCGGACGTGTCGAGCACGGCCGCCTTGATCCCGCCGCCGCCGCAGTCCACGGCCAGCGTGAGGGTGTCTGCCATGAGGTCACTGTACGGACCGCCCCCGCCGCATCGGGGAGGATGGGCACGTGAACGACATCGTCAGGGTGCGCCTCGATCTCGCCTACGACGGCACGAAGTTCGCGGGCTGGGCCCGTCAGCCGGACCTGCGGACCGTGCAGGGCACGCTCGAGGCAGGGCTCGCGCAGGTGCTGCGGACCGAGCAGCGGGGGCTGCCCGCGCCACGGCTGACCGTCGCGGGCCGGACGGACGCCGGTGTGCACGCGCGGGGCCAGGTGGCGCACGTCGACGTCGACCCGGAGGGATGGGCGGCGCTGCCCGGCCGGTCCGACCGGACACCCGGTGACGCGCTCGTGACGCGGCTGGCGGGCGTGCTGGCGGCCGACGTCGTCGTGCGGCGCGCGGCTCCGGCGCCCGAGGGCTTCGACGCGCGGTTCTCCGCGCTGCGCCGCCGCTACACCTACCGGATCGCCGACGACCCCGGGCTGCGTGACCCGCTGCGGCGCACGCACGTGCTGTGGAACCGGAAGCCGCTCGACGCCGCGGCGATGGACGCGGCGGTGCGGCCGCTGGTGGGCCTGCGCGACTTCGCCGCCTACTGCAAGCCGCGTCCCGGGGCGACGACGATCCGGGAGCTGCAGCACATCGCGTGGGAGCGCCCGGCCGACGGGCCCGACGCGGGCCTGGTCGTGGCGCACGTGGTCGCGGACGCGTTCTGCCACAACATGGTGCGCGCCCTGGTCGGCGCGTCGATCGCGGTCGGGGAGGGCCGGCGTCCCGTGGGCTGGCCCGCCGAGCTGCTGGCGAGCCGGCGCAGGGACGCGGGCGCCGCCGTCGTACCGCCGCAGGGGCTGTGCCTGGAGGAGATCACCTTCCCGCCCGACGCCGAGCTCGCGGCGCGCGCCGAGGCGGTGCGGGCACGGCGGATGGACGAGGAGGTGTGGGACGACCAGCCGGCCGGGTCCGCGCCCGCCCGGCCGGCCGACGGGGTCTAGACCCAATGCCGGGAAGTTAGGGCGTTGAGGTTGGTGTCAAGATCTCGCGGTCGGTCGTGAGAGTTACCTGTATCGGGTAGGTCTTGTGGTCGATCGCGGGGCCGCGGGCGTTGTACTTGCTGATCGCGCG
>NZ_JABEMG010000080.1 GCF_013004695.1 Promicromonospora citrea
CCGGCGCGAGGTGTTCCGCTGGATCCTTCGTTACAACAACCGCCGCCGACACTCCTGGTGCGGCTACACCAGCCCCGTCGACTACGAGAAGAACACGACCAGCACTACGCTCACCACCGCGGCGTAATCCAACCCCGTGTCCACGAACCGGGGTCAAGGCCCTTCATCGGCCGCCTGGGGCCCGTCACGCTCGGCAGCGCGCTGGCGCTGCGTGCCCGGCGACGCCTGTACCGGCTCCCGGAGAGTGCGCCGATCATCGGCTGACCTGGAACCGGGCCAGAGCCGGCGTGCGCCGACCTCGATCGCCTACCGGTCGTCGGTCGCGCTCACCGTGTCGACGTCGGGGCTCAGGGAGCCAGGGGAGACGAACATCGAGTAACCAACCGTGCCGAGCTCGTGCAGGTGCGAGTTGAGGGCTGATCCGATGATCTGGTTGAGCGCCATGAGGTGTGCATCTTCGAACGTGACGGCGACGCCGTCGACCATCGAGACCCGCTCGGAAACGGATGCCGCAGACTCCGGTCGGTCGCTGTACTGAACGTCGAGGCTCACGGTGTACCGGCGGATCTGCGACTGATCATTCATGCCTCCCAGCGTGTCAGCGCAGGTGCGTCTCGGCACCATCGAGGAGGGGTGAAACCTCGGTCCTGCCTCCGGCCGGACGTCAGGGCGCGAAGGTCGCAGGTTCTGGATGCGAGTGGTCGTGGCTCTTCCTAGCGTCGAGTCACCGGCGCAGCCCGAGCGGCTGCGTCGGCATCAGGCAGACCACCGGACATGGATCGAGGACCGCGATGCGAACGAACGAGATGCTGCAGGCCTATCCCGCGACGATGAACCTGGACCGCGGTCTGCTGGCGGACGCCGTCGAGGCGATCGTGGCCTGTGCGCAGGCGTGCACGGCGTGCGCCGACGCGTGCCTGAGCGAGGACTCGGTGGCCGACCTGCGCAAGTGCGTCCGAACGGACCTGGACTGCGCCGACGTCTGTGACGCGACCGCCCGGGTGCTCTCGCGGCACACCGGCTACGACGCGAACCTCAGCCGTGCGGTGCTGGAGGCCTGCATTGCAGCGTGCCGGGCGTGCGCGGACGAGTGCGAGCGGCATGCGAGCATGCACGAGCACTGCCGGGTGTGCGCGGAGGCCTGCCGCGCGTGTGAAGCGGCCTGCGGTGCCCTGGCGGCGACCATGAGCTGAGTGCGCCCAGCGCATCGGAGGCGAGCGGGCCGGCACGGACGGGCGGTCGAGTCGGCTGGGGTCGGCCGAGAGGAGGTGCAGTCGTGTGGTTCGACACCTGGAGTGACGTGCTGCGGGTTCTGACCGTGGGGGCTGCTGCGTACGTCTCGCTGGTGGCGGTGCTCCGGCTCTCCGGGAAGCGGACCCTGGCCAAGCTGAACGCCTTCGACCTGGTCGTGACCGTAGCGTTGGGCTCGACCTTGGCCACGATCCTGCTCAGCGCGGACGTGTCGTGGTCAGAGGGCGTCGCGGCCTTCCTCGTCCTGGTCCTGCTGCAGCTGGCCGTCTCCTGGAGCACTGCGCACCTCGGTCCCGACCGGACGGTGGTGACCGCCCGCCCGGTGACGCTGCTGCGGGACGGCGTCCTGGACGAACGCGCGACCCTGGGTCAGCGCCTCACGACGGCGGAAGTCCGGCAGGCGGTGCGCTCTGCCGGTGTAGGCGGGTTCGATCAGGTCGCACGGATCGTCCTGGAGACGGACGGCACGCTGAGCGTCATCACGACGGGCAACGTGGGCGACGGGACATGCCTGGAACCGGGCGACCGCTGACGTGCCCGCCTGGGCCGGCCGGGTCGTTGCCCGCGTCTGACGGCCGACTGCCGGCACTGTCACACCTGGAGCCTCTACCCGGTCAGTGGTGGCAGAGGGCTGGATCGGCGAGCCCCTGAGGGAACAGGAACGATGAAGGCTGCCTACGTCCGGCGACTCGGTCCCGCTGACACCATCCGGTACGGGTCGTTGCCGGATCCCCGCCCCGGTCCGTCCGACGTGCTGGTCGCGGTCGAGGCGGCGGCCGTCGACGCGGTGGACACCTTCGTCCGGTCCGGTGCCTACCGGACGCCGGTCCCGTTCCCCTTCGTGGTCGGGCGCGACGTCGTCGGCCG
The DNA here is from genome assembly GCF_013004695.1 of Promicromonospora citrea. GTDB lineage: Bacteria > Actinomycetota > Actinomycetes > Actinomycetales > Cellulomonadaceae > Promicromonospora > Promicromonospora citrea. The sequence continues at coordinate 2,119 of NZ_JABEMG010000080.1, forward strand.
CGTCGTGGAGTGCGGGGCGGAGGTCACCGGCTTCCGCGCGGGCGACCGGGTCTGGACGAACAGCCTGGGCCACGATGGGCGCCAGGGGGCGGCCGCCGAGCTCGCTGCCGTTCCGGCGGACCGGCTCTACCACGCGCCGCCGGGCGCGGACCCTGTCGCCCTCGTCTCGGTCGTGCACCCTGCGGCGACGGCGTACCTCGCCCTGGTGGTCCACGGCCGCGTCCGGGCGGGGGAGACGGTCCTCGTCGCCGGTGCGGCGGGCAACGTGGGGCGGGTCGCGGTGGTGCTCGCGGCGCGGGCCGGTGCGCGCGTCGTCGCCACGGCCGCCGCCGCGGACCTCGACGCGTGCCGCGCGCTCGGGGCGGCCGTGGCCGTCGACTACCGGGACCCGCGTCACGCGGAGCGCCTGCACGCCGCCGCACCACACGGCGTGGACGTCCACCTGGACACCTCGGGCCGGCACGACCTCGACCTCGCCGTCGATCTCCTGGCGCCGCGGGGGCGGATCGTGCTCCTCGCCGGGCTGTCCGCCCGCCCGCGCCTGCCGGTCGGCCCGCTCTACACCCGGGACGGACGGATCGAGGGACTTGCCATCAGCAACGCGACGTCGGAGGAACTTGCCGCGGCCGCCGAGCAGGTCAACCAGCTCGTGGCCGAGGGTGCCCTCACACCGCGCCGGGTCGAGGAGCTCCCGCTGTCACGCACGGCACAGGCGCACGCCCGGCTCGAGGCCGGGGACGCGGCAGGCGTGCGTCTCGTCCTGCGACCGGCGCTCGACCACTGAGGCGTCACGCGTCGCCGAGGACGAGGGTCGCGCGCTCCCACAGGCGGTCCGCGGTGTCCGGGTCGAGCGCGTGCTCGGCCACGCCACCGGAGACGTCGCCCGCCCTGAGGTCGTCGTCCCGGACGGTCGTCGCCTCCTGGTTGTCCTCGAAGTAACGGCCCGTCACGCCCGTCACGAGCGGCGAGGCGGCCAGCAGCACGGAGGTTGCGGCCCCCTGCGCGGGCGTCTTGTAGTACGGCAGCGGTGTCAGGGTGCCGTCGTCGTCCATGACGCCGAGGGCACGCAGGGTGTCGTCGTCCACGTGGCGCTGCAGGCCGGTCAGGATGTAGCCGGGGTTGGCCGAGGTGGCGGTGATGCCGTCAGTGGCCCAGCGGCGGGCTCCGACGGTGAACAGGATGCCCGCGGACTTGGACCTGCCGTACGCCACCCAGGGGTCGTAGGCCTGGTGCGCGTAGCCGGGGTCGTCCAGGTCGACGGGCGCGGTGAGGTGGGCGCCGGAGCTCACGACGACGACCCGCGCGTCGCCGGCGTCCCGCAGAGCCGGGTGCAGGCCGGTGGCCAGTGCGAAGTGCCCGAGGTAGTTGGTCGCCTGCTGCAGCTCCCACCCGTACGGTGTGAGGATGCGCTCGGGCAGGGCGAGGATGCCCGCGTTGGCGACGAGCGCGTCGAGCGGTCCGTCCCAGGACGCGACGAAGCGCCGGACGGAGGACAGGTCGGCCAGGTCGAGCGGAGCGACGCGCACGTGGCCGGGGACGCCGGCGGTCGCCAGCTCCCCGAGGAGCGTGTCGGCCGCTCGAGGTCGTCGCGTGGCGATCGTGACGTCCGCGCCGGCCGACGCCAGCGCGCGCACCGTCTCGGCGCCCAGGCCCGAGGCGCCTCCGGTGACCAGGGCGCGCCGTCCGTGAAGGTCGATGCCCTCGAGCACCTCCGCCGCGGTGGAGTCGCGGGTGAACGGGGTGATCACGCGTCGGATGTCGTCGGGTGCCATGTTTGCCATGTCGTGCTCTCTTCTCGATCGGCGGGACACGGACCAGGCTAGGGTGAGGGTGCTGGACGATCTACGGTTATCAGGCCGAGATCCTTTAGAAATCGTCCAGATCCGCGTAGAGTGAGGCGGGAGAGCGGTGGATCCTCTGGAAGATGTGCTGACCCTGCTCGAGGCCCGTGGCCACCTGTCCGCCCGGCTCGCCGCAGGAGGTGACTGGGCGCTGCGGTTCGACGCCCCGGACGGCATCAAGTTCAACGCCGTCCGACGGGGCTCGTGCGTGCTGGAGGTCGAGGGCGGCGGACAGCCGATCGAGCTGGCGGCAGGGGACTGCTACCTCCTCACGCGGCCCGTACCGTTCGTGCTGCGCAGCGGACCGGGCGTCGTCCCGGCCGACGCGGGACCGGTGTTCGCCCGGGCGGATGCCGGGATCGCGCGGGTCGGCGACGGGGACGACCTGCTCATGCTCGGCGGCGGGTTCACCTTCGCGGAGCGGGCCCGTCGGCTCCTGCTCGACGGGCTGCCGCCCGTCGTCCACGTCCCGGCGGGCACCCGGGGCGCCGAGACGGTGGGGTGGGCGCTCGCGGAGATCGAGGCCGAGCTCACCGACCGGCCGATGGCCTCCGGCGTCGTGGCGGGACACCTCGCCACGGTCATGCTCGTCCACGTGCTGCGCGTGCATCTTGCCCATGACCCCACTGCCGCCTCGGGGTGGCTCAGGGGCCTGACCGACCCGGTCGTCGCGGTCGCCCTCGCCCAGATGCACACGGCTCCCGCGCACCCCTGGACCGTGGCCGAGCTCGCGGAGCGGGCGTCGGTCTCGCGCTCCACGCTCGCGGCCCGGTTCAGGACAGCGGTGGGCACGGGACCACTGGACTACCTCACGCGGTGGCGCATCGAGCTCGCCGCCCGGCGGTTGCGCGAGGGGTCTGCGCCGCTCGCGAGCGTCGCGCGGGCGGTGGGGTACGGGTCCGAGAGCGCGCTGAGCGTCGCGTTCACCCGCGTCGTCGGGGTCTCGCCGAGCGCCTACCGCCGGGGCGCCGGACCGCGGTGACCCCGGGCGGGTTACCGGATGACGGCCCCGCCCGGGGCGTGGTGGACGCCTCCGCCGGTCAGGCAGCGGCGCCTTCGTTCCGCAGCTCCCGGAGCGCCTCGAGCACGGTGCCGGCGACCTCGGACGGCCGGGAGACGGTGATCGCGTGGGACGCGCCCGCGACCTCGTTGATCGTGCGCGCGCCCGCCCGCCGTGCCTCGGCTCGCAGCTCCGCAGGCGGGATGTTGCGGTCCTGGTCGCCGAACACGAACCACGACGGCAGCGTGCGCCAGGCCGGTGCCCGGGTCGGCAGGCCCTCGGCGAGGGCCCGCTCGGTCACGGGCCGCTGGGTGCGGCCCATGGTGCCGGCGAGGGACTCGGAGACGTCGGCAGCGAACTGCTCGCCGAACCTGTCGAGGCGGATGGCCAGCTCGTTGCCGCCGGTGGACACCGGGTAGGCCGTGAGCGCGTCGCCCAGCGTGCTGCCCGGCTGACGGGTCGAGAGCTCGAGCGCGCTCTCGCCGTGGTCGGGTGCGAACGCGGAGACGTAGACGAGACCGAGCACCGCGGGGTTGTCTGCCGCCGCCTCGGTGATGACGATGCCGCCGTAGGAGTGGCCGACGAGCAGGACGGGGCGGCCGAGGCCTGCGACGACGTCGCGGACGTACGCCGCGTCACCCGTCACGCTCCGCAGCGGGTTGGCGACGGCGACGGCCTCGACGCCGAGCTCCTGCAGCCGGGCGATGACGCCGTCCCAGCTCGCCGACTCGGCGAATGCGCCGTGCACGAGCACGACCGTCGGTTCCTGGACGGGGATGTTCATGGGAGTTCTCCTTGCTGTCTGTGGGGTGGTGAGGGCCGCTCAGCGGCCGTGGAGGGCCGTGCGGAGGACCGCGACGGCCTGGGCGACGGCTCCGCTCGTGGCGGCGGACGGCCGCAGCGGGTTGAGCATCATGAAGTCGTGGAGCGTGCCGTTGTAGCGGACCGACGTCGTCCGGACGCCTGCCTCGGCGAGGCGGCGCGCGTACGCCTCGCCCTCGTCGCGCAGGACGTCGTTCTCGTCCACGACCACGAACGCCTCCGGCAGCCCCGCGAGGTCGTCGAGGGTGGCGCGCAGGGGCGACGCCGTGATCTCCGCGCGCCGGGACACGTCTGGCAGGTAGGCGTCCCAGAACCACGCCATCGACCTGGCCAGGAGGAACGGCCCGTCGGCGAACTCGGCGTAGCTGGCGGTGTCCTGGGCGGCGTCGGTCACCGGGTAGTACAGCGACTGGTGCACGAACGAGACGTCACCCCGCTGCTTGGCGAGGATCGTCAGCGCGGCCGCCATGTTGCCGCCCACCGAGTCACCGGCGACCGCGAGGCGGGTCGGGTCGATGCCGTGCTCGGCGCTGTGGGCCACGATCCACCGGGCGGCGGCGTAGCCCTGTTCGATCGCGACCGGGTAGCGCGCCTCGGGTGACCGGTCGTACTCGACGAAGACGACGGCGACGTCGGCACCCGTGGCGAGGTCGCGCACCAGCCGGTCGTGCGTGCCGGCGTTGCCGAGCACCCAGCCGCCGCCGTGCATGTAGAGCACGGCGGGCAGGGGACCCGTGCTCCCGACCGGCCGGACGACCCGGACCCGGACGTCACCGACGCCGGCCGGGACCAGGACCCACTCCTCCTCGGCCTCGGGTCGCGGGACGGGCAGGTCCTGCAGGTCGTCCAGGACCTTGCGTGCCGCCTCCGGGGTCAGCTCGTAGAGGTACGGCGGGTTGGCCGTGGCGTCGGCGATCGCCTGCGCCTCGGGCTCGAGGTGGTGGTTGTTCATGGTTCTTCCTCTCTGGGCAGGATGACGGTGCATGGCTGCGGGGCGGTGGACCGGTTCAGCGCGTCGCGCGGACGGCCGCCGTGATGACCCGGGCGACCTGGGCCGGGTGGGTGACCGGGCCGAGGTGGCCGGCGTCGTACCGGGTGACGGAGGACCCGGCCTTGCGGGCCATGGCCTCCTGGGCGCTGCGCGGGATGACCCGGTCCTTGGTGCCGACCAGGTACCAGCTCGGGACGGAGCGCCAGGCGGGTTCGGCGGACGGCTCGTTGAGCGCACCGAACGTGATCGGCCGCTGGGTGGCAGACAGGACCTCGGCGTCCGCGTTCCGGAGTCCGGTGGCGAACGAGCGCAGGAACGTCGACGGCTTGAGGTAGACGTCGGTCCCGGGTTCCGGGGGCAGCGTGGAGGGGGCGAAGTCGAAGATCGTCGTCGGGTCGGGAACCGACAGCGCGGAGTCGGGGCCGGCGAGCTCGGCGACGGTCTCGCCTCGTGCGGGTACCGAGCCGTTGACGAACACCAGTGCGCGGACGTCCGGGTTGCCGACGGCGGCGTTCGTGGCGACGGCTGCCCCGTAGGAGTGGCCCACGAGGACGGTGGGTCCGTCGACGGTCTCGAGGAACGTCGCGAGGTAGGCGGAGTCCGAGGCGAGGGACCGCAGCGGGTTGGCGGGGGCCACCACCGGGTAGCCCTCGGCCTGGAGGCGTCGCACCACGCCGGCCCAGCTCGACGCGTCGGCCCAGGCCCCGTGGACCAGGACGATCGTGGGCCGGGGATCGTGGCCGTCGTGGCCGGGGCGTGCCGCGGCGCCGGGGATCGCGGCGAGCGACCCGAGGGCCAGCAGGCCGGTCAGCATCGTGACGGCGGCTCGGCGACGGGCGTACCACCGGTGCAGGCGGGGTACGGGATGTCTTGACGTGGTCATGAGAAGCCTCCAGGGCGAGATGGGTCGCGGACCGATGGGCCACGGGGCGGCGGACGCCGTCGCACCGATCGACCGGGTGCCGCACCGCGGCGTGACGCCGACCAGCGGCCCACGGGGGAGCCCACGCGGCAAGCACGCGGGACCACGGGCGGGACCAGGGGCGCAACCACGTGATCCCGTGGCGCGACGAGGAGGAGCGCGGGCGAACGGTGGATCCGTCGCCCCGTCGGCGGCCGTCGCCTACCGAAGGAGTCGCCATGGACGCACCGACCGAGGCGGACGAGACGGTCTCGTTCTTCCTCTCCCAGCGCCCGCGCCTGTTCCGCATCGCCTGTCGCGTCACCCGCGGTGACCTCTCGTCCGCGGAGGACGTGGTGCAGGAGGCATGGCTGCGGTGGCAGCGCACCGACAAGGCCGGCATCCGCAACCCCGAGGCGTTCCTCACCACGACAGCCACTCGCCTGGCGATCAACGTCGTCCGGTCCGCACCCCGCAGGCACGAGATCCCGACCGACGAGCCTGCCGACGCGCCGTCCGGCGCGACGCGCGGCGGATCGCGGGCAGTCGTGGCGGACCCCTTCGAGCGGACCGAGCGGTCGCGCGCCGTCGCGCAGGCCGTCGCCGTGCTCCTGCGGCGGCTCACCCCGGCGGAGCTGGCCGCGTACGTGCTGCGGGGTCTGTTCGACTACCCCTACGCCGACGTGTCGCGGTTGCTGCGGACCAGCTCGGTGAACGCGCGCCAGCTCGTCAGCCGCGCGCGGGCGCGCCTCGCGAGCGGTGTCGAGCGGACGGACGTGGACCCGTGGGCCGGGCGTCGCCTTGCCGTGGCGCTCCTCGCGGCGAGCCGTGCCGGCGAGCTCGACGTCCTGGAACGACTGCTCGTGGCCGAAGTTCGCCCTCGGGTACGCGACGGCGCGGGGATACGCTGGGACGGTGCCACCGTCCCGCCGTCTCCTGGGCCGGGCCGAGGAGCTGACCCGGCTGCAGCACCTGGTCGCTCGCGCGCGCGCCGGCAGCGGCGGGACCGTCGTCCTGACGGGTGAGGCGGGGATCGGCAAGACAGCGCTGCTGGACGAGGTGGTGGCCGGCGCTCCGCCCGACGTCCGCGTCGAACGCATGGTCGCGTCCGAGAGCGAGGTCGAGCTGACGTTCGCCTCGCTCCAGCTCCTGTGCGGACACCTGCTGACGCCGTCCGTCGAGCTGCCCGGCCCGCGGCGCGAGGCCGTCGAGTCCGCCTTCGGCGTGCGCGCCGCGGAACCGCCCAACCCGCTCCACCTCGGCCTCGGTGTCCGCGACCTGCTGACGCGGACGGCGGGCGACGGTGCGCTGCTGTGCGTCGTCGACGACGCACAGTGGCTGGACGAGGCCTCGGCGAGCGCCGTCGCCTCGGTGGCGCGCCGGCTCTCGACCGAGCGGGTCGCGATGGTGCTGGCGATGCGCAGCCCGGACGACCGGTTCGCCGACCTGCCGCAGCTCGCCGTGACCGGCCTGGCCGACGGCGACGCGAGGGCGCTGCTGGGCCGGGCGCTGCCCGGCGCGATGGACGGGCGGGTGCTCGACCAGCTGCTCGTCGAGTGCCGCGGCAACCCGCTCGCCCTGCGCGAGCTACCGCGGTCCGTCGGGTCGGACCTGGCCGGCGGGTACGCGCTCGCGGGCTCGGTGTCGCTCGAGCGCCGCATCGAACGCAGCCTGCTGGCAGGTCTGGAGGACCTCTCGGCGCAGACCCGGACTCTGCTGCTGCTCGCCGCCGCGGATCCCACCGGCGACCCCGGCCTGCTGTGGCGGGCGAGCGCGCGCCTGGGCCTCGAGCCGGAGGACGTGGAGGTGGCGCAGCAGACGGACGCCCTCGTCGTCTCCGGCAGGATCCGGTTCCGGCATCCGCTCATCCGTTCCGCGGTCTACCGGTCGGCCTCCCCGCCCGAGCGGCGCGCCGTGCACGCGGCCCTCGCGGAGGCGACCTACGCCGAGCGGGACCCGGACCGCCGCGCCTGGCACCGCGCGAACGCGACGATCGAGCCCACCGAGCAGGTCGCGGCCGACCTCGTGGAGTCGGCCGAGCGCGCCCGTGCCCGCGGGGGTGTCGCGGCCACCGCCGCCTTTCTCACCCGGGCGGCCCACCTCACCCCGGACCCCGCCACCCGCGTGGACCGGCTGGTCGCCGCCGCGGAGTCGACGCTGGACGCGGGGGCGCCGGACGACGCCCTGCGGCTGCTCGACGAGACGCGCGACGACGTGCTCGGCCCGCTGCATGCCGCGCTCCTGGCCCGGCTGCGGGCCCGGTGCGAGTACGCGCTCCGGCGTGACCGGAGCGCCCCGCGGCGGCTGCTCGCCGCCGCGCAGGCGCTCGAGCCGCACGACGCGGCACTCGCGCGGGACACGTACATGCAGGCGCTGTCCGCTGCGGTCTACGCCGGCCGGCTGGGCGAGCCGGGAGCCGTGCAGGAGATCGCGGAGGCGATCATGTCGTCGACGGCCGACGGCACGGCCGAGAGCGCTCCGGACCTGATCCTCCGCGGCCAGGCGCAGCTCGCCCTGGGCGGGCCGTCGCTCGCGCTGCCCACGGTGCGCCGTGCGATCACGGCCTTCGAGAGCGTGTCGCCGTCCGACCACCGTGCTCTGGCCTGGATGTGGTTCGCGGGACGGGCGGCGCAGGACATCTGGGACGCCGACGGTCTCAGGATGCTCGCCGAGCGGCAGGTCCGGCTCGCCCGGGACGGTGGCGTGCTGACGGTGCTGCCCATGGCGCTCAACCTGCTGATGGTCGCCCGTACGTTCGACGGACGGCTCGACGGCGCCGAGGCGATCTGCGACGACATCGACACGATCCTCTCCGTGACCGGCCACCCGCTGCCGTTGTACGGGCGGATCTTCCTCGCCGCCTACCGGGGTCACGTCGACGAGGTCGAGAGCAGGGCGCCGCAGCTGCGTGCCGACGCCTACGCCCGGGGCGAGGGCTACGCCCTGACCGTCGCCAACATGGCCGAGGCGGTCGTCTACAACGGTGCGGGCCGGTACGAGGAAGCGCTGGCCTCGGCGCGCGAGGAGATGCCGTACGTCCACGAGCTCGGTCACGCCATGCGGACGATGCTCGAGGTCGTCGAGGCGGCCGCGCACGTCGGCGACCAGGAGACCTGCACGGAGGCGGTCGAGCGCCTGCGCACGGTGGTCGAGCCGGTGGGCGACAGCCCGTGGGCCACGGCGCTCATGGCGCTCGTCCGGGCCCTGCACGGTGCCGCCGACCCCGAGACCCAGTACCTGCGCGCGATCTCCGGCTTCGAGCAGATCCGCGTGCCGATCCTCCGGGCGCGGAGCCAGCTCCTGTACGGCGAGATGCTGCGCAGGCAGGGCCGCCGCGTCGACGCGCGCGTGCAGCTGCGTGCCGCCGAGTCCGTGTTCGCGGAGTGCGGGATGCAGGGGTACGGCGACCGCGCTCGCGCGGAGCTGGCCGCGACGGGGGAGAAGCTCCGGCCGCGCGGGTCGGCCGCGGTCCCCGAGCTCACGGACCAGGAGCGCAACGTCGCACGGCTGGCGCGCGACGGGCTCACCAACCGCGAGATCGGAGCACGGCTCTTCATCAGCTCGCACACCGCCGAGTGGCACCTGCGGAAGGTGTTCACCAAGCTCGGCGTCCGCTCCCGCACCGAGCTGTGGAAGGTGCTGCCGGGCGAGAAGTAGGTGTGCCGCTCGTGGGGACGAACCGTCTCGCCCCGGGGTCGGGTTGAGGCTCGCAACTGACGCGTCGACGGCGGTCGGTGCGGGGTCGCGACGGTGGTGGGTGTCCCCGAGCTCGGTCGGGCACCCTAATCTTGGTGGGAGCGGCCCTGGCGGGCGCGAAAGCGGAGCGAGTCCGAGCAGGTCGAGCGGAGGTGGGCGTATGTCGGCGACGAGGCTGCTGGTACTCGGTGTCGTGCACCTCTCCGGCGGCGCGCACGGCTACCAAGTGCGGTCCGAGCTGCAGAGCTGGGGTGCGGAGACGTGGGCCAAGATCAAGCCCGGCTCGATCTATCACGCACTGAAGAAGGCGGCGGCCGACGGCCTCCTCACCGAGCACGCCGAGCCGGGCAGCTCCGGGCCGGAGCGCGTCTTGTACCGCGCGACGGCCCGGGGACGTGACGAGATCGTCGAACTGGTCCGCGACGGTCTGCGGCGCACGCATGACCCCACCATGCTCGACGCGGCCATCACCATGCTGCCCATGCTGACCAGGGCGGATGCCATCGCGCACGTGAACGAGCGGGTCGCGCGCCTGGAAGCGGAGCTCGTCGGACAGGCCAAGGGCTGGGAGAACCCGGAGCCCGACATCCCCGAACACGTCCGCGATCAGGCCGAGCTGTGGGCCGGACACGCACGCGTCGAGCTGGAGTGGGCGAAGAGCCTGAGCAGACGACTGTCCGAGGGCGCCTACACCATGGCCGACGATCCGGGCTCGTGGCGAACGGTCCACGACCCCCTCGGGATGCGCTTCTAATCAATCTTGACTAGCCGCTCCTCCCTGGCGTACCTTGGTCATGTATTCAAATTTGAGTAGTGCTCGACCAATCCGTTCGCAACACCGGGAGAAGGTGTCGGACCCATGGGAAAGCTCGCGATCGAGACGAGAGGGTTGACGAAGAGTTTCGGCACGACCCCCGCGGTCGCCGGTGTGGATCTGGCCGTGAGCGCCGGGGTCGTGTACGGCGTGCTCGGCCCGAACGGGGCGGGCAAGACCACCACGATCCGTATGCTGGCCACGCTCCTGCACCCCGACGCCGGGGAGGCGCACGTGCTCGGCTACGACGTCGTGCGTGACGCCCGGGCGGTGCGGAGCAGGGTGGGCCTCACCGGGCAGTTCGCGTCGGTCGACGAGGACCTCACCGGGGTGGAGAACCTTGTGCTGCTCGCCAGGCTGCTCGGCTACTCGCGCCCGCGGGCCAGGCGGCGAGCGGCCGACCTGCTCGACGCGTTCGGTCTTGCCGAGGCGGCCGACCGGCAGGTGAAGAAGTACTCCGGCGGGATGCGCCGGCGCATCGACATCGCGGCGAGTCTGGTCGTCACCCCCGAGCTGATCTTCCTCGACGAGCCCACGACCGGGCTCGACCCGCGCAGCAGGAACCAGGTCTGGGAGATCGTCAGGGGCATGGTCGCCGAGGGCACCACCGTGTTGCTGACCACGCAGTACCTCGACGAGGCCGACCAGCTGGCCGACCGGATAGCGGTGATCGACCACGGGAAGGTGGTCGCCGAGGGCTCGAGCGGTCAGCTCAAGGCATCGGTCGGCGCCGGCTCGCTGCACGTACGGCTACGTGCGCCCGAGCAGCGGGCCGAGGCGGAGCGGGTCCTCGCCGGTGTCCTCGAGGTGTCGGTCGAGCCGTCCGCTGACCCGGCCGCGCTGTCCGCGCGGGTCTCCGACCCCGAGCGAGTCGCCCGTTCCCTGGCCGAGCTGTCCCGCAGCGGCATCGACGTCACCGAGTTCGCGCTCGGTCAGCCGAGCCTGGACGAGGTGTTCCTCGCCCTGACCGGACACGCCGCCGAGGAGACACCCAAGGAGGATGCCGCATGAATGCCACGTCCACGGAGCAGGCGTCGGCGCCGGTCGCGCTGCGCAGTGTGCTGTCGGCCGGTGAGCGCCCGCCCCGACCCGGTCCGGTGAGCACCTCGTTGACATTCGGCCGGCGCGCCCTCCTGAAGATCAAGCACGTGCCCGAGCAGCTCGTCGACGTGACCATGTTCCCGATCATGTTCACGTTGATGTTCACCTACCTGTTCGGTGGCGCGCTCGCCGGGTCGACGCAGGAGTACCTGCAGTTCCTGCTGCCCGGCATCCTGGTGCAGGCGAACGTCATGATCACCATGAACACCGGCATCACGCTGAACACCGACATCCAGAACGGGGTGTTCGACCGGTTCAGGTCACTTCCCGTGTGGCGACCGTCGCCGCTGGTCGGCGCACTGCTCGGCGATGCGGTGCGCTACTCGATCGGGTCAGCGGTCGTGATCGTGCTCGGACTGGTCCTAGGGTTCCGGCCGGAGGGTGGCGTCGTCGGCGTGGTGCTCTCGGTCGCGCTGCTGCTGGTGTTCTCGTTCTGCCTGTCGTGGCTGTGGACGATGCTCAGCCTGATCCTGCGCACGCCGAACTCGGTGGCGGGGGTCAGCATGATGGTGATGTTCCCGCTGACGTTCGTGAGCAACATCTTCGTGGACCCGAGGACGATGCCCGGATGGATGCAGGCGGTCGTCGAGGTCAACCCGATCACCCACCTGGTGACCGTGGTGCGCGGCCTGATGGACGGCTCGGTGCCCGCCGGGGAGATCGGCTGGGTGCTCGTCTCGTCCGTGCTTCTCGTCGCGGTCTTCGGCCCCCTCACCATGGTCCTCTACCGCGACAAGAAGTAGATGCCACGTGGTCGAGATCAGCGCCGACAACCCGGCCCACTCGGCCAACGCCCCGGCCCGGACACGGCAAGGAGAGTCGAATGAGCACGCTTCCCGGGAACAGCTCGGAGACCGTTGCGCACACGCCCGGGCGGGCGATCAGCGTCGGGGTCTGGATCCTGCGAGTCGCGCTCGCGGCGATCATCGCCGGCGGTGGAATCTCGAAGCTCGCCGGCGACCCGGTCATGGTGGACATGTTCGCCGACATCGGGGCCGGCCAGTGGCTCCGGTACCTGGTCGGAGCGCTGGAGGTCTCGGGAGGGGTGGGACTTCTGATCCCGGCTCTGGCGGGCCTGGCCAGTCTCGGGTTGGCGGTATTGCTGACCGGCGCTGTCATCACGGATCAATTCGTGCTCGATCAGAGCCCTTGGCCGGCGCTCGCCCTTCTCGTCGTGGCGGCCGTGATCGCAAGGGCGCGGTGGTCGCGCACCGTGGCCGTCGTCGGCACGCTGCTCAGGCGGCGGGCCACCCTCTCGAACGGAGCTGTGGGATGAACGAGATGCCGTGTCGCGTGACATCGGACGACGGCACCACCATCGCCGACGACCGGCAGGGAAGCGGCCCGGCTGTCGTCCTGGTGGGCGGCGCACTGGACGACGGAGCCGAGAACGCGTCCCTGGTGCCTGCTCTCGCCGAGCACTTCACGGTCTACAACTATGCCCGTCGGGGACGCGGGGCGAGCGGCTTCACCGAGCCCTACGCCGCGGAGAGGGAGATCGAGGACCTGGATGCGTCGATCGCGGAGGCCGGCGGCTCGGCACACGTGTTCGGGGCGTCCTCCGGAGGTGCGCTGGCGCTGGAGGCCGCCGCGGCCGGGTCAGCCATCGACACGATCGCCGTGTGGGAGGTGCCCTACGCGGTCGGGGACGAGGTGTCGCGGGAAGACCGCTGAGAAACCGCGCACGGTCCGCCGTCGGTAGGGCCAGCCCCTTCCGATCGGGCCGGCCCACCGGGGTCCGGCGGATCCGTCAGTGCACCGCCCCGAGCTCGATGAGCAGGACGCCGCTGACCACGAGAGCGATACCGAGCCCCATGATCCGGGTCAGGGGCTCCTGGAAGAGGATCCGGCTGAGGACGGCGATGGCGACGACCCCGGTGGCGGTCCAGATGCCGTAGGCGACCCCGAGGGCGAGACCTTCGGCGAGGGCGACGGAGAGCATGGTGAACGCGAGGACGTAGCCCCCGCCGACACCGACCCACCATGCCTTCCGGCCCGCGCTCGCCATGCGGAGCGAGACCGTGCCGGCGACCTCGCCCGCGATCGCCAGGACGAGGCTGGAGAGGGCGAGGGCGGTCATCCCTGGGCCTCCCTACCGTTCTTCTGCGCTGCCTGGGACCCGAGCTCGATGAGCAGCACGCCGCCCATGACGAGCACGATCCCCAGTCCCATGAGCGGGGTGATCGGCTCACCGAACACGACGAGCGACATGACGGCGGTGAGCGCGACGCCGCTCGCTCCCCAGATGCCGTAGGCGACGCCGAGACCCATCCCGCTGCGCAGCGAGAGGAAGAGGGCGAGGAACGACCCGAGGTATCCGACCGCGACGAGCAGGTAGAGGGCGGGAGCGTCCAGCGCGGCCTTCAGCGACAGTGATCCGGTCACCTCGAGCGTGATCGCCGCGACGAGGAAGAACCACTTCATCACGATTCCCCTGCCTGGTCGATCAGCGACGTGACGAGCGCCAGGGTGGCCGCCCGCTCGGACTCGTCGAGCTCGAGCAGGCCGAGGCAGCGGTCGATCCACGCCCCGTCCGCGACCAGGCGTGCGACGGCGAGCCTCGGGTCGCGCGAACCACCGAACCAGGCGTTCATGCGCTCCGTCCACCGCGCGGAGAGCGTGTCGCGCAGCTTCGGGTCAGCCAGCACCGCGAGGTCTGCCGCATCCATCTTGCCGAGGAGCGTGTGTTCGACGTAGGCGCGCAGCAGGTCTCGCGGTGTGCCGTCGGCACCGGCCCTCGCCCGCAGCTCTCGCTCCCACTGGTCGAGCAGATGATCGAGCACGCTGAGCGCCAGCACCTCCTTCGTGGCGAAGTGGTGGACGACGCCCGGCTTCGTGAGCCCCGCGGCGCGCGCGACCGCGTCGAGGGTGAGCATGTCGCCCCGACGCAGGACGTCCAGCGCCGCGTCGAGGATCTCGGACCGGGTAGCCATGGACCGAACCTACCGTACGTATGGTAGGTCGTGCTGCCTCGGTCAGGGCCGGCGGCACCGGGCGTGACCGCCCGGCCCCGCCCGGCCCCGCCCGGCCGCTCAGCGGAGCACCAGGCCCCCGTCCACCACCAGCTCCGCCCCCGTCACGTACGACGCGTCCGGCGACAGCAGGAACGCGGCGGCCGCCGCGGCCTCGGCGGGGTCTCCGACACGGCCCAGCAGCACCTTGGTGGCGAGCTCCTCCTCGAACGCGTCGCGCTGGCCGTCGGGGATCGCGTCGCGCAGGCGCGAGGTGATCGGTCCGGGCACGAGCGTGTTCACCCGGATGCCACGGGGCGCGAGCGCCGCCGCCCAGTTACGGGACGCGGTACCGACCGCGGCCTTGGTCGCCGCGTACAGGGGCAGGGCGGCCTGCGCCTCGTAGGCGGACGCCGAGCCGGTGACCAGGACCGCCCCGCCGTCGCGCACGTCGTCCTGCAGCGCGGTCATGAGCAGGAACGGGGCGCGGACGTTCGCCGCCATCGCGGCGTCGAACGTCGCGCCGTCGACGTCCAGCCCGGTGATCATGGCGTAGCCCGCGTTCAGCCAGAGGCCGTCGAGCGGCCCGTGCGCGCGGGCGGCGTCGGTCACCGCGGCGATGCCGTCGGCCGTGGCGAGGTCGGCGCGCACGAGGTGCGCCCGCTCGCCGAGCACGGCGCGCGCGTGGTCGAGGTGCTCGGGCGAGCGGCCCGTACCGATGACGGTCGCGCCCTCGGCGAGCAGCCGCTCGGCGCCCGCCAGCCCGATCCCGCTCGACGCCCCGGTGACGAGGACGGTCTTTCCGATGAACCTGCTGGTGTTGGTCGTCATGGCTCGGGACGCTAGGTGCTCGACCGCGGTCGAGCACAAGGCCGCCCCCGCAGGGCTACCGTTGTGGGTGTGGAACGCATCGGGATCGGCGAGGTGTCGCGGCGCACGGGGCTCAGTGTCCACACCATCCGTCTGTACGAGGACGAGGGGTTCTTCCTCGGCGCGATCGAGCGCGACGGTCTGGGGCGGCGCACCTACGACGCCGACGACGTCGACTGGCTCGAGAAGGTCGCCCTCCTGCGCGAGGCCGACATGCCCGTGGCCCGGATCGCCGAGTACGCGCAGCTGGCCCGCGCCGGTGCGCCCGACGCCGAGCGGCTGGCCGTGCTGGTCGAGCACCGGCAGCGGCTGGCCGACGACCTCGAGCTCACGCGCCGCCGCCTCGCGCTCATGGACGAGAAGATCGACCGCTACCGCGCGCGGCTCGAGCAGGGTGGTAGCGGGCCGCCGTGGCGCGAGGTGGTGCGGGTAGCGGTGCCGAAGCCCTGACCGGTCACGCTCGCGCCACGATGCGTTCCAGCACGGACACCGCCTCACCGAGCCCGTCCTCGGCGCGGATCGCGGCGCCCGTCGCGGCGGTCCGTGTCGCGTAGGAGGGCGTGCCGAGCAGGTCGCCGAGGCGGTCGGTGAGGTCCCGGGTGAGCCGCGCGGCGGGCAGCGGCCTCGGTCCCGCGCCGATGGCATGCACGCGGCCGCCCCAGAACGGCTGGTCGCCGAGGAACGGGACGACGAGCGTGGGGCGGCCGGCCCGCAGACCCGCCGCGGTGGAGCCCGCGCCGCCGTGGTGCACGACCGCCCGCACGCGCTCGAACAGCCAGTCGTGCGGCGCACCCTCGATGACCAGGACGTCGTCGTCGGCGGACGGGCCGGGTGCGATCCCGCCCCAGCCGGTGGCCACGACGGCGCGCACCCGGTGCGCCCGCACGGCGGCCAGGACGGCGGCGCGGCGCTCGTCGGCGCCCCTGCCGAAACCCATCGACCCGAACCCGACGTACACCGGGGGATCGCCGGCCGCGAGGAAGTCGCGCAGCGTCACGGGCGCCTCCCCGGCGCCGCCGTCGGGACGGCCGTCGAGGAACCAGTACCCGGTGACGTGGGCGGTGTCCGGGTAGTCGGCCGGGACGGGCAGCACGTGCCTGCTGTACGGGTACAGCACGTGGGCGGCGCTGCCGTCCGGGTCCCGCGTGGGGTCGGCGAGCCGCCGGGAGCGGCCCAGCCCCACCTCGCGCCGCAGGTCGTCGATCATGCGCCCGTACATCACCCCGGCGGCCCGCGTGAACGCGTAGGTGGCACGGTTGCCCCACGGGCCGAACGAGGCCACGCCGAAGAACGGCAGCGGGTGGGCGGCGGTGGGCGTGAAGTACGGCAGCGGCAGCGAGAGGACCGACGGCACGCCGAGCGCCTCGGCCACGTGCGGGCCCGCGAGGGTCTTGGGGTGGTGCACGACGACGTCCGGCCGCGCCTCGCGGGCGGCGTCCCGGCACTCCGCGAGCAGCTCGCGCATCGCCGACCGCATGATGCCGAGCGTCGTGAGCGCGTCCCTGCCGCCGCGCAGCCGCGGCATGACCTCTCTCAGGAGGCGCAGCATCTCGTTCCCGGCGGGGCGGTGGGTGACCCTTCCCGGTCCGTCGTGGGGGACGAGGTCGGCGAAGCCCTCCGGGACGGCGAGCGTGACGTCGTGGCCCGCGCGGGCGAGCGCGCCGGCGAGGGCGGCGTACGGCTGGATGTCGCCGCGCGTGCCGAACGACAGGATCAGGGTGTGCACGTGCGCTCCTCGCAGCGAGGTCGTCGTCGAGTCCGACGGCCGCCCGGGGACGGGGCGGCGACGCCGCCGACCAGACTTCCCGGCACACCTGCCGGTGACACTACACCTGCGTCACACGTCCGTCAGGCGGTGCCACGCAGCCACGACCACCACGACGGCGGCAGGGCCGACCGTGGCGCTCAGGAGCAGGTGCGGCACGCCGACCGCGGCGGCCGCGGCGGGCCCGCCCAGCCCCGCCCACAGCGACGGTGCGGCGTACGGGAACCACGCCCCGCCGCCCAGCAGGACCACGACCTGCGTCAGCGCGACGACGCCGAGCAGCGCGCCGACGGTCGCCAGCCGGCTGCGCGTCACCGTCGCGACGGCGCCGAACGGCAGTGCGAGCCCCACCCCGAGTAGCCCGGAGACGACGGCGCGGCCCGCCTCGCGCCACGCGCCGGACGCACCCGACCCACCTCCCGTCGCGACGACCGCCGAGACGGCGACCGTGAGCAGGACCGTGAGCACCACGCACGCGGCCAGCCAGAGGACCACCACGACGCACCGGGCGAGGGCGATCGCGGCGCGCGGTGTCGCGAGGGCGAAGAGCGCGCCCGCCGTCCCGGTCTCGAGCTCGCGCCCGAACACCGATGCGACGACGAACCCGCCCGCGACCAGTGCGGCCACACCGAGCACCTGGGCGCAGACGGTCAGGTGCGTCGCGGCCAGGTCGCCCGCCGCGTACGGCGCGAGCTTCGCCGCGGTCGGGGCCGCCGCGTGCGGGGAGCGTGCGAGGGCGACGGCGCCGACGCTCGCCGACGGGACCAGCGCCGTCAGGAGCACGGCGGCCAGGACCGCGACCGGCGAGCGCCGCAGCCGCAGCCCCTCGATCCGCAGCGCGGCGGCGAGCGCGGCGGCGCTCATGCCGGCCCCCCGGTCCGGGTACCCGGACGGTCACCCGTGCCGCTCGACGTGTCGGCCTCGAGCACCATGGCGAAGAACCGCTGCTCGATGCTCGTGCCGCCGGTCGTGCCGTCGGTCGTGCCGTCGCCGCCCGGCTCCAGACGCCCGACGTCGCGCCCCGCGTGGAGCACCACGACCTCACCGGCGACGCGGGCCACCTCGTCCAGGTGGTGGCTCGACACCAGGACGGCCGTGCCCTCGGCGGCGAGGTCGCGGACGAGCCCGCGGACCACGACGACGCCCTGGGGATCCAGGGCGCTCGTGGGCTCGTCGAGCACGAGCGCGGCGGGCCGGTGCAGCGTCGCGCACGCGATGCCGAGGCGCTGGTGGTTGCCCGCTGAGAGGGCGCGGGCACGTGCGTCGCACCAGGGCGCGAGGCCGAGCCTCTCCGCCGTGTCGTGCGCCGCCTCCGCGGCGCGCCGGCGCCGCAGCCCGTGGAGCAGCGCGGCGCACCACAGGTTCTCCACGACGGTCAGCTCCGGCTGGACGAGAGGGGCACCGACGACGTGGCCGAACCGAGCGGCGACCGCGGGCGGCAGCCGCGACGGCTCGTGGCCGAGCACGCGGACCGTCCCGCCGCCGGGCCGGAGCCGACCGGTGAGCGCGCGCAGCGCCGTCGTCTTGCCGGCGCCGTTGAGCCCGACGAGCGCCGTGACCTGACCGGGCGCGACCGTCAGGGTGAACCCGTCGAGCGCTACTCGGTCGCCGAAGGCGTGCGTGACGCCGTCGAGCACGAGCGCCGGCGCGGTCACGACGCGCTCCCGACGGGTGCCAGCTGGTCCAGGGCGCGACGGACGAGCTCGGCCAGCGTGACGTCCTCGGGCTCGCTGCCCCAGGCCAGGAGCGCGGTGGTGGTGGCGGCCAGGCAGGCGGAGGCGGCCACGGCGGCGTCCAGCCGGGGGCACCCGCCCGTCACCAGCCGCTCGACGATCGCCGCCTGGGTCTCCTCGGTGCCCGCGACGACGGCGGCGCGCAGCGCCGGGGACGTCGCGACCAGCGCCACCCGCCGCCGTGCCGTCGCGTCCTCGGCCGCGGAGATCTCGCCGAGCGCGGCGAGCAGGCCGCGCCGCACGCGCTCCACGGGTCGCAGGGCCTCCGGCTGCGCGGCCACGGACTCCGCGATGAGCGGGTCGTACGGGTCGGTGACCAGCACCGCGTCCTTGGTCGGGAAGTGCCGGAAGAACGTCATGGGCGTGATGCCTGCCGCCGCGGCGATCTGGTCGACGGTCGTGGCGGCATACCCGTGACGCTCGAACAGGTCGAGCGCCACGTCGAGGATGCGGGCGCGGGTGCGTAGGGCGCGAGGAGTGACCACCCTCACATGTTAGTGACTAACATTGGCGGGGGGGGGGGGAGGGCGGCCGCCTCAGCGTGCCCGCAGCCCGTCGAGCAGCAGGTCCAGCAGCCGGCCGGCCCGCTCCGCCTGGGCCGGCCGCGGGGCGACCGTGAACACGCCGACGATCGCCGCGGCGACGTCGTCCGCCGTGACGTCCGGTCGGAGGTCGCCCGCGGCGCGCCCCGCCTCCAGCAGCGCGGTGATCGCGGTCAGCAGCTCCTCGCGCGTCCGGGCGTGCGCGATCTGACCCGAGTCGACCATCGCGAGGAGCGTGTCGAGCATGCCGTTCTTGGTCGCGACCCAGTCGCCGAACGCGTCCATCCAGTGCCGGAGCGCCGCGGCGGGCGGGTGCGCCTCGAGGAGCTCGCGCGCGCCCGTCGTCAGGCGCTCGACCTGGTCGGTGTAGACCGCGTCGACCAGGGACTCGCGCGTGGGGAAGTGGCGGTACAGCGTGGCGATGCCGACGCCGGCCTCGCGGGCGATCGCGCGCATCGACGGCTCGGCGTCCGACGTCGCGAAGACGCGGGTCGCGACCGCGAGGAGCTGGTCGCGGTTGCGAGCCGCGTCGGCGCGGGGTGAGCGGGTCTGTGCCTCCGGCAAAACGGATCACGCTCCGTTTGTGTTACGGTCGTCCATGGAAACGGAGCATAGTCCGTTTCATGAGGGCGGGCCGTGCCCGCCCCGTGCGAGGGGAGAAGCACATGCAGCAGCAGGGCGATCAGCCGACGAGCCGGGCGGCCCGGCTCGACGCGTTCGGCGGACCCGAGACCCTCGAGGTCCGCGAGGTCCCCGTCCCCCCGGTGGGGCCGGGGCAGGTCCGCGTGCGGGTCACGGCGGCCGGTCTCAACCCCATGGACTGGATCATGACCGCCGACGCCGAGACCGCCGCCCGGTTCGGCCTGACCCTCCCGGTCGGCTTCGGCACCGACTACGCGGGGGTCGTCGAGGAGGTGGGCGACGGCGTGAGCGGCTTCGCGCCCGGCGACCGGGTGTTCGGGGGCGCGCTGTCCCGGTCCGTCGCGGACCACGTCGTCGTGGACGCCACGGGCAGCACGGCGGCGGACGAGATCCACCACACGCCCGACGGCGTCGACGACCGTACCGCCGCAGCCCTCACCATCGCGGGCCGGACGGCTGCCGCCGCCGTCGCGGCCGTCGACCCGGGCCCCGGCGACACCGTGCTCGTCGGGGGCGCCGGCGGCGGTGTCGGCGTCTTCGCGGTCCAGCTCGCCCGGCTCGCCGGAGCGCGCGTGATCGGCACGGGCTCAGCGGCGTCGGCCGACTTCCTGCGCGAGCTCGGGGCCGAACCCGTCACCTACGGCGACGGCCTCGTCGACCGGGTCAGGGCGCTCGCGCCCGACCGCGTCACCGCCGCCATGGACCTGCACGGCACCGAGACCGTGCACGCGGCGCGCGAGCTCGGTGTCGAGGACGCCCGCATCAGCACCATCGCGGCACGGATCGACGGCGTGACGGCCGCGAACGGCGCGAGCACCACCGCCGAGACGCTCGAGGAGCTCGCGCGGCGCGTGGCCGACGGGCAGGTCCGCGTGCCCGTCGCGGCGACCTTCCCGATCGAGGAGATCCGGGAGGCCGCCGCGCTCCAGGCCGGGCGCCACGTGCGCGGCAAGGTGGTCGTCGAGCTGTAGCGCGCGCCGGGCTAGTCGCAATGCCGGGAAGTTAGGGCGTTGAGGTTGGTGTCAAGATCTCGCGGTCGGTCGTGAGAGTTACCTGTATCGGGTAGGTCTTGTGGTCGATCGCGGGGCCGCGGGCGTTGTACTTGCTGATCGCGC
>NZ_JABEMG010000081.1 GCF_013004695.1 Promicromonospora citrea
CGACCGCACGCGCCAGCCCGGGGTCCCGCGGCACGACGCCCGCCAGGGGCAGGCCCAGCGCCGCTTCGGCCTCTGCGCCGTCGACCCAGCCGGGGGCGGGTCCGCGCGCGACCACCCGGACGTCGTTCGCGCCGGCGGCTCGCAGGCGGTCACGGACCCGCTGCGCGCCGACCGCGGCGGGCAGGGTCAGCGGTACGACGAGCAGGATCAGGTCGCACCCGGCGACCAGCGTCCGGACCGCCGCGCCGTCGTGACCGAGGTTCTCCCCCGCCGGTCCCGTCCCCCGTCGGGTCGCGGCACCCCAGGCGGCGGGGCGCGGCAGATCGAGCACCGGGGACTCGCCGGACCGGACGAGCCCGCGGCAGACGTCGAGCACGACGTCGTCGTCCGGCGGCTCGCTCCGGGCCGTGCCGCTCAGCACGGGCACGGCGCCCCACCGTGGCAGCGCCGCGACGACGCCCGCACCGTCGACGTCGCCGCGCGCCTCGGCGAGGTCGGGCCAGCGGGCGCCCGGCGCCCGCTCCGTGCCGAGGGCGAGGTCGATGCCCGGCCCGTGGGCGTCCAGGTCGACGAGGGTGGCCCGCTCGCCCCGCCGGCGCAGCCCGTGGGCCGCGCATGCCGCCACCACCGACGCGCCCGCACCGCCGCACGCCCCGACCACACCGATCATCCGACCTGGTCCTGCCGCTCCGCCGATCATCGCCGCCCCCTCACCCGACCCCCGCCGGCTCGTGCCCCGGGCGTGGTCGCCCGGCTTCCGATGACGAGCCTGGACGGTGTGCGGGTGGCGGCGGGGCCGCGTGCCGGCGGTCTGTGCACAAGCCGGGTCGAGGGGCTCCTGTGGTCGGCCTCCCCGGGGCGGAGGAGCGTCCCGACGGTCCGTCGGGCGGCCGGACGACCTGCGCCGGGCGCCGTTACCGCGCTCGCCCGGGACACGCCGCTAGGCTCGGCGGGTGACCGAGCAGGTTCCCCGTACCGCACCGCACGCCGCCACGCGCACCGCACGCGCGGCCGCCTTCTTCGACCTCGACAAGACGATCATCGCGACGAGCTCGTCGGCCGCCTTCTCCAAGCCGTTCCTCGCGGGCGGGCTGCTCTCGCGCGCGGACATGCTGCGCAGCGCCTACGCCCACTTCGTCTTCATGATCGGCAACGCCGACGCCGACCAGACCGAGCGGATGCGTGCCCACCTGTCCTCGCTCGTCACGGGCTGGGACGTCGAGAAGGTGCGGCAGATCGTCGCGGAGACGGTGCACGAGCTGATCGACCCCTACGTCTACGCCGAGGCCGTCGAGCTCATCGCCGAGCACCACGCCGCGGGGCGCGACGTCGTGGTGGTCTCCGCGTCGGCGGCCGTGCTCGTGGAGCCGATCGCCGCGGTGCTCGGCGCCGACCACGTGCTCTCGACGCAGATGACGGTCGAGGACGGCCGGTTCACGGGTGAGATCGACTTCTACAACTACGGGGACAACAAGGCCGTGGGCCTGCGGCGGCTGGCCGCGCGCGAGGGCTACGACCTCGCGCAGAGCTACGCGTACTCCGACTCGATCACGGACGCCCCGATGCTGGCGGCCGTCGGCCATGCGTACGTGGTCAACCCCGACCGGCTGCTCCGCCGGCGCGCCCTCCAGTCGGGGTGGGGCGTCCTGGCATTCGTCCGGCCGGTCGCGCTGCGCCCGCGGATCCGCCCCGTCCCGGTCATCGCCGTGGTCGCCGGCGTCGCGCTCGGCGTCACGGTCTGGCTCACGTGGCGCGCGCTCCGCCGCCGCGCCCGCGCGGCGTAGAGCTGCGCCCGCAGGGAAACGCTCGACATCGCCCTGGCCGTCAGGGCAGCCTCCGTCCCATGTCGTCGAACTGAGCGTCGCCTCGCCACGCGCCCACGGCGCGTCCTTCCCGCACGCCCTTCGACGACAGGATTCCCATGGCCTTCACCGTGCGCCCCTACAGCCCTGCGGACGAGCGCAGCTGGCTCCGCTGCCGGGTTCTCGCCTTCCTCGACACGCAGTACCACGACGACGTCAAGCAGCACCGGACGAGCTTCACCCAGCCCGCCGTGACCCTCGTCGCCGTCATCGACGACGAGGACGTCGTGGGTCTCATCGACATCGAGATCGACGGTCCGGCCGCGACGATCGACACCGTCGCCGTCCACCCCGACCACGCGCGACGCGGCATCGGCACGGCGCTGCTCGCAGCCGCCCTGCCGGACGCCGTGGCCGCGGGCGCCACCACGGTCGACGCCTGGACCAGGGAAGACCCGGCCGCCAACGCCTGGTACACAGCCTCGGGCTTCGTCGAGAGCGAGCGCTACCTCCACGTGTACAAGGAGCACGACGAGCCGACGGCCGGCTTCGCGACACCCGTGGGACTCTCCGCGCCGGTCACGGCCTTCATGCACGCCGGCATCTCCAGCGAGACCGAGCTACGCGCCCGGTTCCGGCGCGTCCACGTCTGCCGCCGCTACGTCCGGCGGCTCACCGCCGCGACGCCGCGCTGACGGCGATTCACCCAGCCCTCCGCCGCAGAACGGTCAAGCAAACGTAAGGCAGAAGATTTTCGCGCCCAATTGCCCGCATGACAGGAATTGGCAATTGTGAAGATCGCTCCGCCCCGGTTGCATTTGTGTGCGTCAGGCAGTGTGATTGTGTTCACAGCAAGTATTCAGGACGGAAGGGACTGCGTGAACGCGGTCACCCCGTCCCGATGGCGAGAGCGGTATCCGGCTTGAGGCTGCTCCCGGACTCCGTACTCGTGGGCCGAGATCTCGCCACCGTAGTGGCCGGGCCCTCGCACTTCCGGATCGCGAACGGACATTGCGAGGAGCCCGGCCGCACGGCGAATCGTTTCGCGGAATGCGTCCCGGCGAGAAACAATTACCCCGGACGGCATTCGGCCCGGCGGCCCCTCACCGCCACTGCGCTCGCAGGTACTGCGGCTGCACCCCTGCCCCGGACTCCACCGGAGCCGTCCCGGCGTCGACGCCGAGGGCGTGCGCGGCACGCAGCGGCCAGTACGGGTCACGCAGGGCCTCCCGGCCGAGCATCACGACGTCGGCCGACCCCTCGACGAGGATCTGCTCCGCCTGGACCGGCTCGGTGATCAGCCCGACGGCGCTCACGGGGAGGCCCGTGACCTCGCGGACCCGGCGCGCGTGCGGCACCTGGTAGCCCGGACCGACGGAGATCGACGCGGGCGCCACACCACCGGTCGACACGTCCACGAGGTCGACGCCGAGCGGCCCGAGCCGCCCGGCCACCGCCGCGACGTCGTCGACGGACAGCCCGTCCTCGCGCCAGTCGGTCGCCGAGAGGCGGACCAGCACCGGCCGCTCGTCGGGCCAGGCGGCGCGCACGGCGCCGACCGTCTCCTCGACCAGCCGGGAGCGCCCGTCGGCCGAGCCGCCGTAGGCATCGGTGCGGGAGTTGGCCAGTGGCGAGAGGAACTGGTGCAGCAGGTACCCGTGCGCGGCGTGCACCTCGACCACGTCGAAGCCCGCCTCGAGCGCGCGGCGGGCGGCGGCCGCGAACTGCTCGGGCACGTCGGCGACCTGCTCGGGCGTCATCTCGGCCGGCACCGCGTAGCCGGGGAACGCCTCGGCGGACGGGGCGAGCGTCGGCCAGCCGCCGTCGGCCTCGGGGACGCTCCCCCGCGCGTCCGCCCACGGGCGGAACGTGGACGCCTTGCGCCCGGCGTGCGCGAGCTGGACGCCGATGTGCGCCCCGCGCGCGTGCACGAAGTCGACGACCCGCCGCCATCCCTCGATCTGCGCGTCGTTCCACAGGCCGGTGTCCTGGGGCGAGATCCGCCCCTCCGGCACGACGGCGGTCGCCTCGGTCATCACGAGACCGAACCCGCCGGTCGCACGCGCACCGAGGTGGACGAGGTGCCAGTCGCCGGGCATCCCGTCCTGCGCCGAGTACTGGCACATCGGCGCCAGCCACGCGCGGTTGGGCAGGGTCAGGCCACGGAGGGTGATCGGTTCGAGAAGGAGGCTCACACCCGCCAACGTAACCGCTCGTCACCCCGCTCCGGAGGCGGCCGTGAGCAGCGTCTCAGGACGTGACACCGGGTTGTGAGGACTGTCACCGTGCGGGGCTACACTCACCGACCAGAGACATCGTCAAGGCAGTCCCAAGACCTGCCTTGGCCGACCGCGACGACGACGCGCACCGGAGGGCACCGTGACAGACACCAACCCGACGTCGAGCCCCAGCCTCGAGAACCTGCTGCACGAGACCCGGAGCTTCCCGCCGAGCGAGGAGTTCGCCGCCCAGGCGAACGCGACGGCGGACCTGTACGAGAAGGCGTCGGCCGACCGCCTGGCGTTCTGGGCCGAGCAGGCGAACGACCTCCTGACGTGGACGACGCCGTTCACCGAGACGCTGGACTGGAGCGGCGCCCCGGTCGCGCGCTGGTTCGCCGACGGCACGCTGAACGCCGCCTACAACGCCGTCGACCGGCACGTGGAGGCCGGGCTCGGCGACCGCGTGGCGATCCACTTCGAGGGCGAGCCGGGGGACACCCGCACGGTCACCTACGCGGACCTGCAGCGCGAGGTGTCGCGCGCGGCGAACGCCCTCACCGAGCTCGGCGTGCAGACCGGTGACCGCGTCGTCATCTACCTGCCGATGCTGGTCGAGTCGGTCGTCGCCATGCTGGCCTGCGCGCGCGTCGGCGCGCCGCACTCCGTCGTGTTCGGCGGCTTCTCGGCGGACGCCCTGCGCAGCCGCATCGCCGACGCCGAGGCCACGCTGGTCATCACGGCGGACGGCGGCTTCCGCCGCGGTGCGCCGTCGGCCCTCAAGCCCGCGGTCGACGAGGCGCTCGCGCCGAAGGACGGCGAGCCGGCGACGACGGTGCGCAAGGTGCTCGTCGTGCGCCGCACGGAGCAGGAGGTCGGCTGGGTCGAGGGCCGCGACGTCTGGTGGCACGAGGCGCTGGAGGCGGCGTCCGACCAGCACGAGCCCGTCGCCGTCGAGGCGGAGCACCCGCTGTTCATCCTGTACACCAGCGGCACGACGGGGAAGCCGAAGGGCATCCTCCACACCACGGGCGGCTACCTCACGCAGGCCGCGTACACCCACAAGAACGTGTTCGACCTCAAGCCCGAGACCGACGTCTACTGGTGCACGGCCGACGTCGGCTGGGTGACCGGCCACTCCTACGTGGTCTACGGCCCGCTCGTGAACGGCGCCACCCAGGTGCTCTACGAGGGCACGCCGGACACCCCGCACCGGGGCCGCTGGTGGGAGCTCGTCGAGAAGTACAAGGTGTCGATCCTGTACACGGCACCGACCGCGATCCGCACCTGCATGAAGTGGGGCGACGACATCCCGGGCGGCTTCGACCTGTCCTCGCTGCGCGTGCTGGGCTCGGTGGGCGAGCCCATCAACCCCGAGGCCTGGATGTGGTACCGGCGCGTCATCGGCGGTGACCGCACCCCCATCGTCGACACGTGGTGGCAGACCGAGACCGGCGCCATCATGATCAGCCCGCTGCCCGGCGTCACGGCCGCCAAGCCCGGCTCGGCGCAGGTCCCGCTGCCCGGCATCGTGGCCGACGTCGTCGACGACGAGGCCAAGCCCGTGCCCGACGGCGGCGGTGGCTACCTCGTGCTGTCAGAGCCGTGGCCCTCGATGCTGCGCGGCATCTGGGGCGACCTGGAGCGGTACAAGGAGACGTACTGGTCGCGCTTCGAGGGCCTGTACTTCGCGGGCGACGGCGCCAAGAAGGACGAGGACGGCGACATCTGGCTGCTGGGCCGTGTCGACGACGTCATGAACGTCTCGGGCCACCGCCTGTCCACCACCGAGATCGAGTCGGCGCTGGTGTCGCACGAGATCGTGGCGGAGGCCGCGGTCGTGGGAGCGGCGGACGACACCACCGGTCAGGCCGTCGTCGCGTTCGTCATCCTGCGCGGTGGCCACGCGGACCGGGCGGGGACGCCCGAGGGCTCGGCCGAGGTGCAGAAGGAGCTGCGCGACCACGTGGGCAAGGAGATCGGCCCCATCGCGAAGCCCAAGCGGATCCTCGTGGTGCCGGAGCTGCCCAAGACGCGGTCCGGCAAGATCATGCGTCGCCTGCTGCGCGACGTCGCGGAGAACCGGGCCGTCGGCGATGCCACGACGCTCGCGGACTCCTCGGTGATGGATCTCATCACCGCGGGCCTCGCCTCGCCGTCGGCCTCCTCGGAGGACTGACCGGCACGACGCGGCACGGCAGGGCGGTGGTGACGGCACACGTCGCCACCGCCCTGCCGCGCTGACGAGCAGGCCGACGAGCAGGCCGGCACGCGCGTCGGCACGCCACCGGCACCAGGGGCAAGATAGGCAGATGCGTATCGCCGCCCCCATCGAGATCGGTCCGCTCGACGCCGAGGCCCAGCAGTCCGTCCGCGAGCTCGCTGCCACGGCCGAGGCCCATGACGGTGTCGCGCCGCTCTCGGAGCAGCCCCTGCTGAACCTCGGCACCGACGCGGAGTGGATCACGCACGTCGTGGCGCACACGCCGGCGGGCAGCACCGTCGGGTACGTGCAGATCGACCGGTCCGGCCCCACCGCGAGCGCCGAGCTCGTGGTCCACCCGGAGCACCGGCGCCACGGCCGCGGGCGGGTCCTCCTGCGCACGGCCGAGCGCGACGCGACGCTGCCCGCCCGGTCCGGCGAACCCGGTCAGCACGGCAAGGAGCTGCGTGTCTGGGCGCACGGCGACCTCGAGCCCGCCCGCGCCTTCGCGCGGGCGCAGGGCCTGCGACCGGTGCGGGAGCTCCTCTTCCTGGCCCGGCCGCTGGACGCGGCGCCGCCCACGGCCGCCGCGGCCGCCGACGAGCCCGGCTACCGCCTGCGCACCTTCCGGCCCGGTACGGACGACGAGGCGTGGCTGCGCGTCAACGCGCGCGCGTTCGCGTCCCACCCGGAGCAGGGGCGGATGTCGCTCGACGACCTGCGTGCGCGCCAGGCCGAACCGTGGTTCGACCCGGAGGGCTTCTTCCTGCTCGTCCCCGAGGACGGGGCCGACCCGGCCGCGTTCCTGTGGACGAAGGTGGAGGAGCCGGCGCCGGACGGCACGCGCGACGGCGAGATCTACGTGCTGGGCGTCGACCCGGACCACCAGGGCAAGGGGCTGGGTCGTCTGCTGACGGACGTCGGCCTGGCGCACCTGGCACGGTCGGGCGCGACACGGGCCGTCCTCTACGTGGAGGGCGACAACGCGCCGGCCCTCGCGACGTACCGGCGGGCCGGGTTCGAGCGGGCCGCCGTCCACGTGCAGTACGCCCGGGCGTGACGGAGGCTCCGGTCTGCGTATACCCACCGTGCACCCCGCGGTGACACGATGACCTCATGACGGACAGCGCGGGGCGACCGACCGCCAGGATCAGGGACAGGAGGGGCCGATTCGTGAAGCAGAGTCCTCGTTCGACGGCGCCCGTCGACGGCGCACCCCGCAAGAGCTCGGCCGACGACACGGCGGGCGTGCGGCCCGAGGCCACGGCGGCGGAGATCCTGGACCCGCGCTCCGTGGAACCGAGCCTCGCCGCGCACATCGCCGAGCACATCGCCGAGAGCCCCGAGGGCACCTCGCTGCTGGAGCCGCAGCGTGGTGAGCCGCTGCCCGTCGACCGGTTCGCCGACCGTGAGCTGAGCTGGCTCGCGTTCAACCAGCGTGTGCTCGAGCTCGCGGAGGACACGAACATCCCGCTGCTGGAGCGCGTCCGGTTCCTCGCCATCTTCGCCTCGAACCTGGACGAGTTCTTCATGGTGCGCGTCGCGGGCCTCAAGCGCCGCATCGCGACGGGCATCGCCGTCACCAGCGCGTCGGGCCTGAGCCCGCGCCAGGTGCTGTCGGCCGTCTCCGAGGAGGCGCACCGCCTCATGGAGCGGCACGCGCGGGTGTTCGAGAACGAGGTGCGGCCGGCCCTGGCGGGCGAGGGCATCACGCTCGTGCACTGGGACGAGCTGGACGGCAAGGAGCAGGAGCGCCTGCACAAGTTCTTCCGCAAGCAGATCTTCCCGGTGCTCACGCCGCTGGCGGTCGACCCGGCGCACCCGTTCCCCTACATCTCGGGGCTCTCGCTCAACCTTGCCGTCGTGGTCGCGAACCCGGCGACCGGCAAGGAGCACTTCGCGCGCGTCAAGGTTCCGCCCCTGCTGCCCCGCTTCATCGCGGTAGACGCGTCCGGCAAGCCGCGACGGCCCGGCACCAGGAAGGCCGACCCGCAGCGCGGGCCGCTGTCGTTCGTGCCGCTCGAGGAGGTGATCGCCGAGCACCTCGACCATCTGTTCCCCGGGATGGAGGTCCGCGAGAACCACACGTTCCGCGTGACCCGCAACGAGGACGTGGACGTGGAGGAGGACGACGCCGAGAACCTCCTGCAGGCCATGGAGAAGGAGCTGCTGCGCCGCCGGTTCGGCCCGCCCGTGCGGCTCGAGATCGCCAAGGACATCAGCCCCCGCATCCGCGACCTCATCGTGCGCGAGCTCGGGGTCAAGGAGGAGGAGGTCTACGAGCTGCCTGCGCTGCTGGACCTGACCGGCCTCAACCTCATCGCCGACCTCGACCTCTCGGCGCTGCACTACCCGCCGTTCGTGCCCTCGACGCACCGGCACCTCGCCGAGGTGGAGAGCGCCAAGCCGACCGACGTCTTCGCCGCGATCCGCCGCCGCGACATCCTGCTGCACCACCCGTACGACAGCTTCTCGACGAGCGTGCAGACGTTCCTGGAGCAGGCGGCCGCCGACCCCGACGTCCTCGCGATCAAGCAGACGCTGTACCGCACGTCGGGCGACTCCCCCATCGTGGACGCGCTCATCGACGCGGCGGAGGCGGGCAAGCAGGTGCTCGCCCTCGTGGAGATCAAGGCCCGGTTCGACGAGGAGGCGAACATCTCCTGGGCGCGCAAGCTCGAGGAGGCGGGCGTCCACGTCGTCTACGGCATCGTGGGCCTGAAGACGCACTGCAAGCTCTCGCTGGTCGTGCGTCAGGAGCCGGACGGCTCCCTGCTGCGCTACTGCCACGTCGGCACGGGCAACTACCACCCCAAGACGGCGCGCCTCTACACCGACCACGGCCTGCTGACCTGCGACCCGGACGTGGGCCAGGACCTGACCCGGCTGTTCAACCAGCTCTCGGGCTATGCCCCGAAGTCGACGTTCCACCGGCTGCTGGTCGCGCCCCGCGCCGTGCGCTCCGGCCTCGTCGAGCGCATCGAGCGCGAGGCGGCGGCCGCCCGCGCCGGGCACGACGCGTGGGTCAAGATCAAGGTCAACTCGGTGGTCGACGAGACGATCGTCGACGCGCTCTACCGCGCCTCGCAGGCCGGCGTGAAGGTCGACCTCGTGGTCCGCGGCATCTGCGCGGTGAAGGTCGGCGTGCCGGGGCTCAGCGAGAACATCCGGGTGCGGTCCATCCTGGGCCGCTTCCTGGAGCACTCCCGGATCTTCGCGTTCGCCAACCCGGCGGGCCCGGCGCTCGGCGAGGGCGCGGAGACCGGCCCCGAGGTGTTCATCGGCTCGGCCGACCTCATGCACCGCAACCTGGACCGCCGCGTCGAGACGCTCGTCCGGGTCACCGACCCGGGACACATCGGCGAGCTGATCGGCCTCGTCGACGAGTCCATGGCCGACACCACGGCGTCGTGGCACCTGCTCCCGGACGGCCGGTGGGAGCGGCCGACCGGGCCGGACGGCACCGGCCTGCGCGACCTGCAGTCCGTGCTGATCCAGCGGCAGCGCCGTCGCCTCGAGCCGGCCCGGTGACGAGGCTGCGGTCCAGCGTGGGCACCGAACCCACGACACCGGCCAGGGCCCACACGCCCGTCGTCACGACGGCGGGCGCGCTGGTGTGGCGCCGTCGCGACGGCGAGCTGCAGGTCCAGCTCGTGCACCGGCCCCGCTACGACGACTGGTCCTGGCCCAAGGGCAAGGTGGAGACCGGCGAGTCGCTGCCCGGCACCGCGGTGCGCGAGGTCGCGGAGGAGACTGGACGCCAGATCGTCCTGGGGCGCCCGCTGCCGGGCCTGCAGTACCTCACTCCGGACGGCAGCGTGAAGCGCGTGCACTACTGGGCGGCCCGGCGCGCCCGGAAGAAGCACGACGCGGAGTCGCTCCGTGCCCGCGTGCCGGTCGCGCCGGTGGACCGTACCGAGGTGGACCGGACCGTCTGGCTCCCCGTCGCGGAGGCGGCGCGCCGCCTGACCCGTTCGTCGGACCGCGGGCCGCTCGAGGCCCTCGTCGACGCGGAGGAGAGGGGCGCGTCGCGCACCAGGGCCCTCGTCATCGCACGGCACGGCCGCGCCGTCCCGCGGACGGCGTGGCACGGCGCCGAGCGGGACCGGCCGCTGACGCCCGTCGGGCACGGCCAGGCGGCGGCGCTGGTGCCGGTGCTGGCGGCGTTCGGCGTCCAGCACGTGATCAGCTCGCGGTGGGAGCGGTGCGCCACGACCATCGACCCCTACGTGCGGGCCGCCGGCATGCGCCCGGGCTACAGCGAGTACCTCACCGAGGCGCAGCACGAGCGGTCGCCGTCCCGCGTGGCGGCCACCGTGCGCTACCTCATGGAGGAGGCCGACGAGTCCTCGGCGATCTGCACGCACCGGCCCGTCCTGCCCACGGTCCTCGACGTGCTGCGCCGG
The DNA here is from genome assembly GCF_013004695.1 of Promicromonospora citrea. GTDB lineage: Bacteria > Actinomycetota > Actinomycetes > Actinomycetales > Cellulomonadaceae > Promicromonospora > Promicromonospora citrea. The sequence continues at coordinate 10,631 of NZ_JABEMG010000081.1, forward strand.
CACGCGTCGGACGCCGTCGCCGACGGCCTGCCGACCGCCGACCCGTACCTCGAGCCGGGCGAGGCCCTCGTCGCCCACGTCTCCGACACGCCGGGCGGGCCGCGTGTCGTGGCCGTCGAGACGGTGAGCCCGCCGGTCTGGTGACCGCGGTGGTGGACACACGTTCCATTTCGGCGCACCATCGGACACCATGAGCAGCGACCCACGCCCGCCCAGAAGGCCGGCCATGCTGGATCCCCGGGACGCCGAGGCCCTCCCCGGCGAGGTCGACCCCGCCCTGCGGGACGAGGTCGCGCACGCGACGGCGCGCGCCCTCGTGGACCGGGCGCGCACCACCGAGGACCCGCAGGTGGTCGAGCGGCTCATCCACCTCGTCGAGAACGAGGGCCTCGACACCGTCGCCGGCCTCTGGGCCGACGCGGCCCCCGTCTCCCTGCCCGGGTCGCTCTGGCGTCTGTACGTGCTGCGCGAGTGGGTCCGCCGGGACATGCCGACCGTCATGCTGCGGTATCGGCTCGGTGTGGAGGCCGCACCCGTGCAGGAGGCCGTCGCCGGCGTCCCCAGCCCGCCCGAACCCCGCGACCTGCAGGTACTGGCCGACGCCGTGCTGTCGGGCGTCTTCACGGGCGACCTCGCCGTCGCGCTCGAGCGGGCCGGCGCCTTCTGCCGCATCCTGTCCACCGGCGCGGCGTTCGACGCCGACTCCCGCGAGGTCGCCGACCCGGGCGGCGCGACCCGTATGACACGCAGCGCGAGCTCGCTCCTGCGCACCGCCGAGGAGCTGGAGCACGCGGGCGACCTGTGGCGGTCCGGGTCCCTCGAGTGAGGTCCGCGGCCCGGGTGTGACGTCCGACCCCCTTGGCAGATCCCCGCACGCCATTAGGATGGTTCAGGCGACGCCGGGCTGCGGTAGCCCCGGGCTCCACCTCAAGCCGCTACGAGCGGCCCCGCGCCGAGAGGCGCTCCCGGTTCGGCGTCGCTCCAACCTCTCCCCGGCCTGACGGCCGACGCGCGCTCCCGTGCTGTGCGGGCGGGCCTGTGCCGTTCGTCACGAGTCGGCCAAGCCTGACCTTGCAAATTGGCGATAGTCGGCAACCGCCCTACGCTGAGCACGTTCCAGAGCACTCACACCGGGAGCCCTCGTGCGCCTTACTCCGCGCGACACCACGTACTTCGATCTTCTCGCCGCCTCGGCCCAGCACCTGGTCAGGGGGGCGTCGCTGCTGGCAGAGCTGCTCGGCGCGGACCGACCCGGGCGCGAGAAGCTCGCCGAAGAGATGCACGACGTCGAGCACCTGGCGGACGACGCCACCCACTCGATCATGCGACGTCTCAACCAGACGTTCGTGACGCCGTTCGACCGCGAGGACATCTCCGGACTCGCCTCGGCGCTGGACGACTGCATGGACGAGATGGACGAGGCCGCCGACCTCATCGTCCTCTACAAGGTGGACGCCCTGCCGGACCGCGTGTCCGAGCAGGTGCAGGTCCTCCAGCGGTGCGCGGAGCTGACGGCGGAGGCCATGCCCCGCCTGCGCTCGATGGACAAGCTGGCCGACTACTGGGTCGAGGTCAACCGCCTCGAGAACCAGGCGGACAAGCTGCACCGCAAGCTCATCGCCCAGCTCTTCGACGACCTCGCCGGCGACCCCGTGCAGCTCATGAAGCTGAAGGAGATCGTCGAGTGCCTCGAGAACGCGGCCGACAGCTTCGAGAAGGTCGCCAACATGGTCGAGACGATCGCCCTCAAGGAGTCGTGAGGTGGAGGTCGCTCTCGTCGTCCTCGTCGTCGCTCTCGCCCTGAGCTTCGACTACACCAACGGCTTCCACGACGCCGCCAACGCCATCGCGACCTCCGTCTCGACCAGGGCGCTGACCCCGCGCGTCGCGCTGCTCATGGCGGCCGTCATGAACTTCACGGGTGCCCTGCTGGGCACCGAGGTCGCCGAGACCATCGCCAAGTCGATCGTCAACCTCGAGGGTGCGGGCACGCACGCCGAGCTCGCCGTCGTCCTGTGCGCCCTGGTCGGCGCCATCGTGTGGAACCTCATCACCTGGTGGTTCGGCCTCCCGTCGTCGTCCACGCACGCCCTCATCGGTGGCCTGGTCGGCGCGGGTCTCGCCGGCGGCATGAGCGTCTACTGGTCCGCGATCGTGGACAAGGTCGTGCTGCCGATGATCGTCTCGCCGGTGGTCGGCTTCGGCCTCGCCTTCTTCGCGATGATCGGTGTCCTGTGGCTCTTCCGGAACGCGGCGCCCGCCCGGGCGCACCGCCGCTTCCGGATCGCCCAGACGGCGTCCGCCGCCGCGATGGCTCTGGGCCACGGCCTGCAGGACGCCCAGAAGACGATGGGCGTCATCTACCTGGCGCTGCTGACCGTCGGCTGGGCCGACCCGGCCGACGGCATCCCGCTGTGGGTCAAGCTGTCGGCCGCCGCCGCCATCTCCGCGGGCACCTACTCGGGCGGCTGGCGCATCATGCGCACGCTGGGCCGCAGGATCATCGAGCTCGACCCGGCCCGCGGCTTCGTCGCCGAGTCGGTGTCCGCGCTCGTGCTCTACGTCAACGCGTTCGCGCTGCACGCCCCGGTCTCGACCACGCACACGATCACCTCGGCGATCATGGGTGTCGGCGCGACCCGCCGGCTGTCCGCCGTCCGCTGGGGCGTGGCCAAGAACATCGCGGTCGCCTGGGTGCTCACCATCCCGGCCGCCGCCACGGTCGCCGCGCTCACCACGTGGGCGCTGTGGCCGCTGCTCACCTGACCCGCGTCAGACACCTGTCAGGTGAGGTGCCCGTCGCTCCCCGCGCGACCTGCGCGGGGTGCGACTTAGCATCGAAAACATGAGCACCGCCTCCTCGGCCCCGCAGGCCGACGCCAGATCCGCCCGTCGCAAGGCGACCGCCCTCGCGGTCGCCGCCGCGGTGGGCGGATTCCTTTTCGGCTTCGACAGCTCCGTGATCAACGGCGCCGTGAACGCGATCGAGGGCCAGTTCGAGCTCGACCCGTCGGTCACCGGCTTCGTCGTCGCCATCGCCCTGCTCGGTTGCGCCCTCGGCGCCTGGGCGGGCGGCCGGCTGGCCGACCGGTGGGGCCGCACCCACGTCATGGTGCTCGGCTCGGTGCTGTTCTTCGTCTCGTCCATCCTGTCCGCCATCGCCTTCACCGCGTGGGACCTGGCGCTGTGGCGCTTCATGGCGGGTGTGGGCATCGGCATCGCGTCCGTCATCGCACCGGCGTACATCGCCGAGATCGCCCCGGCAGCGATGCGCGGCCGGCTCGGCTCGCTGCAACAGCTCGCCATCACCGTCGGCATCTTCGCCGCGCTGCTCTCGGACCAGCTCCTCGCCGAGTCCGCCGACGGCGCCGCCAACGTGCTGTGGCTCGGCTGGGAGGCCTGGCGGTGGATGTTCCTCGTCGCGGTCGTGCCCGCCGCCGTCTACGGCGTCCTCGCGCTCCGCATCCCCGAGTCGCCCCGCTACCTCGCGAGCAAGGGGCGCGACGACGAGGCCCGCGCCGTGCTGGCGAGCGTGCTCGGCCCGGACGAGGACGCCGACGACCGCCTCGCCCAGATCCACCGCAGCATCGCGGCGGACGAGGAGAACGCCGAGAAGGGCACCCTGCGCGGCGGCACGTTCGGGCTCAAGCCGATCGTCTGGGTCGGCATCCTGCTGTCGGTCTTCCAGCAGTTCGTCGGCATCAACGTGATCTTCTACTACTCGACCACCCTGTGGCAGGCGGTCGGTTTCGACGAGAGCCAGGCGTTCCTGGTCTCGACGATCACCGCCGTCACGAACGTCGCGGTCACCTTCATCGCCATCGCGCTCATCGACAAGGTGGGCCGGCGGCCGCTGCTGCTCATCGGCTCGGCGGGCATGGCCCTGTCACTGGGCCTCATGGCCGTCGCGTTCACGCAGGCCACCGGCTCCGGCGAGGACATCTCGCTCAGCGGGCCCTGGGGTGTGATCGCGCTGATCTGCGCCAACGCGTTCGTCGTCTTCTTCGGCGCCTCGTGGGGCCCGCTCGTGTGGGTGCTGCTCGGCGAGATGTTCCCGAACCGCATCCGCGCCGCGGCGCTCGGTGTCGCCGCGGCCATGCAGTGGATCGCCAACTTCGTCATCACCATGACGTTCCCGCCGCTGCTCTCGGCGTTCGGGGCCGCCGTCCCCTACCTCCTGTACGCCGTGTTCGCGGCACTGAGCTTCGTCTTCGTGCTCACCAAGGTGCGCGAGACGAAGGGCGTGGAGCTGGAGGACATGGGCGAGGAGAGCCACTCCCGGGCCTGACCCGGCCACCGGTCACGACGACGGCGCCGCACCCTCTCCGGGTGCGGCGCCGTCGTCGTGTCGCGCACGTCACAGCATCCTCTGCCCGCAAGACCCTTGCATACGGCAACTATCGCGATATCGTTGCCTTAAGCAATCAAATGCGAGGCAGGATGACTTCCACCGAGCGCCGGGCACCGTCCGGCTCCACCACCATCACCGAAGAACCCGCCGTCGCCCTCATCACCGCGCTGCAGAGCCTGTCGCGCGCGCAGCGAGAGGCCGCGGCACGGATCGCGCACGAGCTCAGCTGGCCCCGGTCGGGCGTCGCGGTGCTGCACCTGCTCACCACGTGCGGCCCCACCTCCCTCACCGATGTCGCAGCGCACCTGCGTGTCGACCTCTCGGTCGCGAGCCGGCAGGTCAGCACCCTGGCCGACGGCGGCTACGTCGTCCGGACGGTTGACGCCGACGACCGGCGTGTCCGCACGGTCGAGCTCACCGAGGCCGGGCGGCAGCTCGCCGCCGAGGCCGCGCAGCAGTACACAGCCCTCATCGACCGGGCGTTCGCCGCCTGGTCGACCGACGACCTCGTCGAGGCCACCCGAACGGTGAACCGCCTCGTCGACTCCATCAGCGCGGACACCGCGCACCGGCGCTCGCCCCAGAACCAGCAGGAGTATGTATGACCAGCACCGTCACCACGGAGGCACCCGAGACCGAACCGGGACACCTCGCGGGCGAACCGCCCGCGATGACGCACAGCGAGGTCCTCCGGGCACTGTCCGGGATCCTCCTCGGCATGTTCGTCTCGGTCCTGGCGATGTCCGTCGTGTCGTCGTCGCTGCCGAAGATCATCACCGACCTCGGCGGCGGCCAGTCCGCGTTCACCTGGGTCGTCACGGCCACCCTGCTCACGTCGACCATCTCGACGCCGATCTGGGGCAAGCTCGCCGACCTCACCAACCGCAAGACGCTCATCCAGATCGCGCTCGTCATCTCGGTGCTGTCGGCGGCCGCCGCGGGCTTCGCCCAGGACGCCGGCCAGCTCATCACCTTCCGCGCGTTCCAGGGCATCGGCGCCGGCGGCCTCCAGTCGCTCGCGGCCGTGCTCATCGCCGACATCATCAGCCCGCGCCAGCGCGGCCGGTACATGGGCCTCATGGGCTCCATCATGGGCGTCGGCATGGTCGGCGGCCCGATCCTCGGCGGCTTCCTCACCGACGCCATCAGCTGGCGCTGGAACTTCTTCGTCGGTCTGCCGTTCGCCGTCGCGTCGATCATCGTGCTGCAGATGACGCTCAAGCTGCCGAAGCGGCCTCGCGGGAGCGCGCGGATCGACGTCATCGGCGCCACGCTGATCTCGCTCGGCGTCGCGACACTCCTCCTCTGGATCACCTTCGCGGGCAGCAAGTTCGACTGGCTGTCGTGGCAGACCGCGGCGATGCTCGGTGGCTCCCTGGTCGTCCTCGCGATCGCGGTGCTCGTCGAGCTGCGCGTCAAGAACCCGCTCATCCCGATGTACCTCTTCAAGAACCGCACCCTGGTGCTCGCGGTCATCGGGTCGGTGGCCGTGGGCGTCGCGATGTTCGGCTCGTCGGTGTTCCTCAGCCAGTACATGCAGCTCTCGCGCGGCAAGACGCCGACGGAGTCCGGCCTCTACACCATCCCGATGGTCGTGGGCCTGTTCCTGTCGTCCACGGTCGGCGGGCAGCTCATCTCGCGGACCGGCCGGTACAAGCCGTACATGGTCAGCGGCGCCGTCCTCCTGACGGGCGGCCTGCTGCTCCTGTCGACCCTCGACTACCAGACGTCGTTCGTGCTGGTCTCGATCTACCTGTTCGTGCTCGGCGCCGGCGTTGGCCTCCTCATGCAGAACATGGTGCTGGCGACGCAGAACACCCTGCACATCAAGGACTCCGGCTCGGGCACGTCCACCGTGACGTTCTTCCGGTCCCTCGGCGGCGCGATCGGCGTCTCCGCGCTCGGCGCGGTGCTCGGCCACCGCGTGAAGGTCGGCCTGGAGGACGGTGTCACCGAGATCGCCCCGCAGCTGGCGAAGCAGGGCATCGACCCGTCGGCCTTCCAGTCCGGCGGTGACACCCTCCCCGACCTGTCGACGCTCCCGCCGCTGCTGGTCGAGGTCGTCGAGAAGGCCTACGCGAACGGCATCGCGGAGATCTTCCTGACCGCTGTGCCGCTCGCCGTGGTGGCGCTGATCTGCGTGGTCCTCATCAAGGAGGTCCCGCTGGGCCACCGCTCGGGCATCGACCAGCTCAAGGACCTGGAGCCGGCGGAGTCCTGACGGCTCCGGGGCAGCCTCGTCGAGGCCGGTCCCTCCGCTGCGGTTCGGTACATGCCTGTGCCGACCTGCTTCGGAGGGGCCGGCCTCGACGTCTGCGCAGACGCCCCTGGTCAGAGCGTCGGTGAGGGTGGGCCCCCCGGGGATCGAACCCGGAACCCGCGGAGAAGTGGGAAGCACGTCCCGTGAGGACTTTGGCGTCCCGAACAGGTGCCGGTGTTCCCGGTTGTTCGGGGTCCCCACGAGCTCACGTCGCACACGACGTCGCACATTCTGCGTGGCGGTCGCGTGTGGCTCAGATCGAGCTATGTGGGGTCTATCAGGGTGCGGACGATGGCCGCGACTGCTGCGGTGTCATGGCGGGTGGAATCGTGGCGAGTGACGCGCTCCAGGGAGACCGTGCGCGGCTGCTCGCAGATGGCGTAGGAGCCCGGAGTTACTTCCACACGGGTCGGCCACGGCTTGTCGGCAGAGGTCAGGGGGACCACGATCGCCAGGCGCATGGCGCGGTGCTGCCGCGCGCTGGAAAGCACCAGGTGCGGGCGATGCTTCGCCTGCTCCCGGCCCACGGTCGGGTCCATGGAAAGCCAGATCACGTCGCCGCGCTGAACGGTCACGCGGTGGTCTCCTGGGCCCGGATCATCTGCTCCTCGTCGGCGTACTCGCCCTCGGCCGGCCAGACGCCCTCCTCGCGAGCCTGCGCCTCGTACTCGTCCGGGTCGATGGCGTCCATCGCCTCCCAGAACTGCCGGCGCTCGTGCTCCTCGATCAGAGCTGCCACGGTCTCGTCCGCCGTCTTGAGTGGCTTGCCGTTGAACGTGACGCGTCCGAGCCGCTGCCTCGTGGCGCGTGCAATGGTGATGGTCGTTGTCTCGCTCATGACATCCACAATGACAGATTTCATGGGCGGTGTGAACCCCACATGGGTTGCACCTGCACCCACATGGGTTGCATATGCACCCGCGCGGGGTGTCAGCGCGTCACCCCGGCGATGCGGGTTTGCGACCTCACCATGCTCCTGCTTCGGGGTCCCTGTTCCTCCGTCATCCGTTGGCGCGGGGCACGTCTCGGACACAGGTTCTGCCGGTAGTGCAACAGGTCCCGCTCATCAGGTCTGGTGCGGTGGTGCAGGATGCCGGCGGGACCTGTTGCGCTGGCGGCGGGTTCGGTGTCAGGGTCCCGGTCAAGCCAATGGATGACGGAGGGGCAGGGACCCCGCGGCTCCCTCGATCCTCTTGATTCCGGCAGGTGCCCGCCGGAGGCACATGAGCTGTATGACGAGAGACGGTCTCGACGTACGACCAGTACGAGAGGTTCGCGCGGGTCGACGTCTTCCCGCACATCGGGCAGCTCCGGTTCACCGAGCTCACCACGGGGCGGCTCGATGCCTTCTTGATGGGCCTGTATGAGAGGAAGGGGTTCGCGACGGCGAAGAGCGTCCGCTCTGTACTAAGTGGTACGTGCCGGATGCTCGCCCGGCGTGATCTGCTCCCGTCGAACCCGGTGCGCGACGTCGGTCGGCTGGAGCAGGGCCGGCGCAAGCCTCCTCGTGCGCTGACGGTGGACGAGGCGCTACGGTTCCTCGCGCTCTTGGATGGGAGCGAGTACGCCCGGCGCAACGAGCTGCCCGACATCATGCGGTTCCTGCTCGGCACGGGTGCTCGGATCGGTGAGGCGCTGGCGTTGAAGTGGGAGGACGTGGACCTTGACGCGAACGCGGTGCGGATCGACTGGACGGTCTCGCGGATCCGTGGTGCCGGTCTGGTGCGTGAGGCGGTGAAGACGGAGACCTCGGAGCGCACGCTGCGGCTGCCGGACTGGACCGTGGAGATGCTGCGGAAGCGCAAGAGGGATGCCGCACCGGGGGACCTCGTGTTCCCGAACACTCGCGGCCGGCTCCGCGACGTCGGCAACACGGGCAAGATGCTGCGCAAGGTCCGCGGCGATGACTTCGCCTGGGTCAAGTCGCACACCGCTCGGCGGACGGTGGCCACGCTGCTCGACGATCAGGGCCTGACGGCTCGGGCGATCGCGGACCAGCTCGGCCACGCCCGGCCGTCGATGACGCAGGACGTGTACATGGGGCGGCGGATCGTCGGGGAGGCTCGGAGCCCGCTGGACGGGATGTTTGGCCAGGCGAGCGTGCCTGAGGATGACGGTGATGCAGCGTGATCGAGGGGGCTACGTCGCACACGGTGTCGCACATCTGCGGTATCTGTACGGATTCTCGCGGAGGGCGCCGAAATGAAGTCCCTGGTCAGAGCGTCGGTGAGGGTGGGCCCCCCGGGGATCGAACCCGGAACCCGCGGATTAAAAGTCCGCTGCTCTGCCAGTTGAGCTAGAGGCCCACGCGCCCGGCGCACCGGGCGGCGAGCAGCAAGCCTACCCGCCAGGGCGCGCCGTCGACGTCAGCCACCAGCAGGCCGGGGCACGATAGACGGTCACGCGCACGCTGTCACGCGCTGTCTCACCCAGTGGGAGATATCCGGCCAAACGCGTCTCACGCTTGCGATGACCCCAGGGCCTTGGTTCGGTGGAGTGGTCCGCGGAGAACCAATGTGAGGAGCTCATCGTGCTCACCGTGACTGACAACGCTCGTACCGCCGTCCAGGACCTCGCTCAGCAGGCTGGGGTGCCGGTCGAGGGCGGTCTGCGCATCGCGCAGGCGTCCGGCCAGCCGGGCAACTTCGAGCTCGCGCTGGTTCCGGCGCCGCAGCCCGACGACCAGGTCGTCGACGCCTCCGGCTCCACCAACGTGTTCGTCGAGGCACAGGCGGCGCCCGCACTCGAGGCGCTGACCCTGGACACCGACCCCGCTGCCGAGGGTCCTGGTTTCGTGCTCACGCCCTCGGCGTGACACGCGGCGCCGCAGGGCGCCCTCGCACCGTCGACGAGGCCCCGGGCCACCACCTCACCGGTGGGACCCGGGGCCTCGTCGTGTGCCGGGACCCGGGCGCTACAGGGCGACGCCCAGCGTCCACGACCCGCCCAGGACGAGCGCCCCGAGCGTGACGAGCAGGAACATCGCGACCCAGAAGAGCCCGGGCACCCCGGTGAGCCGCGCGAGCATGTCGGCGTCGGAGGTCCGGGCGTGGCCGCGCGAGCGCTGCACCTGCAGCTCGATCACCGGGCGCACGGCGCCCAGCAGGAGGAACCAGGTCACCGCGTAGGCGACGGCGCTCTGCACCGGCGGCGTGAGGAACCAGGTCACGACGACGAGAGCGGTGCCGCTCACGAGGATCGACCAGAGACCGAACCAGTTGCGGATCTGCAGCAGCAGGAGCGCGAGGAGCACCACGAGCAGCCACAGCAGCCCGACGGCGTAGCCCTGCCGGAGCAGCCACGCGGCGCCGAGGCCGATGATGCCGGGCCCCACGTAGCCGGCGAACGCCGTGATGACCATGCCGGGCCCACGCGCCTTGCCGCGGGAGACCGTCAGGCCGGACGTGTCGGAGTGGAGCCGGATGCCCTCGAGCTTGCGGCCCGTGAGCAGCGCTCCGAGGCCGTGCGAGGCCTCGTGGGCGATGGTGATGACGTGCCGCGTCACGTGCCACAGGGGCCTGAACAGCACGACGACCAGCGCGATCGCGCACATGGCGAGCACCGTCAGGTTCGACGGTGGCTCGACCGGGGTGACCGCGTTGGTCCAGATGGTGCCGAGCACGTCACCGAAGGTGGCGAGCGGCCCGGCCGTGCTGGTCGCTGCGGGAATCATGCGGCACATCGAACCACACCGAACGTGACGTGCGCCGCAGCCCGGTGTCACACCCCCGTGAGATAGTTGTTCCTCGTGGGCGGCTCCAGCCGCCTGCCGTCGTGGCCCTGGCGCGGGGAGAACCCGCCGCCCGGTGTGAGCACGGCGGACCACCGGCGCGAGACGCGCCGCCACCGAGCCCGAGAGGCCCATCTCCTTTGACCACCTTTGCCGACCTCGGTCTGCCCGCGCCCGTCGTGCGCGTCCTGACGGACCGCGGCATCACCTCGCCGTTCCCCATCCAGACGGCATCGCTGCCGGACTCCCTCGCAGGCCGCGACGTGCTCGGCCGCGGCCGCACCGGCTCCGGCAAGACCCTCGCCTTCGCCCTGCCCGTCGTGACGCGCCTCGCGACGTCCGGCGCCCGGGCCGCCGCGGCAGGGCAGCCGCGCCGCGCCGCGGGACGCCCCCGCGCCCTCGTGCTCGCCCCGACGCGCGAGCTCGCCAACCAGATCGACGAGACGGTCGCCCCGCTCGCCCAGGCCCTCGGCCTGAGGACGACGACGATCTTCGGCGGTGTGGCGCAGTCGCGCCAGGTCACGGCGCTCAACGCGGGCGTGGACATCGTCATCGCCTGCCCCGGCCGGCTCGAGGACCTCCTCGGCCAGAAGCACCTCACGCTCGACGACGTCGAGATCACCGTCCTCGACGAGGCCGACCACATGGCCGACCTCGGCTTCCTGCCCGGCGTCAAGCGCATCCTCGACCGGACCGGCGCGCGCACGCAGCGCCTGCTGTTCTCCGCCACGCTCGACAACGGCGTGGACGTGCTGGTCAAGCGTTACCTGCACGAGCCCGTCACGCACTCCGTCGACGAGGCCGCCGCGCCGCCGCCGCAGATGACGCACCACATCCTCGCCGTCTCCGACAAGGAGGCGAAGAAGAACGTGGTGCACCAGCTCGCCCAGGGCACCGGCCGCCGCGTGCTGTTCACGCGAACCAAGCACCAGGCCAAGAAGCTGGCGAAGCAGCTCACCGCGGCGGGCGTGCCCGCCGTCGACCTGCACGGCAACCTCGGCCAGGGCGCGCGCGAGCGCAACCTCGCCGCGTTCTCGTCGGGCGCGGTCAAGGTGCTCGTGGCGACGGACATCGCCGCACGCGGCATCCACGTGGACGACGTCGAGCTCGTCGTGCACGTCGACCCGCCCGCCGAGCACAAGGCCTACCTGCACCGGTCCGGCCGGACGGCGCGCGCGGGCTCCGGCGGCGACGTCGTGACCATCATGCTGCCCGAGGAGCGCGGCGACGTGCGCGACCTCACCCGCAAGGCACGCATCACCGCCCGGCCTCAGGACGTCACGCCCGGCGACGCCACGGTGACCCGCCTGGTCGGCGAGGTCGCGCCGTACGTCGAGTACGTGCCGCCGGCCCCGCAGCAGCAGGGCACGCCCAAGCAGGGCGGTGGGCGGTCCCGCTCGGGTCGCCGCGGCGGCGGCCAGCAGGCTCAGGCGCAGGACGGCCGCCAGGGCAGGCAGCGCAGCCAGGGCGGTCAGCCGGGCGCGCAGCGGGGCGTCGCGCGCCCGGCGTCGG
>NZ_JABEMG010000082.1 GCF_013004695.1 Promicromonospora citrea
CCGCGGCCCGGCGACGGCGGTCGCCGCGGGCAGCAGCAGCGCCGCCGCCGCGGTGGCGGCGACCACGCGCGCGACGCGGGTGCGCAGGGGTGTGCTCATGGGAGCGAGCCAACCGGGCGCACCGGACGTCCCGGTGAACCGGGCGCGACGGCCGGGTGAACTCTCAGACCGGCATGTGCCAGCCCCCGCGGCGGAACGCGGGCGTCGCGGTCGCCAGGACGCCGATCGCCAGCACCACGGCGGCGAGCATCACCAGGGCCATCGCCGTGGCGTCGCCGCCGAGGAACCCGCCGAGCGAGCTCACCGACCCGGCCACGAGCGACTGGATGGCGCCGATCATCGCGGCGGCCGTCCCCGCGATCTCGCCGTGCCGCGACAGCGCCATGGCCGAGGCGTTGGCGGGAACGAGGCCCTGGAAGGCGAGCACGCCCCACAGGGCGACGAGCAGTCCGGGGAGGCCGCCCGCACCGGTGAGCACCACCACGAGGAGCACCACGACGAGCACCGCCTGCGCCACCACCCCGAACCGGAGCAGGCGCACGGGTGCGACCCGGCGGACCAGGGCCGCGTTGACCTGGGCGGACAGCACGAGCCCCACGCCGTTGACCGCGAACAGCAGAGCGAACTGGTTCTCGCTCAGCCCGAACTCCTGCTGGAAGATGATCGGCGAGCCCACCACGTAGCTCATCAGCACACCGAAGCCGAGGCCCGGGATCACGGCCAGCGCGAGGAAGTGCCTGTCCCGCAGCAGGCGGCCGTACCCGCCGGCGACGGCGCGCACGCCGCCGGTGAGCCGGCTGCGCGGCGGGTGCGTCTCCGGCATCTTGAGGAGCACGACGGCCACCAGGGCGGCCCCCATCGCCGCGAGCACCGCGAACACCCAGCGCCACGAGCCGTGGGCGAGCACGAACGTGCCGAGCGTGGGGGCGAACATCGGCGCGACGCCGATGACGAGCATGAGACGCGAGAGGACGCGCGCGGCCTCCGCACCGACGAACCGGTCGCGCACCACGGCGACGGACGCCACGCCGGCCGCGGCGTTGAAGAAGCCCTGCGCGAGCCGCAGGCCGATGAGCACGGGCATGCTCGTCACGACCGCGCACAGCAGCGAGATGACGACGTGCAGCGTGAGCCCCACCAGCAGCGGCGCGCGACGCCCGAACCGGTCGGACAGCGGGCCGATGACGAGCTGGCCGACGCCGCCGCCGATCAGCATGCACGACACCGTGAGCTGGGCCAGCGCCTCTGTCGAGCCCAGGTCGACGGCGACCTGCGGCAGCGCGGGCAGGTACATGTCCACGGTGAAGGCGGGCAGCGCGGAGAGGGCGCCGAGCATGAGCACCCACTTGACCGTCGACCGGGAGGAGGTGCGGCGTGCGGGCATGGCTGAGGAGACGCCCGACGGCGCAGCGGATGGCATGCGGACGATGCTATCGAATCGATACGATCGAGGGAAGCGACGACGCCGTGTGATCTCGCTCTCCGAGCGCCCCGCCCGGGCCGCCGCGAGTGTCGGTGGCTCGGGGCATGCTTGACCCATGTGCGGACGCTTCGCCTCCTTCACGAAGGACCAGGACCTCACCGACGAGCTCGCGATCGCGGAGATCGCCGAGGACGCGCGGCTCCTGCCGCCGTCGTGGAACGTGGCCCCCACCGACCCGGTGCGGATCGTCGTGGAGCGCGCCTCCCGTGACTCCGGCGCCGTCACGCGATCGATGCGTGTCGCGCGCTGGGGTCTCGTGCCGTCCTGGGCGAAGGATCCCGGCGTGGGCGCCCGCATGATCAACGCCCGGTCCGAGACGCTGCTCGACAAGCCCGCGTTCGCCAAGCCGTTCGCGGCCCGCCGCTGCCTGGTGCTCGCCGACGGGTACTACGAGTGGCGCAAGCTCGGGCCGGCCGCCCCGGGCTCGAAGAAGATCGCCAAGCAGCCCTACTGGATCCACCCCGCCGAGCAGGACGTCGCCGCCCTGGCCGGCCTCTACGAGTTCTGGCGGAACCCGGCCGCGAGCGAGACCGACCCCGACCGGTGGCTGGTGTCGACCACGGTGGTCACCCGGCCCGCCGCCGAGAGCATGACGGCGATCCACGACCGCATGCCGCTCGTGCTGCCCCGCAGCGCGTGGGACGCGTGGCTCGACCCGGCGGTGACCGACGCGTCCGAGCTGCTCGAGGTCGAGCCCACCCGGCTGACCACCCGCCCGGTGCGCGACGCCGTCGGCTCGGTGCAGAACGACGGCCCGGAGCTGATCGAGGAGGACCCGGAGCCGCGGGACCCGAAGCCGGTGCGGGTGTGAGCGTCCGCGTATCCGAGTTGTGAAGCGCGCTTGATGCCAGATCTCTAGACGCTTGCTCGGTGACAATCGACATCGGGCCGTCCTCGGCGCCGCACGGCTACGCCGAGTTCATCGCCGAACTCAAGCAGCGCGTCCGCACCACACAGGTGCGGGCCGTCCGTGCCGCCAACACCGAGGTGCTCCGGCTCTACTGGACGGTCGGGCACGCCATCCTCGACCGCCAACGGGAAGCCGGCTGGGGGGCGAAGGTCGTCGACAGGATCTCCGCAGACATGCGGCGAGAGTTTCCTGGCCAGCGAGGTTGGTCGGTGCGCAGCCTCACCTACATGCGCAAGCTTGCACAGGCGTGGCCTGTCGAGGCTGACTTTGTGCAGCAAGCTGCTGCACAATTGCCCTGGGGTCACCTCATGGTCATTCTCGACAAGCTCGACACCCCTGAAGACCGGGACTGGTACGCCGCCATGGCCGCCGAAGGCGGCTGGTCCCGGGCGAGCCTCGAGTTCGAGATCGGGACGGACCTGAAGAGGCGGCTGGGTTCGGCGCCGTCCAACTTCTCCGCGACGCTGGACGTGCCGGACTCCGACCTCGCGCGGCAGGCCGTCAAGGACCGGTACGTCTTCGAGCACCTGGATCCCGGCCGACACCGCGCGGAACGCGACCGCGAGCAGGCGCTCACCGACCGGATCCAGGACACCCTCCTGGAGCTCGGTCGTGGCATGGCCTTCGTCGGGCGCCAGCACCGGATCGAGGTCGGCGGCGACGAGTTCTTCGTGGACCTGCTGTTCTTCCACGTCACCCAGCTGCGCTACGTCGTCGTCGAGCTCAAGGTCGGCAAGTTCCAGCCCGCGCACATCGGCCAGATCGGCACCTACGTCGCGATGGTCGACGGCACGCTCCGCGACCCTGCGATCCATGCGAAGACGGTCGGCATCCTGCTCTGCACCGAACGCAACGAGGTGACCCTCGACTTCGCCCTCGCCGGCACCGCCTCGCCCGTGGCCGTCGCGCTCTACGAGGGGCTGACTCCCCGCGAACGCTCCGCGCTGCCCAGCCCTGGTGAGCTGGAGGCGGTCCTGGAGGACGAGATGCAGGCACGGGCGCAGGACCCGCGCCCCCGCTAGCCCCGGAGGTCCAGCTCCGCCAGGCCCGCGACGCGGTGCTCCACCTCCGGGTGCAGTCCCGCGCGGTCGAGCAGCACGGCACGCATCCCGGCGTCGAGCGAGCCCTGGTAGTCCTTGACGACGTCGTTGCCGACCATGAGCACCGAGTCCGGCGCGACGCCGAGGATCTCGCACGCCGCGGCGAACGCCCGCGGGTCGGGCTTGCCCGCGGGGAGGTCACCGGAGGCGACGACGACGTCGAGGTGCGCGGCGAGCCCCGTCCGGTCCAGCTTGCGGTGCTGGTAGACGCCGTCGCCGTTGGTGAGCAGCGCGGTCACGAGCCCGGCGTCTCGCACGCGGCGCAGCGTGGGCACGGCGTCGTCGAAGGCGCGCCAGGCCTGCTCGTAGCGCGTGAGATAGCCGCTGAACAGCTCGTCGGCCTCCTCGTCGGACGCGTCGGCGCCCAGGAACTCGCGCACGCGGACGCGGCGCTGCTCGGCGAAGGTGATCTCCCGCCGGGAGTACCGCGCGTAGGCCTCCTCGGAGACGGCGAGCCACGCCGCGAGAAGCTCGTCCTGGTCGTCGAGGTCCAGCCCCAGCTCGAGCGCCCAGTCCAGCAGGGCCGCCCGCGCGGCGCTTTCCTGGTCCACGAGCGTGTCGTCGAGATCGAAGAGAACGACTTTCAGCACGCCCGCATCGTGTCACACGGCGGACAGGCGCCTCGATGCCGTCCAGCCCGCGTCAGCCCGGCCCGCGTCCTGCATAGGCTGCGCCCATGACCGCCAGCACCGCCCCCTCGGCCGCGCCGTCCGGGCGCCACGTCACCTGCACCGTCACGGACGGGATCGCCGACGTCCGCCTCGACCGGCCCGACAAGCTGAACGCCCTGTCGCTCGGCATGCTGCACGCGCTGCGAACCACGGCGCGCGCGCTGCGGCGTGAGCCCGGGCTCCGGGCCGTGGTCGTGTCCGGGAACGGACGGTCGTTCTGCGCGGGCCTCGACCTGGCGTCGGCCGCCCGCACGCCCGGCACGGTCGCGCGCGCGTTCGTGCCGTCGCCGCGCGGCACCAACCTGTTCCAGGAGGCGTGCTGGGCGTGGCGGCGCCTGCCCGTCCCGGTGGTGGCCGCCGTCCACGGTCACGTGATCGGGGCCGGCGTGCAGATCGCCCTGGCCGCGGACCTCCGCGTGACCGCGCCGGACGCGCGCTGGTCGGTCAAGGAGGTCGCGCGCGGCCTCGTCCCGGACATGGCGGGGATCCGGGCGCTGACCCAGCTCGTCGGCATCGAGACGGCCAAGCGCCTCACCCTGACCGCGGAGGAGGTCACGGGGGCCGACGCCGCGCGGCTCGGTCTGGCCGGGACCGTCGCCGAGGCGCCGCGCGAGGAGGCGTTCGAGCTGGCCGGCCGGATCGCCGAGCACCGGCCCGAGGCCGTGGCCGCCGCGAAGCGCCTCTTCGACCGGCACTGGTCGTCCGGCGACCGGCGGACCTTCGGCGCGGAGCGCCGCGCGCAGCTGCGGCTCCTTCCGGGGGCGATGCGGACCTTGCGGAGCTGACCGGGCGACCCGTGCCCGGACAGGTCAGCCCTGGTAGGCGCGCTGCAGCCGCACCGGCGCGAGCGAGCCGATGCCGGGCACCTCGCGGGCCGGCTGCGCCGTGAGGGCGTACCGCGGGCTGGCGGCGAGCTGGGCGGCCGTCTCCGTGTCGACCAGCACGGTCGACGGGTCGGCCTGCTCCGTGAGGCGCGAGGCCAGGTTCACGGTGGGGCCGAAGATGTCGCCGAACCGCGACAGCACGCGCCCCCAGACCAGCCCGACGCGCACCGGGATCTCGGGGTCGCCCGGGGCCGCCGTGCCGAGGGCCTCTCCCGAGGTCTCGGCCAGGCCGAGGGCCACCTCCGCCCCCGTCTCGAGGTCGTCGGTGACGAAGAGGACGGCGTCACCGATGGTCTTCACCACGCGCCCGCCCGCGTTGACGATGATGTCGCGCGCGCCCGCCTCGAACCGCTGCACGAACTCGGCGAGCTCCTCCGAGCCGAGACCCGCCGTCCGCTTGGTGAAGGAGACGATGTCCGCGAACCCGACGCCGCGCACGAGCGGGAGCTGGTGGCTGTCGTTGCGCGCGTCGCTCCGCGAGCCCGCGAACTCGATGGCCATGCGTCCGGTGAGCGCCGCGAGCTGACGCCGCCAGGCGTGCTCGAGCTGACCCAGCAGGGTCTCGGTCATCTCGGGCAGGCGGTCGAGGGCGAGCAGCCGGGCGGAGGTCTCGTCGAGGTCGTACCGGCGCACGAGGTGCTCGACCAGGGCCTCGACCTGCCAGAGCGCCAGCCGGTCCGCGGTGTGCCCCACCGAGCGGACGAACGTCATCTGCGCGCGCTCGTCCATCTGCTCGGCCTGGAACAGCTCCGCCGCGTCCTTGAGGGCGTCGACGTCGGCGTCCGTGAACCAGGTCTCGGTCGGGTGCGTGACCGGCAGGCCGATCCAGCGCCAGTACCGGGTCACGAACTGCTTGTCGAGACCGGTGAGCTCCAGCACCTGGGAGAGCGTGTACCGCCGGGCGCCGCCCAGCAGCGTCTCGTCGAGGCGTGCGGCGGTGTCGGCCCCGGGGGCGTCGTGGTGGTGGACCGGCGGGGTCCCGGAGTCGGTCTCGGAGTTGTGGAGCACGTCACCACTGTAGGCGGGCGTGCCAACCCGCCTAGCCAGGCCGGGCTCAGTCGACGAGCGTGAGCACGAGCGGGATGCCCGTGAGCACGAGCAGCATGCCGACCACCGTGACGACGGTCCACAGCCCGAGCTGCACGCCGCGGCGCCCGTCGTCCCGGTACAGCAGCACCCAGACCACCATGAGCCAGGCGACGACGGCGGCGATGAGCCCCGTGGTCGGCGTCCCCTCGCTCTGCACGAACCCGCGGTCCAGCCGGACCGTGCTGATCAGGTACACCGTGACGATCGCCGCGGCGCACACCACCGCCTTGGCCACGCCCAGCGTCGCCCGGCCTGCGTCCATCGACATCTCCTGACCGCTCCCGTCAGAGGCTCCGTTGCCTGTCCTGTGTCGCTGCGGCGGACATTACCGCAGGCCACCCCAACTGCGGCAGGGAGTTCCGCGCGATTCACCCGGGAGTCACCCGGCCGCCCGGTGCAGGCACGGGCGGGTGCCGCTCAGCGCAGGTGCCAGACGTCGCCCGCGGTCACGGCGCGCTCCCGCCCCGACTCCTCGCGGACGACCAGCGCGCCGGAGGCGCCCAGCCCTACCGCCAGGCCCTCGAGCACCCCGGCGTCGCCCGCGAGCTCCGCGCGCACCCGCGTGCCGAGCGTCGCCGACACCGCCGCGTACTCGTCGCGCAGTCCGGCCGCCCCGACGTCGCCGCCCGCCTGCTCCCAGCGGCGCATGACGGCGTGCACCTCGCCGAGCAGCCGCACCAGCACGTCCGTGCGGTCGGGCCGCGGATGGCCCGCGAGCGCGAGCGACGTCGCGGTGGGCACGGGCAGCTCGGCGGCCGACTGCGCCACGTTGAGCCCGATGCCGAGCACCACGGCGGCGGGACCGCCATCGGGCTCCCCCGGGACGACCTCGGCCAGGACGCCCGCCACCTTGCGGTACCGGCCCAGCCCCGCGACAGCGTCGTCGGCGGGCAGGAGCACGTCGTTGGGCCACTTCACGACCGCGCTCACCCCGCCGTCGACCCCGTCGCCGGAGACGGCGCGCACGACCGCGAGACCCGCGAGGAGCGGGAGCCAGCCCAGCGAGCCGACGGGCACGGCCGGGCGCAGCACGACGGACACGGTGAGCCCGGCCCGCGCGGGCGTCTCCCACGTGCGGCCCGCGCGGCCGCGTCCCGCGGTCTGGTGCTCCGCCACGAGGGCCGACGGCGCGGGCCACGCGGCGGGGTCGTCGCGGACCGCCGCGACGAGCTCCGCGTTCGTGGACGGCGAGGTCTCGACCACCTCGACCCGGCCGTACCCGGGGACGCTGAGGCGGTCGAGGGACAGTGAGGGGTGCACAGCCCCATCCTGGACCCTGGACCGTGCCGCCGCCCTTGGAGGATCCCCACAACCCGGCGGCCCGACCCGCTGGACACTCACGCATCGAGCCGGAGGCATCCGACAACTAGGCTCGGGGTGTGAACGACGCCACCACGACTCTCTCCGGCACGCGCGCGAAGCTCGACGACCTCGACGCCCGCCGGGCCGCCGCCGTCGACGTCCCCGAGGAGACGGCCCGCGAGAAGCAGCACAAGCGGGGCAAGAAGACCGCCCGCGAGCGCATCGAGGCGCTCCTGGACGAGGGCTCGTTCACCGAGCTCGACGCCCTGGCCAAGCACCGCAGCCGCAACTTCGGGCTCGACAAGAAGCGGATCGCGGGTGACGGCGTCGTCACCGGGTACGGCACGATCGACGGCCGCCAGGTCTGCGTCTACTCGCAGGACTTCACGGTGTTCGGCGGGAGCCTCGGCGAGGTGCACGGCCAGAAGATCACCAAGGTGCAGGACCTCGCGCTGCGCACGGGCGTGCCGCTCATCGGCATCAGCGACGGCGGCGGCGCGCGCATCCAGGAGGGCGTCGCGGCCCTCACGCAGTTCGCGGAGATGTTCCGCCGCAACGTGGCGGCGTCGGGCGTGATCCCGCAGATCTCGCTCATCCTCGGCCCGAGCGCGGGCGGCGCGGTCTACTCCCCCGCCCTGACGGACTTCATCGTCATGGCGGACCAGACGTCCAACATGTTCATCACAGGCCCCGACGTGATCCGGACCGTCACGGGCGAGGACGTCGACTTCGAGACGCTGGGTGGCGCCCGCACGCACAACACGCGCTCCGGCGTCGCCCACTACATGGGCAGCGACGAGGACGACGCGCTCGACTACGTGCGCCACCTCGTCAGCTACCTGCCGCAGAACAACCTGTCGGACGCCCCGGCCTACCCGCCGGAGGGCGACACCGTGCTCGAGGTGACGCCGGAGGACGAGGCGCTCGACGAGCTGATCCCCGACAGCGACAACCAGCCCTACGACATGCGCGAGGCCGTCGAGGCGGTGCTGGACCCGGAGTCGTTCCTCGAGGTGCAGCCCCTGTTCGCCACCAACGTGCTGACCGGGTTCGGGCACGTGGAGGGCCAGTCGGTCGGCATCATCGCCAACCAGCCGCAGTCCATGGCCGGCACGCTCGACATCGACGCGGCGGAGAAGGCCGCGCGGTTCGTGCGCACGTGCGACGCGTTCAACATCCCCGTGCTGACCTTCGTGGACGTGCCGGGCTTCCTGCCGGGCGTCGGCCAGGAGCACCAGGGCATCATCCGCCGCGGCGCGAAGCTCATCTACGCGTACGCCGAGGCGACGGTGCCGCTCGTCACGATCATCACGCGCAAGGCGTACGGCGGCGCGTACATCGTCATGGGCTCCAAGCAGCTCGGCGCCGACGTCAACCTCGCCTGGCCGACCGCCCAGATCGCCGTGATGGGCGCGAGCGGCGCCGTGAACATCCTGCAGCGCGGCGCCCTCAGGTCGGTCGCGGAGGCGGGCGGCGACGTCGAGGCGGAGCGCGCGCGGCTGACCGCCGAGTACGAGGACGCGATCGTGAACCCGTGGGACGCCGCCGAGCGCGGGTACGTCGACGCGGTGATCCGCCCGTCGGAGACCCGGGTGCAGGTCGTGCGCGCCCTGCGCGCCCTGCGCACGAAGCGATCTACGCTTCCTCCGAAGAAGCACGGCAACATCCCGCTCTGACCGGCGGGAGGACCGGAGGACGAACCAGATGAGCCACGAGGACGCCACCCACGGCCCCGCGCCGATGGGCCGCGTCGACGCGGAGCCCATGCACCGCGCGGTCGACGCGCTGGCGGCTGCCCTGCACGAGTACGTCGGTACCGCCGTGGGCGTCCGTGCCGAGTTCGGCGCCGCCGAGGCGGACGAGGACCCACGCGTGCTGGCCCTGGAGTCGAAGGTGGGGCACCTCAACGCCGCGCTGTTCGACACGTTGCACGGCGCGCTCGGCATGCACCCCGACCTCACGTCGTCGGTGTGGGAGCCCGAGGACGGCGCGGAGCCGGACGACGTCGACGAGCCCACGCCGGAGGACGCAGAGGCGTTCTACCTGGGGTTCGTCGTCGCGGCCCGGGAGGGCGGGGACGCGTCGCTCGACGGCGTGATCGACCTGCTCGACGCGGCCGGGGAGTCCGTGGCGACGGCGCTCACCGACGGCGGGTACGACATCGCCGAGTGGGCCGCCTCGCGCGGCGAGGCGCCCGGTTTCGGTCTCTACGAGGAGGACGACGAATGAGCCCGCAGGTGCGCGTGGTCCGGGGGCGCCCGGACGACGTCGAGGTCGCCGCGCTGGTCGCCGGCCTCGCCGCCGTCGCGGCGGGCGGCCCGGAGCCCGAGGACGCCGCGCCGCTCGACGAGTGGACCAACCGGGCCCGGTCGCTGCGGGGCAACGCCCCCGCGACGGCGAAGAGCTTCGGCGGGCGCGCGGGACGGCACAACGCCGACGCGTGGCGCTGGAGCCTGCGGTCATGACCACGACGCCCCGCCCCGGGGACATCGACGTCGTCCTGTTCGTCCGGTCGCTCGGCCACCGCATCGCCGGTGGCACGCGCGCCGTCCTGGCCCGGGCCAACCTCTACGCCGAGCTCGGCTACCGCACCACGCTGGTCGTGACGGGCCTCCTCGACGACGACGGCGACTGGGTCCGCGAGCACGGCCTGCTGCGCCCGGAGGTGCGCCTGCTCGTCCTGTGGCGCGACGGCCCCGACGCCATCGACCGGGAGCGCGCCGGGGAGCTGGACCCGATCGTGCTGCCGCGCGTGCCCGACGGGCCCGGCGTGCAGCGGCGCACGCGGACCGTCGACGGCGCGCGGCAGGTCCGCACGCTGGTGGACGGCACGCTGCGCACCATCGAGCTGCACGACACGTCGGACGCGACGCGGCAGATCGTCGTGCTGCGCGAGGACGGCACCAGGGAGTCGCTGTGGGCCTTCGCCCACGGAGAGCTCATCGCGATCGACCACCTGCGCGCGGGCGGCGGGGGCCGGCGGCGCGAGCTCGTCGTCGACGGACGCGCCGTCTGGCTCGAGGCGGAGGTCGAGGGGCACGTGGGCGCGGGCGAGGCCCGGCTGCGGCTCCGCGACGAGGAGGTCGGCGACTACGCCGGCGTGATCGCCCGCTGGCTGGACGCCACGTTCGCGGCCGCGGAGCACCTCGTCGTCTTCGCGGACGGCGAGAACGTGTGGCAGCGCGCCCTGCGCCGCATGCGTCACCCGCGCGTGCACGGCGTGTCCGTGCTGCACAACTCGCACTTCGCCGCACCCTACGACGCGAGCGCGCCGACGAAGCCGCACTGGGAGGGCTTCTTCTCCGACACGACGAACGTCGACGTCATGGTCTGCCTCACCGAGCGGCAGCGCACGGACCTCCAGGCGCGCTACCCCGACCTGCCGCCGCTGCGGGTGCTCCGGCACGCCGCCCCGCGGCCGCGGGTCCGCGGGGTGCGGCGCGACCGGCGGTCGGTGGCGTTCGTGGGCCGGCTGGCGCCGCAGAAGCAGCTCGACCACCTGCTGCAGGCCTTCGCGCTCGTGCACGAGCGGGTCCCCGACGCGGTCCTCGACGTCTACGGGCACGGCACCGAGGCGGAGCCGCTCGCGAAGCTCACCACGGAGCTCGGCCTCGACGGCGTCGTGCGCTTCCACGGCGCGACCGGGCAGGCGCTGCACGCGTTCGCCGGGTCGCGCGTCGCCGCCATGACGTCCCTCCACGAGGGCCTGCCGCTCACCCTCACCGAGGCGATGTCGGTGGGCACGCCCGTCGTCGCGTACGACTGCAACTACGGACCGGCCGAGGTGATCCTCGACGGCGAGAACGGCTTCCTCGTGCCCCAGGACGCCGTCCGGGCCCTCGCGGACCGCCTCGTTCAGGTGCTCGAGGACGACCGGCTGGCCCGCAGGCTGAGCCGCGGCGCCAAGCGGGTCACGAAGAGCTTCTCGCCGCGCCGGTACAGGGACTCGTGGCGCGAGCTGGTCGACGAGGTCGCCGCGAGCCGGGCGTCGAGCAGCTCGCACACCGTCGCGAGCAGCTGACCCCGGTCGATCCGCAGGTTCTCCAGGTGAGGGCGGACGTCGTTCCGGCCGCGGCGCTCGCCCTCACCCACCGGCTCGCCGAGGAGCGTCACGGGCACGGGGCGCCCTTCCGCCTCCCGCGCGCCGGGCCGCTCGTCGGGCGGGAGGTCGCCCAGCGACGGCGGCGCGTACACCACGCCGGGGGCGTCGCTGAACCAGCCCACCTTGTGCTGGCTGGTGCCGTTCGGCGCCACGTACACGTCGGTGACGGCGGCCCACAGCACCGCCTCCCGCAGGGTGCTGCCCACGAGGTCGACCACCTGGTCCCCGTGCCGCGCGGCGGCCCGGATCGCGCGCGCCACGGCGTGCAGCTCGTCGATGCTCTCCTGCCACTGCGCGGACACCTCGTCGCGGCCGACGGGGTAGGAGTACCCGTCGAGCAGCACCGTCGCGCCGGGGTAGCGCCGGTGGATCGCGTCGGCGAACCGGGCGACCTCGTGCTCCTGGTCGACCCAGGCCCGGCTGCGCACCCGCAGCCCGACCCAGACGACGGGCCCGGTCAGCGGCGGTCCGCCCGCCGACGGCGGCTGCCGGAACCCCGGTGCGGGCTCGGCCCGGGCGACCCGGTCCCTGATCCGTTCGACCAGCGAGCGCCGGACGAGGTATCCGCCGACGGCGACGACGAGGTGCTCGTGCGAGAACGGGTACGGGTCGCGCACGCCGCGCCGCGGCTCGTCGACGACCCGGGCCCCCGCGAGCTCGGGGAACAGGTCGGGGAACGGCCCGAAGAACTCCGTCCCCGCCGTGCGCACCTCCGCGACGTTCCCCGCGATCCCGAGGTCGACGAGGCGCTCGACCCCCGGATGGAAGTTCCAGACGTGGTGGGCGAAATTCTCCGGGATGGTCATCTGCAGCACGACCGTGCGCCGCGCGGCAGGGTCCGGCCGGGTCGCCACCGCGGCGGCGTAGCGCTCGCGGTACGTGGCCACGCGCTGCAGGAGGTCCCGTGACAGGTTCGCCAGGCGGTGGGCCGGGAGGATCGGGCGGGCGTAGGTCGCGCCGAGGTCGAGCAGCAGCCCTCGCCCGGGCAGGTAGACGTAGGCCGCGCGGTGGCCGGCGCCGAGGCACAGCAGCAGCGCGAGCTCGCCGTCGCCGAACGAGTACACGGCCTTGCCGAACGCGACGACGGCGTCGAACGGGGCGCAGGGCACGCCCGTGAGCGGGTCCCGCAGCACGAGCTGCCGGTCACGGACCGCACGCGTCTGGTGCGCGAGGTGCGGGTCGTCGGCGTCGACGGCGCGCCGCTGGGCCTGCGTCACGAACACGCGGTCGTCGGGCTGCGGCACGTCCGGCCGCAGAAACTCCTCGCGCCACCAGGCGACGGCGCCCGGGTCCAGCGACACGCCCTCGGCGAGCGCTGCCTCGGGCGTGAGCGTGCGGGGCGGCGTCGCCAGGAAGAAGAGCTCCTTGATGCCGTTCGGCAGCGTCACCACCCGGTCGGCGTCCGCCTCCGGGACCGGGGCGAGCGCCGTCCAGGCCGCGTGCACCCGGGCGCACGCCTGCGCGTCGTCCCCGGCCAGGAAGGCCGCGACGGCGTCGGCGTGCGCGGCGCGCGCCGCTGCCCCGTCCGGGCCGCGGAGCAGCTCGTGCAGCACGACCGGGATCGGGGTGTCCGTTGCCGTCTGGAGCGCGGACAGCCGCTCGGCGAGGGGCACGTCGTCCGGCCCGCGCCCGACCGCTCGCCACTCGGACAGCACGGCCCACGACGTCGGCTCGGACCGCAGGAGGTCGGCGTACGCCGCGTCCACCTCGCCGGTGGGCGCACCGGCGGCGACCAGCGCACGCGCGAGGCGGCGCTGGGCCGTCCTGCGGTCCTGCAGGTCGTCGAGCGCGAGGGCCCGGCGCAGGTGAGTGACGGCGGAGGCGGCCTGCCCCGACGCCTCCAGCGCGCCCGCGCAAGCCAGCAGCACGCGGGCCCGGTCGGGGAAGCGGGCCGATGCCGCCTCCGCGAGCTCGGTGGCCAGCGCCGCGTCGCCCGAGTCCCGGACGCGGATGAGGGTGCCGATGACGTCCGGTACGGACGGCCTGCGGCGGCCCCGCAGAGTGCGGGCGAGGCCCTGCACCTCCTGGTGCAGGGCCTCGTCCGTGGACAGCGCGTCGGTCATGTCACGCAGCGGCGCGACGTGACGCGACGAACGCCTCGCCCTTGTCCCACAGGTCGCGGGACTTGACGTAGAGGTCCTTGTTCCACGGCTTCAGCCAGCCCGCCCAGTGGACGATGCTCGGGTCGGTCACCGTCTCCTGGGTCGGCCAGTTGTTCCAGACCGGGTCGAGCTTCCGGTACCGGGAGCCGGCGTAGCAGTTGAGGATCTCCTGGTCGTTGAGACCGTAGGTCTCGACGTACGCCACGTAGTCCGCGGTGAAGTGCTCCTGGCGCATCTGCGCGAGGTCCATCACCAGGATGCCCGCGTTGAAGCCGTCGAAGTCGTTCGGGTGCCGCTGGTACATGACCCGGAAGAACTCGTTGGCGACGGTGGGCTCCTCCGTGAGGCGGCGGCCCTGCTTGAGGATGTTGCCGAGACCGCTGCGCACGCCGTGGCCCACGGACGGGCGGGCGGCGAGCGGCGAACCATCGAGCTCGACGTCGTGGAGCGTCGCGATGTCCTTGACGGTCAGCGCGTCGATGTCGTGGTAGACCACGCGGTCGAGGTCCGGCAGCAGCTCCGGCAGGAGCAGGCGGTCCATCGTCGAGACGGTGATGTGCTTGAGCATGCCCAGCACCGGCCCGTAGTCGATGTCGTCGCAGGCGATCCACTCGAACTCGACCTCGGGGAACAGGCCCGCGAGCCGGTCGTGGTCCTCGGTCGTGTGGTCGCGCGTGAGCGCCACGACGTGCAGCGGACGGTCCGAGTGCTGGACCAGGCCGCCGATGACGATCTCCATCTCCTGCTTGAGGTTGCCGTCGAGCGCGACCGCGACGTTGACCACGTCGCCGGCCGGGCGCGGGGCCGTGGCGGGTCGCACGACGCGCGAGGCGCGCGCCGTCCGGCAGGCCTCGTCGACGTCGAAGGACGCCGTCAGGCGGGTTCCCGGCGCGGCGTACCGCTGCTCGGCCAGGGCGACCTCCGGCGCGACGGTCTTGCGCCACTCGGCGTAGACCTCCTCGCGCGAGGCGCCGCGCAGCACGAGGGCCATCGCCGGCGCGAGCAGGCGACGGATGCGCTCCCGCATCGCGTCCAGGTCGTTCTCGTCCGCGTCGAGGAGGCCGGCGAACCGGACGTCGGCCCGGTTCTTCGGCGTGAACTTCACGTTCGCGCCGATGGACCACGACGGCAGGTAGCAGTGCAGGCGCGAGGTGACGACCTGGCCGAACTCCGTGCGGTAGCTCTCCAGCAGGTCCAGCGCCTCGCGGACGTTCGGGCCCATCGAGGTCCAGCGGACGTCCTCGTGCATCTGCGTGATCTGGACGGCGTCCTCGGTCGGCGCGGCGGTGTCGACGTACGCCGTCGGGCCGTCGGCCGGGACGGGCCGCTCCGTGTCGGGGAAGACCGTGCTGATCGTCGTCGTGAGGCAGCCGGAGAAGAAGGCCGGCACGCCGCGCGCGAGGAGCAGGTAGACGGTGTTCCAGTCGCGGCAGCCGATCGGGCCGTGCGCCTTGAGGTACTCGATCGCCTCGGGCGTGAGCATGTTCGGCCGGTTCACGTGGAACGAGATGAACAGCGGGTTCACGTTCGGGTGGAACGGGAAGTCGTAGGCCAGGCCGAAGATGTCCTGCATGTACCAGCCGAACGCGATCGCCCAGGTGTTCTCCGGGACGGCGTCGAAGCTCGACGAGTCACGGTTCAGGGTCATCAGCTGGACGTCGGCGCCGGGGCCGTCGATCTGCA
Source organism: Promicromonospora citrea (assembly GCF_013004695.1). Lineage (GTDB taxonomy): Bacteria > Actinomycetota > Actinomycetes > Actinomycetales > Cellulomonadaceae > Promicromonospora > Promicromonospora citrea. Next base: position 15,327 of record NZ_JABEMG010000082.1, read on the forward strand.
GCTCGGGACGGACCCGGCCCTGCAGCTCCGAGACCACCTCGACGAGCTCGTCGTCGCCGTGCAGGCGCAGGCCCGCGTGCCGGACCAGGTGGCCGAGGCTCGCGATGGTCTGCACGTAGTCGCCCACGTTGGAGGACGTCGTGCCCTCGTCGGGCTGCTTGTAGTCGATGACGCCGAACGACACGCGGCCCTCGGGCACGGTCGCGGTGCGCGGCGTGGTCGCGCGCTCCGTGAAGTCGGCGAGCAGCCCGATGCGCCGGGTGAGCGCCTCGTCGGCGTCGCCGGCCTCGCGCGCGGCGTCGATCGCGCGGGACGCCGCGGCGTACTCCTTGACCGCGAAGTAGATCGAGGCCATCTGGAAGAGGTTCCTGGCGCCGCGCACCGTGCCCTGGTCGATCCACTTCACCGTCTCGTCGACGATGCTCAGGTCGCCCACCTGGGCGGCCGTGCGGAGGAACTCGACGGGCGCGTTCCGCGCGACGACGTCCCGCGGGACCTCGGTGAACAGGTCCCAGGCGAGGTCGTACGTGCCGGCGTGGCGGGCGACGAGCGCACCGCCGAGCGCACCGGCGACGCGCGTCTCGGGCTGGTCGTGCAGCGAGTGGCACAGGGCGCGCGCGCCGACCAGCACCTCGGAGTTGAGCTTGCGGGTGAACCGCCCGCGGATCATCGTGACGAGCGCGTCGGGCAGCGGGGTGCCCGCGCGCAGCAGGCGCGCCAGCTCGGCGTCGGCCGCCATCTTCTTGGCGGCGTGGACGTACTCGCGCTTGGCGCGGACCTCGCTCTCCGGGAGGGTGCCCGGCTCCAGGCCCAGCGCGACCTCCGCCATCTGACGGTACGAGCCGCGCAGACGCGTCACGGCCTTCTCGTCGACCGTCGGCTTGCTCGCGGACGCCGGCGCGGTCGACGCGGCAGAGGGCTTCTTCTGCTGCGCCGCGCTGGTCCCTGCCCAGCGGTCGGCCGTCCTGGCGATCTTGCGAAGCGCGCGGTGGCGCAGACTCCGGCCTCGAACGTTCATGCATTTCCCTTTCTCGGGGTCGGCGAGCTGGACGCTCAAGCCGGGGACGATCGTACCGTCCGCAGCAGGCGGGATGCCGCGACAAGCCGCGTACGGGGGATTAACTTCTCGTAGCCGCCGGACCGGGCACGTAGGCTCGGTCGGCATGACCAGCCCCGTACGCACCCCGACGCAGATCGACGCCGTCGCCGACGACTACGTCAAGCGTCTCATCCAGCTCGCCCCCTTGTCCGCCACAGCCATGGGTCTGCCCGGGCACGACCACGAGATCGGCGACCTCTCCCCCGCCGGTCACGACGCGCTGGCCCAGGCCGCACGCGAGACGCTGACCGCGCTGGACGGCGTCGAGCCCGCCGACGACGTCGACCGCGTGACGGTCTCCGCGATGCGCGAGCGCCTCGGCCTCGATCTCGAGCTGCACGAGGCCGGCGAGGACCTGCGCAACCTGAACAACATCGAGTCCCCCGTGCAGGGCCTGCGCGACGTGTTCGACATCATGGCGACCGACTCGGTCGAGGCGTGGGAGAACATCGCGGCCCGCCTGAACGCCCTGCCCGACGCCGTCGACGGGTACGTCGAGTCGCTGGCCGCCGCGGCGGCGAAGGGCGACGTCGCCGCGATCCGCCAGGTGCGCGAGTGCGTGGACCAGGCACGCGAGCTGGCCGGCCCGGACTCCTTCTTCACCTCCTTCACACGCGGCCCCGCCGTCGACGCCGTGCTCGACGAGTCCGCCGCGTGCAGCCTGGTCCGCAAGGAGCTCGAGCACGGGGCGACCGCGGCCCGCGCCGCCTACGGAAAGCTCGCGGAGTTCCTGGAGCGCGACCTGGCACCGCAGGCCCCGGAGGCCGACGCCGTCGGCCGTGACCGCTACGCGCTGTGGTCGCGGTACTTCCTCGGCGCGACCGTCGACCTCGACGAGACCTACGCCTGGGGCCTGGAGGAGCTCGACCGGATCGTCGCGGAGCAGGAGCAGGTGGCCGCGCAGATCGCCGGCCACGGCGCCACGGTCGAGCAGGCCGTCGCCGCACTCGACGCCGACCCCGCCCGCCGCCTCGAGGGCACCGCCGCCCTCAAGGCCTGGATGCAGGAGACCTCCGACGCCGCGATCGCGGCGTTGAACGGCACCCACTTCGACGTCCCCGAGCCCGTGCTGGACCTCGAGTGCATGATCGCGCCCACGCAGTCGGGCGGCATCTACTACACCCCGCCGAGCGACGACTGGACCCGCCCCGGGCGCATGTGGTGGGCCGTGCCCGAGGGCGTCACGGAGTTCAACACGTGGCGCGAGAAGACGACCGTGTTCCACGAGGGCGTGCCCGGCCACCACCTCCAGTGCGGTCAGGCGGTGTTCGCCCGGGACACCCTGAACAGCTGGCGCCGGCTGGCCTGCTGGGTGTCCGGCCACGGCGAGGGCTGGGCGCTCTACGCCGAGCGCCTCATGGCCGACCTCGGCCACCTGGACGACCCGGGCGACCGCCTCGGCATGCTCGACGCCCAGCGCCTGCGCGCCGCCCGGGTGGTGTTCGACATCGGCGTGCACCTCGGCCTGCCCGCCCCCGAGAAGTGGGGCGGCGGCACCTGGACCGCCGAGAAGGGCTGGCCGTTCCTGCTGGCCAACGTGAACATGGCCGAGGAGTTCGTCCGGTTCGAGTTCAACCGGTACCTGGGCTGGCCGGGGCAGGCGCCGTCGTACAAGGTGGGCCAGCGGCTCTGGGAGCAGACGCGGGACGCCGCCCGGTCCGCCGCGACGGCGCGCGGCGAGGACTTCGACATCAAGGCGTTCCACGCCACGGCGCTGAACCTGGGCTCGGTGGGCCTGGACACCCTCCGCGAGGCGCTGTCCTGACGTCGCCGGCCGCCGCTCACCGAGCGATCCTCGAGAACGACCTGCGGGACACTTCTGGCCGCGAAAGCGTCCCGCAGGTCGTTCTCGAAGGGGACCACCGTGGTGGTCCGCGGGGTCGAGAGATCTCCACAGGGAGCCGGGGCGGGGGGATGTGCACAGGGCCGGGTCTCGGGGCTGGTGGGACCGTCCGGCGTCGGGTCTGATCGGTGCATGCGACCGCTGATCCGGATCCCCCACGCCCTCCTCCTCGACGCCGCCGGGCAGGAGGGCCTCGTCAGCAAGGCCCAGTGCGACGCTGCCGGGATCGACAAGCGGCGCGTGTCCCGGCTCGTTGCCCAGGGTCGGTGGCAGCGGGTGGTGCGCGGTGTCTACGACACCGACCCCGCGCCGGTGGAGCGCCGCCGGCGGCCCGACTTCCACGATCATGTCCGCCGCCGGATCGCCTGGACCGCCCTGCTCGCGTACGACGACGCCGTGTCCACCGGCAGCTGTGCCCTTGCCCTCTACGGCGTCGCGGGCCTGCCCCGTCGGTTCGACGCCGAGGTCGCCCTCCCCGGGGGTCTGGGTGCGCCTGGCCGGGGCGGCATCGTGGTGCGGCAGTACGCACCGTTCCCGACACAGCTCCTCCGCGGCCGGCTCGCCGCACGGTTCGACCACGCGCTGGCCCAGGCCCTGCCCACGCTGACGCGCGAGCAGGGCGTCGCTGTGCTGAGCAGCGCCCTGCACGAGGGATACCTCGACCGCACCGGCCTGGAGCACGTGCACGACCTCCTCCGCGGCAGGCGTGGCTCCCGAGACCGTCATACCTGGTTCGGACTGGCCGACGAGCGCGACGAGTCGGCCGCCGAGACCTTCGCGCGCTTGTCGTGCCTCGATCACGGTGTGCCGCCGGACGGCCAACAGGTCAACCTGTTCCGCGACGGCGTCTTCCTCGCCCGGGCCGACCTCGTCTACCGGCTGCCGGGCGGGCGCTGGCTGGTTGTCGAGATCGACGGGATCGAGGTGCACGGGCGCCCCGGTGCCCTGGCCCGGGACGCCCGCAGGCAGAACGCGCTGGTCGGCACCGACCGGGTCGTGGTGCTGCGCTTCGCCGCCTCGGAGAACGAGCGGCCCGGAGGAGTCGGCCGCGACGTCGCGGAACGGCTCCGCCGGTTCGGCTGGGTCGCGGGGCAACCCCTCGGGCGGGACGAGGCGATCGAGCTGGGCACACCGGCACGGCCGGGTGTGCGCACCTGAGGTGCGGGTCCGGCCGCGTACGGGCTCAGCGGTCGGCCGGCTCGGCCGGGCTGTCCGACGCGGCCGAGGAAGCGGCCGGGCGCAGGGCACGCCACGGGACGTTCAGGTCGGCCAGGAGATCGCGCAGCAGCGGCAGGCTGATCCCGACCACGCCGTGGTGGTCGCCCTCGATGCGCTCGACGTACGGGCCGCCGAGCCCGTCGATCGTGAAGGCGCCCGCGACGTGCAGGGGCTCCTCGGTCGCGACGTAGGCGTCGATCTCGTCGTCGTCGATGTCGGCGAACCAGACCGTGGTCGAGCTGGTCGAGCCGAGCGTGCCACCGGTGCCGCCCGCTGCGTCGTCGCGCAGGTCCACCACCCAGTGCCCGGTGTGCAGCACGCCCTTGGTGCCCCGCATGCCGCGCCAGCGCTCGCGGGCGGCCGCGGCGTCGGCGGGCTTGCCGACCACCTCGCCGCCGATCTCGAGCATGGAGTCGCAGCCGACGACGATCACGTCGGCGGGCGCGTCGGCGTCCTCGGTCCAGGCCTCCTCGAGGCGCGACGCGACCTCCTCCGCCTTGGCCTGCGCGAGGACGAGCACGGCGTCGGCGGGGTCGAGGTCGCCGAACCGGTCGGCGGCGTCCGCGAGGACCTTGTCCTCGTCCACGCCGGACACGATGACGTCAGGGGTCACTCCGGCGGACCGCAGCGTGGCGAGTCGGGCGGGAGACTGTGAGGCGAGGACCAGGCGTGGCACCGCGCCACAGTAACGAGAACCGGCCCGCGGAGACAGAGAAAACGCGGACCCGTCGGGAGTGACCCGGATCACCCCCTCGGGGTCCGCTTCCAGAACGACCTGCGGGACGTTTCCGGGGCCGGGACGGTCCCCCAGGTCGTTCTCGAAACGGACCGTCCGTCAGGTCGGCCGCTTTACCCGATACCGACAAGCGGACCCGCCTCAGCGGTCGACCCAGGGGCGACGCCATGTCCGAATCCTCCAAACGGCGCGTGCCGGGGTTGGTCTGGTCTCCAGACTTTCCGCCGGGTGCGCCGAGGCGGTACTGGGGCCCGGTACGGCCGGGTTACCGTGAGCCGTGCCCAGTTCCAGCCTGCCCCGAACCATCTCGAAGGTGCTCATCGCCAACCGTGGTGAGATCGCCGTGCGCGTGGCCCGTGGATGTGCCGACGCGGGGCTGCTTTCCGTCGCCGTCTATGCCGACCAGGACCGCGAGGCCCTGCACGTGCGCCTCGCCGACGAGGCGTTCGCACTCGGCGGCGCCCGCGCGGCGGACACCTACCTCGACCCGGCCAAGCTGCTCGACGTCGCACGCCGCTCGGGGGCCGACGCCGTGCACCCGGGCTACGGGTTCCTGTCCGAGAACGCGGAGTTCGCGCAGGCCGTCATCGACGCCGGGCTGGTGTGGATCGGCCCGCCGCCGTCGGCGATCGAGGCGCTGGGCGACAAGGTGAGCGCGCGGCACATCGCGCAGCGCGCGGGCGCGCCGCTCGTGCCCGGCACGCCGGACCCGGTCGCCGACGCCGCCCAGGTGCGCGCGTTCGCCGAGGAGCACGGCCTGCCCATCGCCATCAAGGCGGCGTTCGGCGGCGGCGGCCGCGGGCTCAAGGTCGCGCGCACGATCGACGAGATCGACGAGCTGTTCGACTCGGCGGTCCGCGAGGCGACGGCGGCGTTCGGCCGCGGCGAGTGCTTCGTGGAGCGCTACCTGGACAAGCCGCGGCACGTCGAGACCCAGTGCCTGGCCGACACGCACGGCAACGTCGTCGTGGTGTCGACCCGCGACTGCTCGCTGCAGCGTCGCCACCAGAAGCTCGTCGAGGAGGCGCCCGCGCCGTTCCTCACGCCGGACCAGGAGAAGGCCCTCTACACCGCGTCGGAGGCGATCCTGCGCGAGGCCGGGTACGTCGGGGCGGGGACGTGCGAGTTCCTCGTGGGCGCCGACGGCACCATCTCGTTCCTCGAGGTGAACACGCGTCTGCAGGTCGAGCACCCCGTGACCGAGGAGGTCACGGGCATCGACCTGGTGCGCGAGCAGCTGCGGATCGCGGCGGGCGAGGCACTGGGCTACGAGTCCCCCGTGGTGCGCGGGCACTCGATCGAGTTCCGCATCAACGGCGAGGACCCGGCGGCGAACTTCCTGCCCGCGCCCGGCCGGCTGAACACCCTGAGCTGGCCGTCCGGCCCGGGCGTCCGCGTCGACTCCGGCGTCGTCGCCGGCGACACCGTCTCCGGCGCGTTCGACTCGATGATCGCCAAGCTCATCGTCACGGGCGCCACGCGCACCGAGGCCGTCGAGCGGGCGCGCCGCGCGCTGCGCGAGCTCGTCGTCGAGGGCATCCCCACCGTGCTGCCGTTCCACCGCGCCGTGCTCGAGTCGGACGCGTTCGTGCCGACCGACGGCACGCCGTTCCGCGTGCACACCCGCTGGATCGAGACGGAGTTCGCCGACCAGCTCAAGGCGCTCGCGCCCGCCGCGCCCGCCCCGGCTCCCGAGGCCGAGGAGGAGGTCCTCGCGGAGCGCGTGGTCGTCGAGGTCGGCGGGCGCCGCCTCGAGGTCGTGCTGCCCGCGGGTCTCGGCGTGGCGGCGGGCCGCGCCCGCACGGCCAACGCCCGGCGC
>NZ_JABEMG010000083.1 GCF_013004695.1 Promicromonospora citrea
GGCGGTGCGCCGCCGGGTGCCCGAGAGCCGCAGGGGCCGGGCGCTGCTGGTGGGCGGGGTCGCTGTCGTCGTCGTGCTCGCGGTCGCCGCCGCGGCCCTCGTCGACGCGCGCCTGCGGTTCCGGGACCTCGTCGCGGCGCCGGGCGGCGTGCGGAGCCTCGCGGAGAAGCCGGCCGAGCTGTGGTCGCTCGACCTCGAGGACCCGATCACCTCGACGCTGATCGAGATGCCCGGCGTGCTCGCGGTCGTCGGGGGCGGGAAGGTCCAGGGCCTCGACCCGGCGTCGGGGGACGTGCGGTGGTCGGTCGACGTCGAGCCCGGCGCGATCTGCGGCCCGGCCCCGTGGCTCGGCATCGGCGGTCCGGCGACGACACCGCCGTCGGACCCGCTCGTCTGCACGACCGTCCCCGCGGACCCGGCGGACGAGGCGCGGACCGTCACCGTCGTGGACCGCGACGGCGCGGCCACGACGCGCGAGCTCGACCCGGCGGCCCGCGTGCTGCCGGGGCCGGACGGCACGCTGGTCCTCCTCGACCTCGTCGGCGACGTGCCCGAGCCGAGGTCGCTGGTCGTCGACAAGACCGGGGCCGCCCACCTGCCCCAGGGGTTCACCGCCCCGGACGTGACCGTCCGGGTGGAGGACGCGGCGACCGGCGCGGAGCGCTGGAGCGAGACCCTGGCCGCCGGGAGGCCGGACGCGAACGACTGCGTCACCTACCACCAGGACGGCGACGCGGCCCCCGTGCCCCGGCTCGACGTCGGCGGCGGCCTCGGCGCGAGCCTGCAGCACGGGGTCCTCGAGCTCGAGGGGTGCGGCGTCGCCGCGGCGTTCCTGCTCGACGGCACCCGGGTCGACGGGCCGGACGACGACACCGACGACCCGGTCGGCGTCGGCTCCTCGAGCCGGTTCACCGCCCTGCCCGCCGGCGGCTGGGTGGGGCCGGACACGGCGGACGAGGACACCCGGGAGTCCGCGTCGCCGCACGAGGTGGCGCACCTGCCGCACGGCGAGACCGTCCGGCTGGGCGGCCGGGCGCTCGTGCCGTGGGCGACCGACGGCCGCGACCCGCGCCTGCTCCTGGTGCGCGCCGGGCTGAACACGGTCGCGCTGTCGACCGACGAGGACGATGCCGGGCAGGCACTCTGGACCGCGCGGCTGCTGCGGTCGAGCGACCTGCTCGTGACCGCGTCGGGCACCGCGGTGCTCGTGGACGAGCTCGGCGCGCTGCGCGCGGTCGACCTGGGCACGGGGGCCGAGCGGTGGGCGATCGACCCGCAGGAGATCGGCCTGCAGGGCATGTTCGGTGGCGTGAGCTCCTCGGTCTTCGGTGCGTACACCGACGGCGACGTGCTGCTGCTGCCCGTGGCCGCCGACCCGCAGGGTGCGGAGTCCGGTCTGCGCCTCGTCGCGATCGACCTCGGTGACGGTTCGGTGCGGTGGGAGATCGACCAGGAGACGCCGTACACGCAGATCGAGAGCGTCGACGGCTACCTGGCGCAGATCACGCAGCACGGCGTCGTCGGCCTGGGCTGACCGGCCGCCCGGGAGCTCCGGGTAGGCTCCCGGCATGTCGCGCCCGGACCGGGAGGAACCCGTCGTCTTCGACCTGGTCGAGGACGGCGTGGAGGGCGTGGCCGACGACCGTCCGGAGAGCCACGAGGCCGAGGAGGCGGCGGGCGAGCGCGCGGCGCGCCTGCCCCGGCTGCCCCGGCTGTCCCGGCGCACCTGGCTGCGGGCCGGGGCCGTCGTCGTCACCGTCGCGGTGACCCTCACGGCGGTCGACCTCGTGCGCGACCAGCGGCGGGCGGAGCTCATGAGCGGGTCGCCGGTCGGCGTCGCCTCGCTCGCGAGCCCGCCGGAGGAGACGTGGTCCCTGCCGTACGACGACCGCGGGGCCTCGGTCGCTCCCGGTCTCGACCAGCAGGCCGTCGTCATGGGCGGGCTGCTGGTGCTGCCCCCGGCCACGCCGTACGACTACTCCGTCCAGGGCGGCGCCGAGCCGGGTCAGGGGCCCCCGGGGTTCGACGGCGTCGTCGCCGTCGACCCCGCGTCCGGCGAGATCGCGTGGCGCGTGCCGGTGGGCGAGGACACGGTCTGCGCGCCGGCCGGGTACGACGCGACGCTGACCACGGACGTGCTCACCTGCGTGCACGGCCCGGCCGGCGAGCGGGAGATCGTGGCGATCGGCGCGGACGGCACGACGCGCACCCGGCCGGCCGACGAGGCGGAGGGCGAGACGGCGTACCCCGGGCCGGACGGGAGCGTCGTCCGGGTGCGCCGCACCGGGCCGCCGCCGGCGGACGTCGTGTGCGACGGCGCCGGCACCTGCACGCCGGAGACGCTGACGGACGGGCGGGACGTGGTGGTGGTCACGGAGGACGCCGCGACGGGCGCCGAACGCCGGCGCGCGGAGGTCGAGTTCGTCCCGACCGAGTCGATCGCGTGCACGTCGCTCGCGCCCGGCGAGCACACGCTCGTCGAGCCCGACCGCACCTTCGTCAACACGGCCGGCTCGAGCTTCTCCCTGGAGGGGTGCGGTGTGCAGGCCACGTTCACACCGACCGGGACCCGGATCGACCGTGCCGTGGAGGGCCTCGACGGGGAGCTGCCCTGGGTGCGGGAGCTCGGGCAGGGCCGGTTCACCGTCGAGACCTCCACCGGCCGCGGCGCGCTGGTGGACCAGGACGGCGAGGTCGTCATGGAGTTCGACGGGTTCGTCAACCCGGCGCCAGCGACGCCGGACGTGCCCGAGCCGCTGTGGTTCCTCGGCGGCTCGGCGGTGGAGGGGTTCGACGCCGTCCGTGAGGACGGCACCGTCGCGTGGACGGAGCGGTACCTCGCGCGCGTGCTGCTCGACACGCGGGACGCGGTCGTCCTGGAGCGTGGCTCGGCGATCGCCGGCCTGGACCGCGTCACCGGCGCCGAGCTGTGGACCTGGGGGGAGGACGAGCCGCGCAACCAGTCCGCCTTCCGGGCCGTCACCGACGGGGAGACCGTCGCCGTCGCGTTCTGGCCGCGGGAGCTGCCGGGGACCGGCCGGCTTGTGGCGCTCGACCTCGCGACCGGCACCGAGCGGTGGCGCACCGGGCTCGACGGCACGGTGGTCGCGGTCGGCGGCCGGCTCGTCGAGGTCTCCGGCACCGGCCTGCGCGGGCTGGGCTGAGGCGGGTCCGCCCGCCCGCACTACGCTCTGCGGCATGGCACGCGACCCCGACGACGGCGACGCGTACGTCTTCGACCTGGTCGAGGACGACGCGCCGACGGACGCTGCCGGGGACGCGGAGCCGGCCGCCGACCCGGACGCCGGGGCCGGCGCCGACCCGGGCGTCCCGCCCGGAGCGGTGCCGCCGTCCGACCCGGGCCGGTTCCGGCGCCTCGCCCTGCCGGTCGCCGCGGTCCTCGCGGTCGCCCTGGGTACCGGCGTCGCGGTCGACGGGCTCCGGGACGACGCGCGCAGGGAGCGGATGCGGGACGTGCCGGGCGGCGTCGCCGACCTGTCCTCGCCGCTCGCGGAGGACTGGGCCTGGAGCGGGGTCGTCGGCCCCGGTGACAGCCCGACCGACGCGGCCGTGCTCGGCGACGTCCTGGCCGTGCGGTCCGACGACGGGCTGGTCGCGCTCGACCCGGCGTCGGGCGCGGTGGCCTGGACGGTGCCGCTCCGGCCCGACGCCGACTGCGGCCCGACGGCCTCGCCGCGTGGGGCCGACCTGTCGACGCCCGCGCTCGTGTGCGTGCAGGGCGTCGGCGTCGAGCAGGAGGCCGTGGCCGTCGGACCCGACGGCGCGCTCGCTCCGCCGCGGGCGCTGGACCTCGAGGACGCCCGGCGGTACGGCGCGGCGCACACCGGCCCGGACGGCACGGTCCTGCGCGCCCGGCGCGTCGGCCCGGTGTCGGACGTCGACCTGGGCGACGCCACCTGCACCCCGGCGGGGGAGTGCTCGGGGACGATCCGCGCGGGCCGTGACCTGGTGCTGCGCGCCGAGGACGCGGTCACGGGCGCGGAGCGCTGGACCGTGACCGTCCCCTTCCGGCCGGCGGACGCCGTGCAGTGCACCGCGACCTACGACGCCGCCTGGGGCGGTTCGGACAGCCGGCTCGTCCTCAGCGGGCAGCTCGCGCCCGACACGTTCGGCGCGCGTGTGGCGCCGGGGCTCGTCGAGCTGTACGGCTGCGGGGTGCAGGCCGCCGTCACGCCGGACGGCGCCGTGCTCGGCACCGACGTCGCCCCCGGCCTGGGCGGGACCGGGCGCCTCGGCGCGGGGTACGCCGTCGTCCGGTTCGACGGCGTGCCCCGTGCCACGCTGCACGCGGCCGACGGCTCCCTGGTCGGCCGGCTCACCGGCTACCCGCTCGCGCCGCGCGTGTCGGACGGGCAGGGGCCGGGCACGGTGCTCGCGATCGACGAGCCCGCGCGGCGTCTGCGGGCCTACGACGCGGACGGCGCACCGCGCTGGGACGTCGTGCTGCAGTCGGGCGGCCAGGAGTTCCTCGCCCAGGTCGGTGACACAGCGGTGGTCACGACGGGCGCGGGGACGGTGCGGGGCCTCGACCTCGCCACGGGCGAGGAGCGCTGGCTGTGGGACGGCTCGGTCGACGGCGAGGCCGGGGACGGCGGGTACTTCGGCACGGCGTCGGTGCTCCAGGCCCTCACCGACGGCGAGACGGTGCTGCTCGTCGGGGAGGGCGGCGCCGGCGTCGCCCGCACCCAGGTGGCGCTCGACGCGGGCACGGGCGAGGTCGTGTGGCACCGGGAGGGCGGCGCCCCGCAGCCACGAGCCGGGGCGGGCCGTGGCGGTCCCGACGTCTTCGGGGGGCTCGTCGCCGTGGACGGGCACCTGCTGGAGGTCACCTCGCGAGGTGTGCGCGGTCTCGTGTGAAACCGCGACCGCCCCGACATACCGTTGTGCCATGGCACGGGAGCCGGGCCAGGGCGACGCCTACGTGTTCGACCTGGTGGAGGGCGACGCGGACGACGCGGGGGTCGCGTCCGCGGGCTCCGGTGCGCCGCCGGAGCCCGCCGCCGACACGGCCGCCCCGCCGCCCGAGCCGCCTCTGCGCGACCGGTACCTGCGGGTCGTCGGGCCGGTCGCTGCCGTGCTCGCCGTCGCGCTGGGCACCGGGGTGGCGGTCGAGAGCACACGGGAGGCGGCCCGCTACGAGCGGGTGCGGGAGCTCCGGGGTGGCGTCGCGGACCTCACGGACCCGCTCGAGGAGCTGTGGGCGTGGGAGGGCAGGGTCGGCCCCCAGCAGTCCTTCGCCTTCCAGGACTCGCTCGTCGCCGTGCTGGGCGACTGGCTCGTGCTCCCCTCGGGCGACCGTCTGGTCGCGCTCGACCCGGCGTCCGGCGACGAGGCCTGGTCGGTGGATCTCGGCACGGACCCGGTGTGCGGCCCGCTGGGTCTGCCGGGGCGGGCGGACGTCGAGGTGCGCCGCCTGGTCTGCGTGGCGGGGTCGCCGGGTGAGCGGACGCTCCGGGTGGTCGAGCCGGACGGCTCGATCTCCGCGGAGCGCGCGCTCGACCCCGCGGACGACGACCGGTACGGAGCGCCGCGGCCCGGTCCTGGCGGCACGCTCCTGCGGGCAGAGCGGGTCGGGCCGCTCGCAGAGGTCGATCTCACGGAGGTGCGGTGCACCGTGGACGCCGGGTGCACCGGCAGCGTCACGGCGGGACGCGGCGTCGTGGTCCGTGCCGAGGACGCCGCCACGGGCGAGGAGCGCTGGACCGTGGACGTGCCGTTCCGGCGGACGCCGGTCGACCGGTGCTCCGGCTGGTTCGAGGAGCCGTGGGGGCGCGAGCGGAGCGCCTCCGAGAACGGACTCGTCGAGACGGAGACGTTCGACGCCGCGGTCAGCGACCGGCTGATCACTCTCTACGGGTGCGGTGTCGAGGTCGGCATCACGCCGTCGGGCCTGCTGCTCGGTGCGGGTGAGGGGCCCGGGCGCTGGTGGGCGGAGGAGCTGCGCCTCGGCGAGGGGTACGTCGTCCATCGGGCCACCGGGACGACGACGCTGCACGACGCGACGGGCGCCCAGGTCGCCGAGGCCGACGCACCGGTCCTCACGGAGCCGCTCACGGCGGACGGCACCGGGCCTGTGACGCTGCTCGCGACGCAGGACGGGGCGGTCGCGGCCTTCGCGCCGGACGGCACGCCGCGCTGGACCGTGCCGGGCGAGAGCGCCCAGACGTTCGTCGCCCAGGTGCGGGGGACCGTCGTGCTGCACGCCATGGACGGGAGCCTGCTGGGCCTCGACCTGGAGACGGGCGAGCCCGTCTGGAGGCAGCCGGGGAACGGGATCGGCTACGTCACGGGGGCCTTCACGGACGGGCGGGCCGTCCTGCTGGTCGCCCCGATGGGCGAGGGGTTCTCGCTGCGGGCCTACGACGCCGCGTCGGGCGACGTGCTCTGGGAGGGCGACGCCCCGCCCTCACCGAGCGACGTCGACGACCTGACCGCCCCGCTCTTCCAGCTCGTCGCCGTGGACGGCAGGCTGCTCGACGTGACCTCGGACGGCGTCCGCGCCCTGGGCTGACGTCCCTCGCCCGCCGCCGTGTCGGTGACCCGCCCTATGGTGGGGCCATGGTGAAGATCGGCGCGCACGTGGACCTGGCCGACGCGGTCGGAGCGGCGAAGGCCCTCGGCGCGGACACGGTGCAGGTGTTCCTCAGCGACCCGCAGGCGTGGAAGGTGCCGGAGCTGCCCTACGAGGGCGGCGCGGAGGCGTTCCGGGCCGACGTGGAGGCCGCGGGCCTCGACGTCTACGTGCACGCCCCGTACGTGATCAACGTGGCGTCCACCAACAACCGCATCCGCATCCCGAGCCGCAAGCTGCTGCAGCAGATCATGGACGGGGCGTCCGCCGTCGGCGCCAAGGGCGTCGTGGTGCACGGCGGCCACGTCACCGCGAACGACGACCCGGCCAAGGGCTTCGACAACTGGCGCAAGGCGATCGACGCCCTCGAGACCGACGTGCCGGTGCTCATCGAGAACACGGCGGGCGGCGACCACTCGATGGCGCGCCGGCTCGAGCGGATCGAGCAGCTCTGGGCGGCCGTGACGGCGGCCGACGGCGGGCAGGACGTGGGCTTCACGCTCGACACGTGCCACGCCTGGGCGGGCGGCATCGACCTCGCGACGGCGGTCGACCAGATCCGCGCCGTCACGGGCCGCATCGACCTGGTGCACGCCAACGACTCGCGCGACGCCGCGGGCTCGGGCGCCGACCGGCACACCAACTTCGGCCAGGGGCTCATCCCCGAGGACCTGCTGGTCGGCGTGGTCGCGGCGGCGGGTGCGCCCGTGATCTGCGAGACCAAGGGCGACATGGCCCCCGACATCGCCTGGCTCCGCGAACGCCTGGGCTGAGCGGGCCGTCCGCGTGGCAGGATCTGACCCATGGCGACGGCGCAGCGGGTAGTGGTCACGGGCGCGAGCGGGAAGCTCGGCCGGTTCGTGGTGGAGCACCTGGCGGAGGCCGGGTACTCCGTGGCGGCCACCGACCGGGTGGCGCCGCCCGGCGGCCTGCCCGGCGACTTCACGGTGGCCGACCTGACGGATCTCGGCCAGGTGGTCGAGCTGCTGTCGGGTGTCGACGAGCGACGCCCGGCCGATGCTGTCGTGCACCTCTCGGCGATCCCGGCCCCCGGGCTCGCGACGAACGCGGCCACGTTCGGGAACAACGTGCCGAGCACCTACAACGTGCTGCGAGCCGCTCAGGTGCTGGGCATCCGGAACGTCGTGACCGCGTCGTCGGAGACCGTGCTGGGCCTGCCGTTCGACGTGCCGCCGCCGTACCTCCCGGTGGACGAGGAGTACGACGTGCTGCCGCAGTCCACCTACTCGCTGGGCAAGTCGCTCGAGGAGGAGATGGCGCGCCACTTCGCGCGCTGGGACCCCACGCTCAAGGTCGCGGCGCTGCGGTTCTCGAACGTGATGCGGCCGCAGGACTACGCGCAGTTCCCGGCCTGGCAGGACGACCCCCGGGCCCGCCGCTGGAACCTCTGGGGCTACATCGACGGGCGGGACGGCGCGCAGGCGGTGCGTCGTGCGCTGGAGGCCGACTTCACGGGCTTCGAGGCGTTCGTCATCGCGAACGCCGACACCGTCATGGAGCGCGACTCGGCCGGGCTCGCGGCCGAGGTGTTCCCCGACGTGCCGCTCCGGCGCCCGCTCGAGGGCCGCGAGACGCTGCTCGGCATCGACAAGGCGCGCCGGATGCTCGGGTACGAGCCCGAGCACAGCTGGCGACAGCCCCCGCCGAGGTAGTCACCTGGCGAGGTAGTCGGGCAGCGGCCCTACGCGGACGCGCGCTCCGCGGCGCCGACGACGGCGCGGCAGCTGCGCAGGAACGACGCGCCGACCCGGCTGGGGTCACCGAGGTAGCCGGCGACCATGACGCCGTCCCGCAGGAGCACGAGGTCCTCCGCGACCGCACGCGGGTCCGCGAGGCGCAGCGGCGCGACGAGCCGTTCGAACGCGCTCGCCCACCACGCGCGGTGCCGGTCGACGACCACACGGACCGGGCTGGTCGGGTCGGGGTACTCGGCGGCCGCGTTGATGAAGGGGCAGCCGCGGAAACCCGGCTCGCACGCCATGGTCCCCGTGTGGTTCGCCATGAGCTCGAGCGTGACGTCGACGTCGCCCGCGCCGTGCTCGATCGCGGCGTCCACGCCCGCGCGCTCCTGCGCGGCGCGGTGCTCGAGGTAGGCCACCAGGAGCTCGTCCTTGCTGCGGAAGTGCCGGTAGAAGGTCACCTTCGTGGTTCCCGCGCGCTCGATCACCCGGTCGACGCTCACGGCACGCAGCCCGTAGGCGTAGAACAGCTCGTTCGCCGCGGTGAGCAGGCGGTCTCGTACGGGCCCTTGCACGGTCGCGATCATACGTGCCCCTTCCGGTCTTGCGTCCTTGCCGTCGCGTGTGTACCGTCGGCACTAGGTAGAGTAACTAGTCAGTCTACCGAGACGTCCGGCGGGAGCCGGCCCAGAGAAGGGAAAGGTCATGACGACCACCGCGGAATCCCCCGCAACCACCGCGACCGCGCTACGGAACCTCTACTTCGTCCGGTTCGGCTTCGCGATCGTGTGGGCGGTGCTGCTGTTCCTCACCGGATCGGCCCTCGGGCCGGTGAGCATCACGCTGCTCGTGCTGTACCCGCTGTTCGACGTCGCCGCCGCGATCATCGACTTCCGGTCCACGAAGGGCGCTCGCCCCACGGTGGGCCTGTACGTCAACATGGCGCTGAGCCTGCTGACGACGGTCGGGATCATCGTCGCCGTCACCTCCGGCATCCCCGCCGTGCTGCGCGTCTGGGGCGTGTGGGCGATCACGGCGGGCATCGTCCAGCTCGTCGTCGCGATCATGCGCTACCGCCTCGGCGGCCAGTGGCCGATGATCCTCAGCGGCGGCATCTCGGTGTTCGCCGGCTCCGGCTTCTTCGCCATGGCCGGTGGCCCGAACGCGATGCTGACCTCGCTGGCCGGGTACGCGACCCTCGGCGGCATCTTCTTCCTGGTCTCCGCGCTCCGCCTGAACAGCGTCGCCAAGAAGGAGAGCTGACATGACCGAGCAGACCTTCGACGCCGTCGTCATCGGCGCGGGACCCGTCGGCGAGAACGTCGCCGACCGCATCGTCCAGGGCGGGTTCACCGTCGCGATCGTGGAGCGCGAGCTCGTGGGTGGCGAGTGCTCGTACTGGGCCTGCATGCCCACCAAGGCCCTCCTGCGTGACGCCGCCGCCCTGCGCGCCGCCCGCGGCCTCCCCGGCGCCCGGGCCGCCGTGACCGGCGAGCTCGACACCGCCGCCGTGCTGGCCCGCCGCGACGCGTTCGCCGCGCACTGGCACGACGACGGGCAGGTCGGCTGGCTCGACAGCGCAGGCATCACGCTCGTCCGCGGTACGGGCCGCCTCAGCGCCGCCCGGACCGTCGAGGTGACGGACGCCGCCGGCGCCACCACGGTGCTGCACGCGCGCCACGCCGTCGTCGTCGCGACCGGCACCAGCGCGCGCCTGCCCGAGATCCCGGGCCTGGCCGACGCCGCCCCGTGGACCAGCAGGGAGGCGGCCTCGGCGCAGGCCGTCCCCGGGCGCCTCGCGGTGATCGGCGGCGGCGTCGTCGGCACCGAGATGGCCACCGCGTACGCGGCTCTCGGCTCCCAGGTGACCCTGATCGCCCGCGACGGGCTGCTGCCCGCCGTCGAGCCGTTCGCGCGGGACCACGTGGCCGAGTCCCTCAAGGAGCACGGCGTGGCGCTGCACCTGTCCGTCGGCCCGCAGCGCGTCGACCGGAACGGTGACGGCACCGTCCGCATCACCCTCCCGGACGGCGCGGTGCTCGAGACCGACGAGGTGCTCGTCGCGACCGGCCGCACGCCCAACACGGCCACGGTCGGCCTCGACCACGTCGACCTCACGCCGGGCGACTGGCTGCGCGTGGACGACTCGCTGCGCGTGCTGGGCGCCGACGGCGAGCCGGTCGGTGACGGCTGGCTCTACGCCGCGGGCGACGTCAACCGCCGCGCCCTGCTCACGCACCAGGGCAAGTACCAGGCGCGGGCCGTGGGCGACACGATCGTCGCGCGCGCCCAGGGGCGGGACGTGGACCTCGCGCCGTGGGGCAGGCACGCGGCGACGGCCGACGAGCGCGCCGTGCCGCAGGTGATCTTCACCGACCCCGAGATCGCGAGCGTCGGCCACACCGCGGCGTCCGCGAAGGCGGCAGGGCTGCGCATCCGTGTCGTCGAGTACGACCTCGGCGCCGTCGCCGGCGCGTCGCTGCACGCCGACGGCTACACCGGGCGCGCCGCCATGGTCGTGGACGAGGACCGCAAGGTCGTCGTCGGGTTCACCGCCGTGGGGCCCGACGTGGCCGAGCTCCTGCACGCGGCCACGATCGCCGTCGCGGGGGAGGTGCCGCTCGACCGCCTCTGGCACGCCGTCCCGGCCTACCCGACCGTGAGCGAGGTCTGGCTGCGCCTGCTGGAGACCTACGGCCGCGACTGACGGCACGCTCAGGGCAGGGCGATCTCGGCGGGCGTGCGCACCTCGGACCACGCCCGTGCCCGCGGGAGCCGGTGGATGGTGATGTCCGGCGGCCGGCTGCCCGCGGGCGCGCCCGTCCGGGCGAGCACGTCGGCACCAACCAGCGGGCCGAGGTCGAGCCCCGTGAGCGCCGCGACGTCGGGCACGGGCACCTGGTAGGTCCGGTACGGGCCGAGCGGCGGGACGTCGTGCCGGGCGACGGCCTGAGCGGTCACCTCCGACAGGCGTGCCTCGTCGAGCTGGGGCGTCTGGTCCAGCACGAACGCGGTGGCCTGGAGGGCGCCGCCCGGCCCGGCCCACCCGACGACCTTCCAGAACAGGCGCGGGATGCGCACCCCGCGGTAGGGCGGGTCGTCCGCCGCGAGCACGGGCCCCGTGTGCACGGCGATGCGGTGGTCCCAGGCCGCCGCGTACGCGAGCACGTGGTCCTCGAGGCCGTTCCAGAGCCGTTTGGACTGGTTGAACCGGTTCACCTGCGGCGCCGCGTTGGGGTAGCTGAAGGTGTCGCGGTCGGCACGGGCCGCGGTCGCGGGGTCGCCCCACACCGGGTCGAGACGGCGCACGAGATGGCCGCGGTCCAGCGGGTTGCCCGCGTACAGGGCCGCGCCGGCCTGCTCGCCGTCCGCCACCCGGGTGTCGAGGCGCCAGCGGCCCCGGCGCGGCAGAGCGAGGAGCGTCGCGCCGTCGACGGCGCACGCCGTCGCCGCCGCGAGGCGGCGGACCGGGTCGAGCAGCACCGTGAAGTGCGTGTAGTGCAGCACACGGACCGCCGACGGCGGGACGGGGAGCGGCACGGTGACCCCGAGGAACTCCGTGTCGTAGCCGGTCACAGGCAGACAGCCAACCAGAGTGAGACAGGTCATGGCCAGACCAACAATCGGACAGCGTGAACGGGCATTGGCAATCTCGGCCTAGGCTTCGGCTCGTGAGTGAATCAACTCAAGCCCTCCGCGGCACCGCCCGGCACGAGGTACCCGACCCCCTGCGCGAGGACGTGCGCCTGCTCGGCGGCATCCTCGGCCGGATCCTCCGCGAGGACGGCGGCCAGGATCTCCTCGACGACGTCGAACGCCTCCGCGAGCTGACCATCCGCGCCTACGGCGACCCGTCGCCGGACGCCCTCGACGAGGCCGCTGCCGTCGTGGCGTCCTTCACGGTCGAGCGCGCCGAGCAGGTCGCCCGTGCGTTCACGTGCTACTTCCACCTCGCGAACCTCGCCGAGGAGTACCACCGGGTCCGCGTGCTGCGGGCCCGCGAGGCCGAGACGCAGACCGGCCCCGCCGTCCTGGAGGACACCATCCCCGCCGCCTTCGCGCGGCTCACGGAGGAGGTCGGCCGGGACGAGGCGATGCGCAGGCTCGGCGAGCTGGAGTTCCGCCCCGTCCTCACGGCGCACCCGACCGAGGCGCGGCGCCGGGCCATCAGCGGGTCGGTCCGCCGCGTGTCCGACCTGCTCGCCGAGCGGGACACCGCGCGGCTGGGCGGCGTGAGCCTCCTGGAGAACGAGCGCCGCCTGCTCGCCGAGATCGACACCATGTGGCGCACCGCGCCCGTGCGGACCAGCAAGCCCTCCGTGCTCGACGAGGTCAAGACCGTGATGGGCGTCTTCGACGCCGTCCTGGCGGACGTCTTCGGCGACGTCTACCGGCGGCTCGACGACTGGCTGCTGGCCGACGAGGCCGGCCGCGCGACGCCGGTCGCGGCGCCGTTCGTCAAGCTCGGGACGTGGATCGGCGGCGACCGCGACGGCAACCCGAACGTCACGGCGGAGGTCACGCGCCAGGCCGCGACCATCGCGTCCGACCACGCGCTCGCCGCGCTCGAGCGCCTGGCCGTCGAGACCGGCCGCAAGCTCACGCTCGACGCCGACGGCACCCCGCCGTCGCCCGAGCTCACCGCCCTGTGGCGGCGGATCCGGCAGCTCTCGGAGGACGTCGCGCGCCGGGCCGAGGCGGCGTCGCCCAACGAGCCGCACCGCGCCGTCATGCTCGCGATCGCCGAGCGGATCGCCGCGACCCGCTCGCGGGACGCGGACCTCGCCTACCCGACCGCCGAACAGCTCGAGGCCGACCTGCTCGTCGTGCAGGGCTCGCTCGTGGCGGCCGGTGCGTCCCGCGCCGCGTACGGGGACCTGCAGCGCCTGGTCTGGCAGGTGCAGACCTTCGGCTTCCACCTCGCCGAGCTCGAGGTGCGGCAGCACTCGCAGGTCCATGCCGCGGCGCTCGCCGAGATCCGCGAGGTCGGCGTCGACGGCCCGCTGAGCGACCGCACGCGCGAGGTGCTCGACACCTACCGCGCGCTCGGCGCGATCCAGCGCCGGTTCGGCGAGCGGGCCGCCCGCCGGTACATCGTCTCGTTCACGCAGGCGCCCGAGCACCTGGCCGCCGTCTACGAGCTCGCCGAGCACGCGTTCGCGCACGACCCCGACGGCCTGCCCGTCATCGACGCGATCCCGCTGTTCGAGACCTTCGCGGACCTGCAGAACTCCGTGCCGATCCTCGAGTCGATGCTCACGCTGCCCGCGGTGCAGAAGCGCCTCGCGGAGAACGGCCGCCGCGTCGAGGTGATGCTGGGCTACTCCGACTCGTCCAAGGACGTAGGCCCCGTCGCCGCGACGCTCGCGCTGCACGAGGCGCAGTCCCGCATCGCCGAGTGGGCACGCACCCACGACCTCCGGCTCACGCTGTTCCACGGCCGTGGCGGTGCGCTCGGCCGTGGCGGCGGCCCCGCCAACCGCGCCGTGCTCGCGCAGCCGCCGCACTCCGTGGACGGCCGGTTCAAGCTGACCGAGCAGGGCGAGGTGATCCTCGCCCGGTACGGCGACCCGGTCATCGCCTCCCGGCACATCGAGCAGGTCGCCGCGGCGACGCTGCTCGCGTCGGCCCCCTCCGTGGAGGCCGTCAACGAGAACGCCGCCGCGAAGTACGCGCCGCTCGCCAAGGCGCTCGACGCGACGTCGCGCGCCCGGTTCCACGAGCTGGTCAAGGCCGACGGGTTCCCCCAGTGGTTCGCCCAGGTCACGCCGCTCGAGGAGGTCGGGCTGCTGCCCATCGGCTCGCGCCCCGCCAAGCGCGGGCTCTCGGTCAACTCGCTCGACGACCTGCGGGCGATCCCGTGGGTGTTCTCCTGGTCGCAGGCCCGCATCAACCTCGCCGGCTGGTACGGGCTCGGCACGGCGCTCGCCGAGGTGGGCGACGTCGAGCTGCTGCGCACCGCGCGGGCCGAGTGGCCGCTGTTCGCCACGATGCTCGACAACGTCGAGATGTCGCTCGCCAAGACCGACGAGCGCATCGCCGCGCAGTACCTCGCGCTGGGCTCGCGCGACGACCTCGCGGCGCTGGTGCTCGACGAGCTGCGCCTGACGCGCGAGTGGGTGCTCACGATCAGCGGCAACACGTTCCCGCTGGAGAACAAGCGCGTGCTCGGCCGCGCCGTGCAGCTGCGCTCGCCGTACGTCGACGCGCTCTCGCTGCTCCAGGTCCGCGCCCTGCGCGGCCTGCGGACCGGGCAGGACGGCGGGTCCGCGGTGGACGGCGACTACGCGGGGCGCCTGCAGCACCTGCTGCTGCTCACCGTGAACGGTGTGTCGGCGGGCCTGCAGAACACGGGCTGAGACAGAGGGAGACAGCATGACCGCAGTCCTGGTCGGTACGTCGCACGGGACGGACGACCCCGCGGGGCAGGCCGCCGTGCGCGCCCTGCTCGACGGCGTCCGTGCCGCCCGGCCGGGCCTCGACGTCCGCGAGGCGTTCGTCGACGTGCAGCAGCCGGAGGTCGGCGAGGTCCTCGCGGGCGCCGTGCGGGACGCGGCGGGGCGGGGGTCCGCGGCGGGCCCCGCCGCCGTCGTCGTGCCGCTGCTGCTCTCGACCGGGTACCACGTGCGGCACGACATCGCGCAGGCCGTCCGTGCCGCGAACGTTTCCGGAGAGGTGGCCGCGGCGGCGGAGCCGCTCGGCCCGCACCCGCTGCTCGTCGACATCCTGGCCGACCGGTACGCCGCCGCCGAGGCGGCGCACGGTCCGTTCGGGACCGACGACGCCGTCGTGCTCGCCGCGGCGGGCTCCTCGGTGCCCGCGGCCGCGGCCGCCGTCGAGGAGGTCGCGAGCGCGCTGGCCCAGCGGCTCGCCCGGCCCGTGGTCCCCGCTTACGGCGCGGGCGCGGAACCGCGGGTGCCCGCGGCGGTGGCCGCGGCGCGGACCGGGAGCGCGCGGGTCGTCGTGGTGTCGTACCTGCTCGCGCCCGGCTACTTCCTGGACCGGGTGCTGGAGGCGGGCGCCGACGTCGTCACCGACCCGGTCGCCGGGCCGCCCGGCGCCGAGAAGGCCGACCCGCGCCTGGTCCAGGTGGTGCTGGACCGCTACGACGCCGCGGCGGGGGCCTGACGGCGGCTCACGCCCAGCCGAACGCCGTCCGGACCCGCTCCACGCTGGACCGCAGGCCCCACCGCTCGCTGAGCGCGTCGAGCGCGTCGGGGTCGGCGGGGGCCTTGGGCACCGCCGGGTCGAACGCGGGCACCGGCGCGTCCCGCGCCACCTGCACGACGACCGGCGCGACCCGCAGGTACGCGTCCGCCTCCTGCAGCCTGCGGCGCTGCGTCGCGGTGAGGCCCGGGTCGCCCTCGTCCCGGGCGGCCAGGATGCCCGCCAGGGTCCCGTACCGCTCGAGCAGGCGCGCGGCGGTCTTCTCGCCGATGCCGGGCACACCCGGCAGGCCGTCGCTCGGGTCGCCGCGCAGGGTGGCCATGTCGGCGTAGGCCTGCCCCGACGCGACCCCGTACTTCTCGGCGAGGCGCTGCTCGTCCACCACGTCGGGGTCGCGCACCCCGCGCGCCGGGTAGAGCACGCGGACGCCCGCCGCGTCGTCGACGAGCTGGAACAGGTCACGGTCGCCCGTGACGATGTCGACGGGGCCCGTGCCCTCGCGCACGGCGCGCTCCGTCAGGGTGCCGATCACGTCGTCCGCCTCGTAGCCCGGCACGCCCACGCGTGCGACGCCGGCCGCCCCGAGCACGTCGACGATGACCGGCACCTGGGTGAGCAGGTTCTCCGGCACCTCCTCGACGCCCGTGGTGCCGGGCACCTCGCGCGCGACGCGGTGGGCCTTGTAGCTGCCGATGGCCTCGACGCGGAAGGCGGGCCGCCAGTCGTCGTCCCAGCACGCCACCATGCGGTCCGGGCCGTGCGTCGTGGCGAGCCACGCGATCGTGTCCAGCAGGCCACGGACGGCGTTGACCGGCTCACCGCTCGGTGCGCGCAGCGAGTCGGGCACGCCGTAGTAGGCGCGGAAGTAGAGCGAGGCGGTGTCGAGGAGCATGAGGCTCATGGAGGGAAGCCTGCCACGCGCCACCGACACGCCGCCCGGCGGGCCCGCGCCGGGGGCGTCACAGGAACAGCGAGCCCACCGCCGTGCCGACGCCGATACCCAGCGCCACCGCCACCACCGTCGCGACGAGCGTGCCGAGGGTGTTGCCCAGCGCGAGGTGCAGCCGCCCCGACTGCGCGAGCCGTACCGACTCCACGGTCGAGGTGGAGAACGTCGTGAACCCGCCGCACAGCCCGACCATGAGGGAGTACTGGACGAGGGCCGCCACGTCGTCCGCCACCGCGAGGCGCGTGAGCGTGGCGGCCAGCGTCGAGAACAGGCCGATGAGGAAAGAGCCGGTCACGTTGACCACGACGGTGCCCCACGGGAACCCGCCGCGGTGCCGGGAGCGGATCTCGCCGTCGACGACGAAGCGGGCGGCGGCGCCGAGGCCGCCGCCGACCGCGAAGAACAGGAGGTCGAGCGCGGGGAGGTGGATCACCGGTTCCTCCTCCTGGTCCGGTCGACGCGGGCGGCGAGCGCGACGCCGCCCAGGCAGGCCGCGGTGCCGCCCACCAGCGTGAGCAGCACGTAGAGCACGGCGATCCACGGCATCCCGTGCGGGAACAGGAGGGACTGGGTGTCCAGGGCCAGCGCGGAGTACGTGGTGAACCCGCCGAGCACCCCCGTGCCGATGCCGAGGCGGATCTTGCGGCGTCGGACCGTCTCGCGGCCGCGCCGGGCGAGGGCCTCGAGGAGGTAGCCCAGGGCGAACGCCCCCAGCACGTTCACGGTGAGGGTGCCGAGCGGGAACCAGAGGATCGCGTCGGCGGCCGCGGGGAACGCCGCGACCAGGGGCACGGTGAGGTAGGTCGTCCAGGCTCCGACCAGCACCCGCGCGAGCGACCCGCAGGCCCCGCCGAGCGCGACGAGGCCCACGTAGCGCCAGTCACGGTGCGGTGCACGGGCCACGCGACGGGCCTCCTGGGGTGCGGCGGACAGGTCTGAGGAAAATCTAGCGGTCACGACGTCGGCGCCGTCTCGGGGAGCACCACGACGGGGCGGGGCTGGTTGTGGATGAGCCGGCCGGCCACGGTGCCGCCGACGAGGTTGTTGGTCCAGCCGCGCAGCCCCGACCGGTGCGCGCCCACGACGATCATCGCCGCACCCACCTCGTCGGCGACCCGGCCCAGCTCGGCCGCCGGGTCGCCCGCGCCTCGCAGGGCGCTCCACGGCAGCCCGACGTCGGCCATCGCCCGGTGCAGGCCCGCCAGCACGTCGGCACCGTACGCGTCGTTGTGCACGGCGATGTCCGGGTCCACCGACACGGTGAAGCCCCGTGAGTTCGGGACCGCCGTCTCGTCGACCCACACGCAGACGAGCTCGATCAGGCTTCCACCCAGGGACTGGACGAGCGACGCTGCTCGCCGGGCCAGGTCCGGGTTCTTGTGGTCCACGCCGACCACCACGGATCGCACAGTCACCCGGGTCAGCGTATTGCCAAAACGTCAGTCGAGGTGGTCCGGCAGGCCGAATCGGGAGAACCACTTCTCCGTGTCGAGGAACGTGGTGATGCCCGTGACGTGCGTCCCGTCGTTCTCCAGCACGACGATGCCCCACGGGTAGTGCCCGCCCCGCGGGTCCTTGCGGTACTGCGCGAAGCCCGGCGTGCCGTTGACGTGCACCGGCATGCAGCGCGACCCCTCGCACTCCTTGCCCGGACCCTGGAGCCACTGCTGGATGTTGTCGATCCCCTCGAGCCACATCGCGTACGGCGGCATGTTCATCACGGCGTCCTCGCGCAGCAGGTTGGCGAGGGCCGCCATGTCGTAGCGCTCGAAGGCCGCGACGTACCGCTCGAGCAGGTCGGCCTCGTCCGCCGTCGACGGCGCGGGAGCCCCCGAGGCACCCGTGCGGTCCGGCGCCTTGTCGGCCAGCGTCGCCCGCGCGCGCTGGAGCGCGCTGTTCACCGACGCCACCGAGGTGTCGAGGAGCGCGGCGACCTCCGTCGCGGGCCACCGCAGCACCTCGCGCAGGATGAGCACGGCGCGCTGCTTGGCCGGCAGGTGCTGGAGCGCCGCGACGAACGCGAGCCGGACCGACTCGCGTGCGACAGCCGTGTCGGCCGGGTCGCTCGCGCCGGGCAGCACGTGGTCCGTCGGCACCGGCTCGACCCAGGCCGACTCGGGCAGGACGTTCGCGAGGCTCTCCTCGACCGGGTCGGCCGCCGCGCCGAGCCCCATGGGGCGCTCGCGCTTGGCGCGGCTCGAACCGAGCTGGTCGAAGCACACGTTCGTGGCGATCCGGTAGAGCCACGTGCGCAGCGAGGAGCGGCCCTCGAACCGCTCGTACGACCGCCACGCGCGCAGGAGCGTCTCCTGCACCGCGTCGTCGGCGTCGAACGCGCCGCCCAGCAGCCGGTAGCAGTAGCCGGTGAGCTCGCGGCGGTACGTCTCGAGCTCGGCGCTGAGCTCGTCCGCCGCCACGGCAGCACTGGTGCCGTGGCGTGATTCTGACGCTGTCTGTGCCATGGATCACACGGTACGCGCGACCACTGACACTCCGGCCGGGATGCGGCGGACATTCGACGCACACCGAATCAGGGGCGCTGAGTTCACCCGCCCGCGAGGTCGAGCTCGAACCACACCGTCTTCCCGGCCCGCCGCCGTGCCCTGGCGGCGCCGTGCCGTCCGGTGGGCCCGCCCTCGGTGCCGCCCCCGTGGCTGTCCACGCCCCAGCGGGACGCGAGGCGCTCGAGGAACTGCACGCCGCGGCCGCCGAACTCCGTCACGGCGGGATCGCGCAGCTCGGGCTGGACGGTCGACGAGTCCCGCACGCCGACGCGCAGGCGCTCCAGGTCCACCTCGACCGTCGCGGTGAACGGCGCCTGGCCGTGGTCGACGGCGTTGGTCAGCACCTCCGACGTCAGCAGCATGACGGTGCGCCGCAGCGGCATCGGCACGCCGCAGCTCTCCAGCACGTCGTCGACCCAGATGCGCGCCGGTCCCACGTCGAGCAGCGACGGAGCCAGCTTGCGCTCGGCCGTCGCGGGCCGGCCGAGCGAGGGCGGGCCGGACGGCGCGGTCGCCCGCACGCGCACGGCGAGCACGGCGACGTCGTCGCGCTGGTCGCCCGAGGCGAGGCGGCGCACGAGCGTGACCGGCAGGGCCGCCGTCGCCGTGTCGCCCAGCATGCCGAACGTCTTCTGGAGCCGGTCGAGCCACTGGTCGGGCGTCGAGCAGCGCTGCTCGGCGAGACCGTCGGTGTACAGCAGCAGCGTGTCGCCGGGGTGCAGCGTGGTGGTGTGGTCGCCGCGCTTCGTCGTCGGCCGCACGCCGAGCATCATGTCCGGCAGCACCGAGAGCCGCTCCACCGTGCCGTCCTGGCGCAGCACCAGCGGGGGCGGGTGGCCCGCCGTCGACCAGGTGAGCTGGTAGGCGCCGCGGACCTTCTCCAGCCGCGCGACCACGGCGGTGCCGCTGGCCAGCAGCCCGAGCCCCGAGTTGGCCTTGTCCAGCAGGGACAGGAGCGCGGACGGCGACTCGTCGTGGCTCCACGCGAACGCCCGCAGCAGCGAGCGGAGCTGGCCCATCTTCGCGGCGGCGCGCATGTCGTGGCCGGTCACGTCACCGATCATGAGCATCGTCGTGTCGTCGTCCACGGCGACCGCGTCGTACCAGTCGCCGCCGATCTGGTCGGCGTGGGTCGCGGGCGAGTACGTCGCGGCCATGTCGAGGTGAGGCACCTCGGGCAGCCGGCTGAGCATCGCGCGCTGCAGCGTCTTGGCCGACTCGCGCCGCTCCTCCAGGAGCCGCGCCCGCTCCAGCGCGTGGCCGGTGTAGTGCGCGAGACCGGTCTGCAGGGCGTACGAGTCCTTGTCCGGCCCGCGGTCGCGCTCCCACGCGAGCACGACGACGGCCACGACGGCGCCCGCCGTGACGACGGGCAGGAACGCGCGGGCCTCGATGTCCGGGTTGCAGTGCTCGCGCATGTGCGGGAACGAGGCGTACATCTCCTCCGCCGTGCGGAAGAACAGCGGCCTGCCGGTCCGGGCGGCCACGGACAGCGGCCGGTCGTCGTCGAGCCGGGCCTGGCGGAGCCGCTGCGGGAACTGCGGCTCCGCGTGGACGAGCGACCGGTAGGTGATGCCGCGGCCGTCGGCGTCCGCCACCGCGAGCGCACAGAACCGCGCCCCGATCCCTGCGGTGCCCACCTCCACGATCACCTCCTCGACCTGGTCGAGCGTGTTCGCGTTCGCGAACGCCTCGCTCAGCGAGAGCAGGAACCGGCTGCGTCGGTTGGCCCGCACGGCGGTCTCCTGGATCCGCCGCGCGCGCTCGCGCTCCGCGCGCAGCCGCAGCTCCGCCGTGCACGACGCCGCCAGGTCGGCCAGCGAATCCAGGTCGTCCACCGACCACTCGCGCGGCGCGTCCGACACCGCGCACAGCGCCCCGACCGCGCGCCCGCGCAGGTCGAAGACGGGGTAGCCGGCGAGCGCGACGAGGTTCATCTCGCGCACGAGGTAGCTGTCCCGCAGCGCCGGGTCGCGCCGCGCGTCCGCCGTGACCACGGGCTCGCCGCGGGTGGTGATCATGCTCGTGGCCGTGCCGGGGTGCTGGAGCAGCCGGTCCGTCTGCATGGGCTCGGGGAGGCCGGACGCGCCCGCGAGGATCTGCCCGTCCCGGCCCGCGAAGAAGACGACGGCGGCGGGCACGTGCAGGTGGCGCCGGACAAGCCGGGCGAACCGGTCGAAGGCCTCGTCCGCGGTGGGAGAGCCAAGACCGACGTGCTCGAGGTCTCGCAGCGCCTGGAGGTCCGTCGGCATCTGCTCAGTATTGCCAGAGAAGTACGCCTGCGCGATAGATGTACCGGATGTGTCCCTTTTGCTCCGGGCAGGTAGTCTGCCGCCCTCGGTCAGACCTCGAGCAGCCCTCGCTGGTGCGCGAGGCTCACGGCCTCGGCCCGGCCCGAGGCGCCCAGCTTGGCCAGCACGTTGGACACGTGGACGCTGACCGTCTTGGTCGAGATGAACAGGCGCTCGCCGATCTGCCGGTTCGACAGACCCTGCGCGACCAGCCCGAGCACCTCCTCCTCGCGCTCGGTGAGGGTCGACGTCGTCGCCCGGCGCACCCCCGGCAGGTCGAGCCGGGCCCGGCGGGCCAGCGCGCGGACCGCCTCCGCGAGCGGAGCGGCGCCCATGGCCTCGGCCTCCGACAGCGCCTCGGCGGCCTCGACCTCCGCGGCCTCGCGCTCCCCCGCGCCGAGCAGGGCCTCGGCCCAGCGGTAGCGCGAGCGGGCCATCTCGTAGCGGTAGCCGAAGTCGAACAGGTTCACCGTCTCCTGCCAGGCGGCCGCCGCCTCGCGCCACCGCGCGACGGCGTCGGCGCCCCCGGCCACCGCGTGCAGCCGGGCG
>NZ_JABEMG010000084.1 GCF_013004695.1 Promicromonospora citrea
GGGCGCCGGCCCGTCGGAGGGACCGTCCTGCGGCGCGTCGTAGCGGGCGTCCTGCCCGGTGTCCCGCGGTGCGGGCGGCGCCGACGGGTAGGGGTCCGCCGAGCGGAGCACGGCCAGGCGCGAGCGGTACTCGGCCTCGTCGATCTCGCCGCGGGCGAAGCGGACGCCGAGCAGCGTCACCGGGTCGGTCCCGGCCCCCTGGTGGGTGGCCCAGGGCCCCCACGGGCCGCGCGGCCCGCGCCGGGCGCGCCGGGCGACGAGGACGACGACCGTCGCGAACAGCAGGAACCACAGCAGCGGGATGACGAAGAAGAACGGTCCGGGCCCGCCCCAGCCGGCGTAGGGCGCCTCGGCGAGGACCGCGGTCGTGGCGGTGAGCATGTCGACCTCCAGCAGTCGGTGTCGGCCGGTCGTTCCGGCCTGCGTCCAGGCTGCCGTCGGGCGCCGTCCGGGTCGTCAGCCCCCTGTACCCGGTGCGCTACACCCCTGGTGCCGGTCAGGCGGTCCCCGCTCTGCCGGTCAGGCGGTCCCCGCCCAGCCCGGCCGCACCAGACCCGCCTCGTAGGCGAGCACCACGAGCTGCGCGCGGTCGCGCGAGCCCGTCTTCATGAGCACACGCGAGACGTGCGTCTTGACCGTCGACTCCGAGAGGTAGAGCCTGGCCGCGATCTCGTCGTTCGCGAGACCGCCCGCCACCTCGACGAGCACCTCGCGCTCGCGCGGCGTGAGCTCGGCCAGCGCGGGCACGGGTCCCACCACCCGGGTCGCGTCCGCGACCCGGGCCAGCAGCCGCCGGGTCACCGTCGGCGAGAGCAGCGCGTTGCCCGACGCCGCGACCCGCACCGCACGCACCAGCTCGGCCGGCTCGGTGTCCTTGACGAGGAACCCGGACGCCCCGGCGCGGATGGCGTCGGTGACGTACTCGTCCAGCTCGAACGTCGTCACGACGACGACGTGGACGTCCGCCGCCCGCGGCTCGGCGATGATCCGGCGCGTCGCCGCCAGCCCGTCCAGGCCCGGCATGCGGATGTCCATGAGCACGACCTGCGGCAGGTGCTCGAGCGTCCGGGCGACGGCGTCCTCGCCGGTCGCGGCCTCGGCGACGACACGCATGTCGTCCTCAGAGTCGATGAGGGCGCGGAACCCGCCGCGCACCAGCGCCTGGTCGTCGGCGAGCAGGACGTCGATCATGCGGTCTCCCCGGTCTCGGTCGGTCGGACGGCGTCGCGCGGGAGCGGGAGCGCCGCCCGCACCTGCCAGCCGGGCCCGTCGGCCCGCGGACCGACGGCGAGCGTGCCGCCCGCGGCCTCGACCCGCTCGCGCATCCCGACCAGACCGTAGCCGGGTTCCGGCGCGGTCCGCGGCGCCTCGCCGTCGTCGGTGACGACGACCTCCAGGCCGTCGGTGCGGGTGACGCGCACGGTGACCCGGCGCGCGGTGCGTGCGTGGCGGCGCACGTTCGTCAGGGACTCCTGGACCACGCGGTGCACGACGCCGGCGAGGCGGTCGGGCAGCTCGTCGAGGCCGGGCCCGACGTCGGCGGTGACCGCGAGGCCGTCGGCGCGTGCCTGCTCGACGAGGCGGTCGAGCGCCGTGCGGTCCCAGGTCGGGGCCAGCGGGGCGGCGGCGTCCCAGCCGGGACGGGGGCCGTCGTCGGGCGCGGGGGCGCCGGGCGGCGCGGCGGAGGCGCCGTCGCGCACGATGCCGAGCACCTCACGCACCTCGGTGAGCGCCTCCTGGCTGGTGGCGCGGATGTTGGTGAGCGCCTCGCGCGCCTGCCCCGGCTGCTTCTCCAGCAGGTGCAGGCCCACGCCGGCCTGGACGTTGATCGCCGACAGGGAGTGCGCGAGCACGTCGTGCAGCTCGCGGGCGATCCGCAGGCGCTCCGAGGCGACGGCCGTGCGCTCGCGCTCCGCCGCCGTCTCGCGGGCGGCGACCTCGGCGGCCAGGCGGCGGGCGATCCGGTCGCGCATCGCGCTCGCGACGAGCAGCGCGACGGCGAGCCAGGCCGCGCCCGCGACGAGCGAGCCGAGGCTCAGGAACCAGGCGCCGTCGTCGACCCAGGGCGGCCCGTGGCCGGCGGGGCCGGGCGGACCCCAGCGGTCGTCCGGGACCCGCGTCGGGTCGTCGCGGAGGTACCGCTCCACGCGCGGGGCGGTCAGCACGGCAGCGGCCGCCCCGCCGCCCGCGAGCAGCGCGGCACCCGCCCACCCGATCAGGCGGGCGCGACGGCCGCCGGTGAGCACCACGCCGGCCAGGACCGCGACGGGACCGGCGAAGACGGGGCCCCAGGGGTGGCCGAGCAGCAGGAAGCCGAGCGTCGCCGCGACGGCGGTCACCGTCGCGAGCACCGGCCGCCGCGGCAGGAACACCACCAGGGCGGCCGGCGACACGAGCAGGAGCAGCAGCGCGAGCAGGCCGGGCTCCGCCGCCCACGGCTGGTTGCGCCCCGCCGCGAGCGAGCCGACGACGCCGACGAGGGCTACCGCGACCGCGACGAACAGGCGCGCCCGCGGACGGTCGAGGGACCCGGGGGCGACGGGGTCGGCGTCGCGCGCGGGACGGATCGTGCCCAGCATGCTCGAACGCTACGCCGGGCCGCGGCCCGCCGCGTCGCCCCCCGGTACCACCGCGTGTCGTCCCGCGGTGCCGGGGGGCGCGCTCGGGTCGGCGGTGCCGGGGCCGTGCTCGGGTCAGGCGAAGCGGGAGACGCGCTCGCGGACGCGGCCGGCGCCCCGGCCGTCGTCGGCCGCCGGGTCCCACGTGTAGACCTCGGTGCCGGTGATGAAGACGCGCTCGGCGCGCTGGTCGGTGTCGAACGGGTCGCCCGACCAGAGCACGATGTCGCCGTCGAGCCCCTCCTTGACGGCCCCGACGCGCGCGTCCAGCCCGAGGAACGAGGCAGGGTTCGCCGTGATCGCGGCCAGCGCCGTCTCACGCGGCAGGCCGTCGCGCGCGGCGAACGACGCCTGGTGCACGAGGAAGTTGATCGGGATCACCGGGTGGTCGGTGGTGATCGCGACCCGCACGCCGGCCGCCGCCATCGCCGCGATGTTGCGGTTGGCGCGCTGCCGCACCTCGA
Organism: Promicromonospora citrea; assembly: GCF_013004695.1. Lineage (GTDB taxonomy): Bacteria > Actinomycetota > Actinomycetes > Actinomycetales > Cellulomonadaceae > Promicromonospora > Promicromonospora citrea. The sequence continues at coordinate 3,083 of NZ_JABEMG010000084.1, forward strand.
CCTTGGAGCGCGAGACGAACATCGGGCCGTAGATCACGGGGACGTCCTTCTCGGCGAGCACGTCGGCGAGCAGGTGGCCCTCGGTCCCGTGGTTGATGACGAGCCGGTAGCCGAACTCCTCCGACAGCCGGATCGCGGTCGCGATGTCGTCGGCGCGGTGCGTGTGCTGGTCCCACGCGAGCTCGCCGGCCAGCACGCGGGCCAGGGTCTCCTTGCCCAGGTCGCGGTCGAACGGCTTGCCCTCCGCCGCCGCGGCGTCCCGCTTCGCGGCGTAGTCCTGCGCCGCGACGAACGCCTCCCGGATCACGTTCGCGACGCCCAGGCGGGTCGACGGGAGCTGCTTCTTGTCGCCGTAGACCCGCTTCGGGTTCTCGCCCAGCGCGCTCTTGACGGACACCGCGTCGCTGATCACCTGCTCGTCGACCGTGCGGCCGCCCCACGTCTTGATCGCGACGGTCTGGCCGCCGATCGGGTTGCCCGAGCCCGGCTTGATGACCGCCGTCGTCACGCCGCCGGCGAGCGCGTCGCGGAAGCCCTCCTCGTCGATCTGCACGGCGTCGATCGCGCGCAGGGCCGAACCGTTCGGGCCGGTCATCTCGTTGGTGTCGTTGCCGGCCCAGCCCTCGCCCTCCTCGTGGACGCCGAGGTGGCCGTGGCCCTCCACGAAGCCGGGCAGGAGCCACCGGCCGCCGGCGTCGATCGTCTCGACGCCGTCCGGCACGGCGACGTCCTGCCCGACGGCGGTGATGACGCCGTCGGTGATGACCACCGTCCCGTTCTCGATCGGCTCGGCGGTCACGGGGACCACGTAGGCGTTGGTGATGGCGATGCTGGAGCGCGTTGTCATGGGTACATCATTACCTGAGGTAACGACTGCTCGGAACCCGTCAGCCGGACGTCGCGGGGTTGGTCGCCTTCCCGTCGAGCCACAGGGTGTCGGACGCGTCGCGGTGCGTGCCCGACGACCCGACGTGCTTCGCGCTGATCTGCGGACCCTTGGTGATCACGTGCACCATGGCCATGCCGTGCCCCCTGCCCAGGCCGTACTCGTCCTTGAGCCAGGTCAGGATCGGCCCGGCCTTCGTGGACGCGTCGAACCCGCGCTCCTGCGCGAGCGCGAGCAGCTCGCGGGGCGTGTGCCCGGTCTTGTCCTCGACGGCGTCGAGATAGGCCTGGAAAGACATCGTGGTTCCTCTCGTCTGTGCTGGACGCCCCTGCGCCCACCTGCACAGACGCCGGGGTGCCCGCGAACTCATCGGTGCGCCGCGGGTGAGGTTCGGGCACTCGTGACTACCTCGCCAGGTGACTACCTCGGCGGCGGGGGGTGGGCGGGCGAGAGCGGGGCGGCTCCCTAGACTCGACGACGTGGACTTCTACAACGCGTACGCCCAGGGGTTCGCCCGGGTCGCGGCCTGCACCCTGCCCGTCGCCGTCGCCGACCCCGCGGCCAACGCCGCCGCCGTCCTCGAGCAGGCGCACCGGCTGCACGACGACGGGGTCGCCGTCGCCGTGTTCCCCGAGCTGTGCCTGAGCGGCTACGCGATCGACGACCTGCTCATGCAGGACACGCTCCTGGAGTCCGTGCTCGACGCGCTCGCCGAGATCAAGGCGGCGAGCGTCGGGCTGCGGACCGTGCTCGTCGTCGGTGCGCCGCTGCTGGTGGGCACCCGCCTGCTGAACACCGCCGTGGTCGTGCACCGGGGACGCATCCTGGGCGTCGCGCCCAAGTCCTACCTGCCCACGTACCGCGAGTTCTACGAGCGGCGGCAGTTCGCCCCCGGCGACGACCACCGCGGCACCCTCACCCTGCTCGGCGAGGAGGTGCCCGTCGGCCCCGACCTCCTGTTCCGGGCCGACGACGTGCGCGGGCTCGTCGTCCACGTCGAGGTCTGCGAGGACATCTGGGTGCCCGTGCCGCCCAGCTCGCTCGCGGCGCTCGCCGGCGCCACCGTGCTGCTCAACCTCTCGGCCAGCCCGATCACCGTGGGCCGCGCCGAGGACCGCCGCCTCGTGGTCCGGGACCAGAGCTACCGGTGCAGCGCCGCCTACGTGTACACGGCGGCGGGCCAGGGCGAGTCGAGCACCGACCTGTCCTGGGACGGCCAGACGATGGTCTACGAGGCCGGCGACCTGCTCGGCGAGACCGAGCGCTTCCCCGACGGCCCGCGGGCGACCGTGGTCGACGTCGACCTCGACCGCCTGCGCCAGGAGCGGCTGCGGCAGGGCACGTTCGACGACAACCGGCGCGGCCTCGGGCTCGCGCCGACCGGCGCGATGCGGGAGATCACCTTCAGCGTGCACCCGCCGGAGGGCGACGTCGGCCTGCGCCGCAAGGTGGACCGCTTCCCCTTCGTGCCCGACGACCCGGCCCGCCTCGCCCAGGACTGCTACGAGGCCTACAACATCCAGGTCACCGGGCTCGAGCAGCGCCTGCGGGCGATCGGGCAGCCGAAGGCGGTCATCGGTGTGAGCGGCGGCCTCGACTCGACGCACGCGCTGATCGTCGCGGCCAAGGCGATGGACCGGCTCGGCAGGCCGCGCAGCGACATCCACGCGTTCACGATGCCGGGGTTCGCGACCGGCTCGGAGACCAAGGGCCGCGCGTACCGGCTCGCGGAGGCGCTCGGGGTGACGTTCGAGGAGCTCGACATCCGGCCCGCCGCCGAGCAGATGCTGCGCGACCTGGACCACCCGTACGCCGCGGGCGTGGACGACTACGACGTCACGTTCGAGAACGTCCAGGCCGGCCTGCGCTACGACTACCTGTTCCGGCTCGCGAACCACCGCGGCGGCATCGTGGTCGGCACGGGCGACCTCTCGGAGCTCGCGCTCGGCTGGTGCACCTACGGCGTGGGTGACCAGATGTCGCACTACGCGGTGAACACCGGCGTGCCGAAGACGCTGATCCAGCACCTCATCCGGTGGACGGTCGACAGCGGGCAGTTCGCGCCCGCGCCGGAGGACCCCGTCAACGCCGTCCTCGCCGAGATCCTCGAGCAGGAGATCACGCCGGAGCTCGTCCCCACCCGCGAGGGCGAGACGCCGCAGTCCACCGAGGCGACCGTCGGGCCGTACGCGCTGCAGGACTTCACGCTGTTCCACGTGCTGCGGTACGGGTTCCGGCCCTCGCGGATCGCGTTCCTCGCGGCGCACGCGTGGCAGGACGCCGAGGCGGGCGAGTGGCCGCCCGGCTTCCCCGCCGCGCGCCGCACCGCGTACGACCTGGCGACCGTGCGGCACTGGCTCGAGGTGTTCGTGCGGCGGTTCTTCGCCTCGCAGTTCAAGCGGTCGGCCCTGCCCAACGGGCCGAAGGTCTCCGCGGGCGGCACGATGTCGCCGCGCGGCGACTGGCGCATGCCGTCGGACGCCTCGGCGGCCGCCTGGCTGGCCGAGCTGGAGCGGAACGTGCCGCAGGCCTGAGGACCGGTTTCGCCCGCGACGAAGCGGGGGTCCCGGGCGCAGGGAGGGCCGGTAGGGTGCCGACATGCCTGATGTCTCCTCTGCTGTCCCGGTAGCCCTCGCGCGGCCCGCGGGCCGACGCCGCCTGGCCGTCACCGCGGCGTTCGCCGCGGTGCTGACCCTCGTGGCCGTGCTCCTGACCGCCGGTCCGGCGAGCGCGCACGACCAGCTCCTGTCGTCCGACCCCAAGGACGGCGCCACGCTGGAGAGCGCCCCGTCGAGCATCACGCTGACGTTCAGCTCGGCGCCGCTCGACACGGGCATCGAGATCGTGCTCGAAGGGCCCGACGGCGTCACGGCGCGCGGTGAGGACATCCAGGTCGACGACCGTGCCGTGACCGCCCGGCTCGACGACGGCCTGCCCGCGGGCACCTACGACGTCGCGTGGCACGTCGTGTCGTCCGACGGCCACCCGATCGACGGCGAGCTGAGCTGGACGGTCGAGAGCGGGCCGGAGCCCGGGCCGAGCGAGACGGCCGCGCCCGAGGCGTCGGCCACGGCGTCCGAGACCCAGGACGAGGCAGCCCAGGACGAGGCAGCCCAGGACGAGGCGGCCGACGGCGAGGGCGCCCGCTCGAGCGCCCCCGCCGAGCTCGCCGGCTCGGGCGACGGCGCGGGCCCCAGCGGCCTGGCCGTGGGCGCAGGCATCCTGGCCGCCGTGCTCGTCGTGGCGGGTCTCGCGGTGATCATGCGCCGCAAGATCCTCGAGAACGACCGTCTGCGCGCGGCCGACGAGGCCGGTCCCGCGGCGGGCGGCAAGCGCAACGACAACCCGGACGGCAAGGCGCACGACTGACGGGCGTCAGCCCACGCGGGTGTCCCGGTCCGGGACACCCGACGGTCGCCGGGCGGCCGCCAGCGCCGCCACGACGGCGGGTACGAGGAGCAGCGCGCCCGCCGTGTTGACCGCCTGGAACCCGCCCCAGGCCAGCAGCGGCCCGGCGAGCGCGGCCGCACCCGCGCCGACGTAGTTCATCAGCGCGTCGGTCGCGCCCTGCAGGGGCAGCTTGACGCGCGGCTCGGCCACGGCGGCCAGCACGGCCGACGACGCGATGACGCACGCCGACCAGCCCAGCCCGAGCAGCACGAGCGCCACCGCCGTGAGCACCTCGGTGTCCAGGGTCGCCGGTGCGCCATGCCCGACGTGGGCCGTGCCCCCGGGGGCGGCGCCGGCCACGAGCGCCGCCGCGGTGAACCCGAGCACCGCGGCGGTGCCCTGGAGCGCGATGCCGCCTGCCGCGACGCGCAGCGCGCCGAACCGGTCGGCGAGCCAGCCGAACACCGGGCTGAGCGCGAACATGCCGAGCACGTGCAGGCTGATCACGAGTCCGACGAGCTGCAGCGACATCCCGCCGTGCTGCATGTGCACGGGGGTCATGACCATCACCATGATCATCACGGCGTGCGCGCAGGCGGTGGTCACCACGGCGAACCGGGCCCGCGGGTGCGTCCACGCCCAGCGAAGGGCCGCGATCGCGCCGGTCCGCCGGGTGGGCCCCGGCGCCGCGGCCGACGGCGCGGCGTCACGCCGCGGGTCCCGGTACAGGCTCACGAGCAGCAGCCCGGCGAGCAGGTAGGCGACGACGGAGAACAGGTACGGCCCGCCGAGGTCGGGCACGCCGACCCCGCGGCCGACCACCGCACCGGGTGCCGCGAGGTTCGGCCCCACGACGGAGCCGACCGTCGTCGACCACAGGACCACCGCCATGGTGCGGGCGCGGGTACCGGAGCCCACGTTGTCGGCCGCCGCGTACCGGGACTGCAGGTTGGTCGCGTTGGCGACGCCGTAGAGCGTCAGCCCTGCCAGCAGGACGACGAGCTGCCCGACCACCGCGGCCGTCACGACGAGCACGGCGCCGACCGTGGACAGCGCGTAGCCCAGCGAGAGGGCCCACCGGCGTCCGCGGGTCTGGGCGAGCGTGGCGAGCGGCACGGACGCGACCGCGGCGGCGAGCACGCCAACGGCCTGGGCGAGCCCGGCCACGGACGTGCCGCCCAGCTGCTCGGCGAGCAGCGCCCCGACGGCGGCTCCCGAGGCGACGCCGACACCGGCGAGAAGGTTGCTGAACACCAGGACCAGGAGGTTGCGGCGTTCCCGCAGCGGTTTCTCCACGATTTCCTCTCATCGACGCGCGTCCACCGGTCCGGTAGACCGCTCTGGGTTGCGGAAGTCATCGGATAGTGCCGTCTGACGTGCCGGCGGTGGGGCCTCCCTCGTCGTCGTCCACAGGCTCGTACACAGGTTCGTGTCCTCTGAGAGCGGAAAGTTACCCACGACTCGCCGTCGAAAGGCCCGTTCTCCGCGAATTCCCGCCGATCTGCTGGCAGTATGGGGCCTCGTCGTCGGGCGGGTACCGCCGCACGACGTGACCGATGAAGGGAACCGCATGTCGCTCAACAAGTCCGAGCTCGTCTCGGCCATCGCCGCCAAGGCTGAGATCAACAAGTCCGAGGCCGAGGCCGCGCTCAACGCCTTCCAGGAGGTGCTGATCGAGTCGCTCGCCAAGGGCGAGGCCGTCAAGGTGACGGGCTTCCTCTCGGCCGAGCGCGTCGAGCGTGCCGCCCGCACGGGCCGCAACCCGCGCACCGGCGAGGAGATCTCGATCCCGGCGAACTTCGGTGTCAAGCTGAGCGCCGGCTCGCTGCTGAAGAAGGCCGTCGCGAAGTGACGCTTCGCCGCTGACAGCGACGCGAGGCCCGGCCCCGGTCCGGGGCCGGGCCTTCGTGCGTCCAGGGGCCGCGACCCTGCCGTCAGAGGTCGCCCTTGCGCTCCAGGTAGCGCATCGCGACCCAGCCGATCGGCACGCGGCCCCAGTAGGTGCACAGCCGGTACAGGATGGTCGCGGAGAACGCGATGGTGGCGGGAACACCGGCCGCCGACATGCCCGCGGTGAGCGCGCCCTCGACACCGCCCAGGCCACCCGGCGTCGGGATGAGCGCGCCGAGGGCGTTGCCGACGAGGTTGACGAGCGCGATGTCGACCAGCGAGAGGGACTCCTGGAACGCCGCGAGGCAGCACCACAGCGCCACGATGTAGCCCAGCGTCATGACGAGGTTGCCCGCGACGCCCAGCGCGAGCCGCCCCGGGTGGCTCATCACCTGGGCCAGGCGCGGCCACACCTGACGCAGGCGCGGCGCGACGTACCCCATGCCCCACCGGCGCACGGGCGGCACCAGCAGGGCCGCGACGACGGCGAGCGCGACGGCCGCCAGCGTGATGAGCACGGCCGGCGACGGCAGCTCGACCAGCGCGCCCGAGCCCGTGAAGATCGACAGGGCCACGAGCAGCAGCACCGTCACGACGAACTGCGACACCTGCACGAGCGCCACGGTGGCGACCGCCATCGACATCGAGACGCCGCGCTGCGTGAGCAGGCGCAGGTTCAGCGCGGCGGGACCGATGCCCGCGGGCGCCGCCAGCGCGACGAACGAGCCCGCCGCGGCTGTCAGAGTGGCCCGGCCGAGCGGCACGCGCGCGGGGGAGAACGCGACGAGCGTCAGCCCCGCGCCGAGCCAGGTGAGCACGGCGAGCGCGAATGCGACGGCGATCCACCACGGGTTCGCACCCCGCACGGCCTGCGTGATCTCGGTGAAGTTGATGGTCGTGACGACCACGGCGACGACGACGATCATGAGCGTCGTGGTCAGCACTGTGCGTGCGCTGAACCGCGAGATGCGCTGCGGCTGCACGCTGGCCTCGGGCAGGCGCTCGACCAGCGCCCCCCGCAGCTCGCCGAGGAGCCCCTTCGCGCGCCGCACCTCCTCGCGTGTCGTCCACGGCAGCGCGATCGACTGGATGAGCGGCCCGAGGGCGGCGATGTCGGCGTCGGGCAGGGCGCGGACGGCCGAGGCGACGGCCCGGCGCGGGCCCACCCGCAGCGCGACGAGCGCGAGCATCTGGACCAGGTCGAGCCGCCGGGACAGGGGGGAGGAGGCGATGTCGCCCTGCTCCCAGCCCGCGACCCAGACGTGCGGTCCGTCCTCGGCGCGGTGCACCAGCAGCACGTCCTGGGTCAGGGCGCGGTGGGTCAGGCCCGCGGCGTGCGCCCGCGTGAGCTGGTCCCACGCCCCGGCCAGCACGTCGTCGTCCACCTCGTCGTCGGCCAGGTCGCGGAGCGAGACGGCGGGGGCGGCGTGCTCCAGCACCAGCACGATCGAGTCGCCCGTCTCGCCGATGCCCAGCAGGCGCGGGGTCCGCACGCCCGCGGCGGTCGCCGCGTACGAGAGCAGGGCGGTGCGCTCGGCCACGGCCTTGAGCGAGATGGCGGCGCGTCCCTCGATGCCGCGCAGCCGCAGCGCGCGCCACAGCCGGGTGATGAGGCCGACCACCTGGCGGTCGCCGTCGAGCACCACGACGTCGCGGCGCACCCCGTCGGCGCTGGACAGCGCGTACACGCGGTTGCCGCCCGCGCGGCTCAGGGCGAGCGACGCCTTGTCGCCGACCGGGCCGACCTCCTCGTCGTCGTCCCGGACGCGCGTCAGCGCCGTGGGCGCGAAGCCGGCGCGGCGCACCGCCTCGACCAGGTCGGGCCCGTAGGCGCGCTCGCTGCGGGTGCCGGACACGTACTGCACGGCCGCACCGGCCAGGCGGCCCAGGAGCAGCGCGACGAGCACGCCGGGCAGCGACACCTGGCCCGTGATGAGCACGACGAGCAGCGCGACGAACAGCAGGTTCCAGGAGATCCGGACGGTCCGGCGGCGTGTCGCCGGACCGGCGACCGTGAGCATCGCCGTGAGCGCGACGGCGTACTCCGGCACCGCGAGTACGTACCCCGTGCCCCGCTCCCACACCGACATGCCGCGCACGAGCTCGTCCGAGCCGAGGTGCCGCACCAGCACCGTGGTGAGCACGCCGAGCAGCAGGCCGACGACACCCGCCGCGATCGACTCGACGATCTGCCGGCCGAGACGCCGCACGCCGAGCTCGATCATCACCGCCACCGGCGCGAACAGGGTCACCAGGCCCTGCAGCACGGCGACCGGCACGAACAGGATCGTGGCGAGCAGGTCGTTGAAGCTCCGCACGTCCTCGGTGACGCCCGCCGTCGTGCCGTGCGCCACGACCGACAGCACCATGACCGCCGCGACACCCAGCGCGCACCCGATCATCCACAGGACCGCTCGGGGATGGCGCACCCGCTCCTCGGGGGTGTCGACGACGCGGACCAGGTCCGCGGGCGCAGGGGACTCCTGGTGCTCCGGGCGCTCGCGGGCCTCCCGTGGCTCCTCCGGCACCTCGGACACCCGGGCGCCGGTGTCGGCGCTCTCGGTGCGCGGCTCGGACATACTCGGGAGTCTAGGGCGGTTGGTCGCCGCATGACCGGAAAGCGGGAGTGACGCCCGCGATATCCCGGCCCCGCCTGGTCGCGGGTCACCCGCGGGTCCGCGGTTCGTCAGCGGATGCCGAGGGCCTCGCGCCACTCGGCGGGCACGAGGGCGTACCCGACGAACGCGACGACGTCGAGCAGCGTGTGCGCGACGACGAGCGGGGCGACGCGGCCCCTGCGCTCCTCGCCGGTGCCCGCCGCGAACCGCGGCGAGGTGTAGAACCACGAGAAGACGACGCCCATCACCACGTTGCCGAAGAACGGCCCGATGCCCTGGTAGAGGTGGTACGAGCCGCGCAGCAGCGAGCTCGCCACGACGAACCGGACGCGGTCCCAACCGAGCTCGCGCGTGCGCTGGTACAGGTAGCCCACCGCGATCACCTCCTCGAGGAGGCCGTTCTGGAACGCGGCGAGCAGGAGGACCGGCACGGTCCACCAGTGCGTGTCGAGCGCGCTGGCCTGCACCTCGACCGTGATGCCGAGCGCCCGGCCCAGGGCGTAGAACGCCAGGCCGGGGATGCCGATCGCGGCCGCGAGGGCGACGCCGTGACCGAGGTCGCGACCCGGCCGGCCGCGGTCGAGCCCGAGCAGGCGCACGGCGCTGCGGCCGTGGTCGCTGAGCAGGTACAGGGCCAGCGCCACGGGCACGAGCGCGAACCCGATGCCGAGCAGCTGGTAGACGAGGTCGAGGTACGGCCGCTCGGACCGGCTCGCGTTGAGGGTCGCCGTCTGCTCCGCGAGCGGCGTTCCCGCGGTGAGCCGCGCGGCGATGGCGACGAGCGCGTAGACCGCCGACTGGCCCAGGCTGAGCCCGAGCACGATCCAGACCTCTGCGGCGACACGGCGGTTGATGGGCACGGGCCCGTTATAGCAGCCGCTCCTGGGCCCCGGCCGGGGACGACCTGGCCGGGGCCGGGGAGCCGGCTGCGGCGCGGCTCCGTAGCGGGCTAGCGGTTCGACGCGCGGCGCACGAACGCCGCGAGGTCCGTCGCCTGCGCGACGCGGGACTCCGGGTGGATGTACATCATGTGCCCGGCCGGGTAGACGCGGGTCTCGATGCGTTCGCGGGAGGCCGCGGGGATCTCCATCTGGTCCAGGCTGTACTCGATCGCCTCGACCGGCACCCCGCCGTCGTACCGGCCCATGGCGACGTGCACCTGCAGGTGCGGGTTGAGGATCATCGCGGTGGCCAGCTTGTCGGCGACGTCGACGGCCTTGCCCTCGAACTCCTTGAACGACCACGGGTGCACGTGGCGGGAGAGCACCTCGTAGACCGCGTCGTGCTCGTAGCCCAGCTCGCCGCGCAGGTAGTGGTGCAGCGCGGCCGTGTAGGGCCCCGAGATCGCCGTGATGAACGGGTCGTACGGCATCTGCTCGTGGATGTAGTGGTCGGCCGGGCCGGTGAAGCGCGTGTCCAGCCGACCGGTCACCAGGCGCCGCGAGCGCAGCAGCTCGGCGTAGACGCGGGTGTGCTCGAGGCGCAGGTTCGCGCGGTCCACCCAGTCCTCGTCGAGGCCGGTCAGCGCGGCGATCCTCGACACGGCGGCGGCGCGCTCGTCGTCGGGCACGCGTGCGCCGCGGGCCAGCACCGACGCGTACGTCTCGGCCCAGTCACGGGCCTCGGCCACGACCTCGTCGAGCGGCCGGTCGCCGTGCAGCCCGTGGTAGTGCGCCGTCGCCGCGTAGAGCGGCAGGAACAGCGGGTGCGGCAGGTTGGAGCGCTCGGCGTCGAACAGCGCCTCGAGGTTGAAGGCGGGCGCGATGAGCATGACCCCGTTGAGGAACATGCCGAAGCGGTTCTGCAGGTACTCGGCCAGCGCGGCGCCGCGCGTGCCGCCGTAGGACTCGCCGATGAGGAACTTGGGGCTCATCCACCGGTCGTTCCGGCTCGTCCACAGGCGGATCACCTCGCCGACCGACTCGATGTCGCCCGTGAACCCGTGGAACGGCGCTGTCTGCTCCCCCTCGGTCGCGCGCGACCACCCCGTGGAGACGGGGTCGATGAACACGAGGTCGGAGGCGTGCAGCAGCGTCTCGTGGTTGTCGACCAGGCCGTACGGCGGGGCGGTGAGCGCGCCGACGTCGCCCGAGTCCACGCGTCGCGGCCCGAGCACGCCCAGGTGCAGCCACACCGACGACGACCCCGGGCCGCCGTTGAACGCGAACGTCACGGGGCGGGTCGTCACGTCGGCGCCGTCGAGCGTGTAGTACGTGACCGACATCTCCGCCTTGGGCCTGCGGCCGTCGTACCGCTCGTCCGTGACGACCTCCTGGCGCAGCACGACGCGGCCGGTCGTCGCGGTGTAGGTCAGGTCACCGTCCGGGGTGTGCAGCGTGTGGTGCGTGGTGACGAGGTCGTCCGCCGGCTCGGCGCGGACGGCCTTCTTCTCGTCGCCCGACGCCGTCGTCGCCTCGGGCCGGTCGGTGCTGGTGCTCTTCTCGTCGGTCACGCGAGGAACCTACCGCGCGCCGGCGCCCACCCGCCGTGAATCGTCTTTCGACCCGAGGCTGCTCGCCTGTGACGGCCCGCAAAGCCAAGCAGCCTCGGGTCGAAAGACGATCCGCAGCGGTGAACACCCGGGAAGAGGGTTGCGCCGGCATACCCGCGTGCGGCAGAGTGGTTTGCAGCACAAACCGGTTTGGACGATGAGGAGACGACATGACCACCGACCCGGCAGGAGACCCGGCGGCGGCCGGGCGGCCCGCGGACGCGGGGCTCGACCCCGCCGAGATGCTGCGGATGCTCCGCGAGCAGCAGGACGCCGCGCGGGACGCGACGGAACCCGACGGCCGCCTCCTGTTCGGCGCCTGGGGCCTGGCGTGGCTCGTGGGCTACCTGGCGCTCTGGTCGACGGCGCGCACCGGGGGTCTGCCGGCTGCCTGGGCGGGCTGGGTGTTCGCCGGGTGCATCGTCGGTGCGATGGCGTTCACCATCGTGCACAGCGTCACGCGGACGGCGGGCGTGCGCGGCGTGAGCGCGCGGACCGGCGCGCTGTACGGCTGGACCTGGTTCCTCGCGTTCCTCGCCCTCGGCGTGCTGCTCGGGGCGATGGGCAACGCGGGGGCGTCGCCCGAGGTCATGGCGATCGCGGCCAACGGGTTCGCCGCGCTGATCACCGGCCTCCTGTACATCGCGGGCGGCCTGGCGTTCGGCGAGTCCCGCATGGCCGCCGTCGGCGGCTGGATGCTGGTCACCGCGGGCGTCGCCGCGTTCGCGGGCATGCCGCACACCTACCTCGTCATGGCCGTCGCCGGCGGCGGCGGGTTCCTCGCCATGGCGGGCGTCGAGCACGTGCTGCGCGTGCGCCGCAGGACGGAGGGCGGTGGCCAGGGTGCCCGATGACCTCGACCCCGTCATCCACGCCCCCGCCCGGCTGCGGGTGGTCGCCTCGCTCGCGGCGCTCGACCGCGGGGACGAGCTGGCCTTCCCCCGGCTGCGCAAGCTGCTCGACATGACGGCGGGGAACCTGTCGACCCACCTGCGCAAGCTCGAGGACGCCGGGTACGTCCAGGTGACCAAGACCCACGAGGGCCGGGTGCCCGCCACCTACCTCGCCCTCACCGAGCACGGCCGCACCGCGTTCGCGGAGTACCAGGCGGCACTCATGGACCTCCTGAAGGGAACACGATGACGATCTCCTCGACGAGCGCGGTCACGGTGACAGGGGTGACGCGGCGGTTCGGCCCCGTCCTCGCCCTCGACGACGTCACGCTGGAGGTGGGGCACGGCGAGCTGGTGGGCCTGCTCGGCCCCAACGGGGCGGGCAAGTCCACCCTCCTCTCGCTGGTCAGCGGGCAGCGCAGGCCCGACGCCGGCCAGGTGCGCCTCGACGGCCGCGACCCCCGCGACCCCCGGGCGCGCACCGCCCTCGGCCTGACGCCGCAGGAGACGGGGCTCCCCGCGACGCTGCGCGTGCGCGAGGTGGTCGACTTCGTCGCCGGGCACTACCCCGAACCCGTGCCGACCGACGAGCTGCTGGACCAGTTCGGGCTCACCGACCTGGGCCGGCGGCAGACCGGGTCATTGTCCGGTGGGCAGAAGCGCCGGCTCGCCGTGGCGCTCTCGCTCGTCGGCCGGCCCCGCGTCGTCCTCCTCGACGAGCCGACGACGGGTCTCGACGTCTCCGGCCGCACGGCCCTCTGGGACGCCATCCGGCAGTACCACGCGAGCGGCGGCACCGTGCTGCTCACCTCGCACTACCTCGAGGAGGTGCAGGCGCTCGCGGAGCGCGTGGTCGTCATCGACCGCGGGAACGTCCTCGCCGACGACTCCCTCCAGGCGGTCCTGAGCCGCGTGGGCATGCGGCGCGTCCAGCTCACCGACGCCGAGGGCGTGCGGCGCGAGCACCTCGTGCCCGACTCCGACGCCTTCGTGCGCGACCTCGTCACCGCAGGCACGCCGTTCCGGGACCTCGAGATCCGCGGCGCGACGCTCGAGGAGGCGTTCGGCGAGCTGGTGGGTCAGGGCGCCGAGCAGGCCGCCGGTACGACGCACGCGGGCGTCACGACGAACGAAGGAGCACTGCGATGAGCGCGACCACCACCACCCCGGCGCCGGCCGTCGGCGCGAGCGACCGGCCCACCCGGCCGTTCTGGGCGCTGGCGCTGCTGCACCTGCGCTACCAGTTCCTGGAGACCGTCCGGGTCCCCGTCGCGGTGCTCGGGAACCTGCTGTTCCCGTCGCTGTCGATGTTCTTCTTCGTGGTGCCGCAGCGGGCGGTCGCCGAGGACCCGGTGGTCGCGACCGTCGCGGTCGCGGGCCTCGGGCTGTTCGCCGTGTGCTCGGCGAGCCTGTTCACCTACGGTCTCGGCGTCGCGGAGGACCGGCAGCTGCCGTTCTACCCGTTCCTGCGGTCGCTGCCGACGGGGCCCGGGCCGCAGATGGTCGCCCGCGTGCTGAACGGCGGCATCTTCTCGCTGTTCGGTCTCGTGCCGCTCGTGCTCATCGGCTGGCTGTTCACCGAGGCGACCGTGACCCCGGTGCGGCTCGTGGCAGGCGTCGGGACGATCCTCGCGGTGTCGGTCCCGTTCGTGCTGCTGGGCATGGCGATCGGCCACGCGCTGTCGGCCAAGGCGGCGCTGCCCGTCGTGCAGGTGATCCTCTTCCCGCTGGCCTTCGCGGGCGGCCTGTTCCTGCCGCCGCAGATGTTCCCCGGCTGGCTCGACGCGATCTCGCAGGCCACCCCGACCCGCGCAGGCCGTGACCTGCTGGTGCAGGCGACGACAGGCCTGGAGGCCTCGGCCGTCGCCCTGCCCGTGCTCGCCGGGTGGACCGTGCTGTTCGCGGTGCTGGCCGTCCTGGCCTACCGCCGGGACGAGGGCCGCCGGTTCCGCTAGGCCGCGGGACCGGGCCGGTCGCCCGGTGCCGTGCGCAGCGTGACGACGCCGCGCACGGCACCGTCCCACGCCACGGCCACGGTGTGCCCGGCGTCCGGCGTCCCCGACGGTACCGGGACGCCCTGCCCGGCGAGCCAGCCGGGCGGCCCGACCAGGACGCGCCGGGTGTTGAGGAGGCCGCCGGGGGCCAGGCCCGCGTGCGCGCGCCGGACCAGCCCCTCCAGCCCTCCGCCGGGGTGCTCGGCGAAGCCGCTGACGTCGAGCGGCGGGCGGTCGTCGTCGTCCGCCGTGGCGGACTCCGGCAGGCCCGCCTCGGCGCGGTCGGCCCGGACGAGCGCGCGCCCGACGGGGCCGCCGCTCAGGGCTCCGAGGGCGGCCGCGTACCGCAGGACCTCGGCCCGGCCGGAACCGGCCGGTCCGAGGTCCTGCACGGCCGTGACGTGCAGCGTCATCCGGTCAGGACGGGATGATCGGCAGCGTCCGGTTCGCCTGCCTGGCCGGTGCCTGCGCCGCCGTCTCGGCCGCGAGGGCGTTCTCGAGCACGTCGACGCCGGCCACGGCGTAGCCCGCCTCGTCGACGGCCTCGCGCAGCGGCTGCTCCGCGAGCGGGGCGTCCGAGATCACGCGCACCTGCGAGGTCTCGCCCGCGTGCAGCTCGACCGTGACGTCCTGGACGTCCGGCACGGCCTTGAGCTCGCTGGTCACGGCGGACACGCAGTGCCCGCAGGTCATCCCGGTCACGGCGAGCGTGGTCACGGTGGTCATGTCGTCTCCTCGGTTCAGGAACGGGTCGGCGGTCACATGCGGACGAGGCGAGCGATCGCCTCGGAGGCTTCCTTGACCTTGGCGGCGCCCTCGTCGTCCGACGCCTTGGCCGCGTCGACGACGCAGTGGGCCAGGTGGTCCTCGACGAGCGCGAGGCTCACCGCCTGCAGGGCCTTGGTCACGGCACTGACCTGGGTGAGCACGTCGACGCAGTACTCGTCCTCGTCGATCATGCGCGCGATGCCGCGCACCTGCCCTTCGATGCGGCGCATCCGCTTGAGGTAGCCGGGCTTGTCGGACGCGTACCCGTGCGGGCCGTCGTGCGCACCCGCGTGCTCGTGCGCGTGCTCGTGGTGCTGGTCCGTCGCCTCGGTCATGCCACCATCAGATACCCCATGGGGGTAGTGCGTCAAGTGGTGGCGTCAGCCCAGCAGGGCGCCGAGCTGGGCGAGCACGATGCCGACCACGGCCAGGGCGGCCCAGATGACCAGACCCCAGCGCCACCAGACGTTGAGCGACAGCCGCGACGGCGCGTCGAGCTGCATCGCCTCCTCGTCGGACAGGGGGCGCATCGCCCAGCCCGACTCGGTCGCCGTCGCCAGGCTGTACCGCAGTCCCCACGACACCCGGAGGATCCAGAACAGGTGGAAGTAGGAGTACCGCAGCACCAGGGCCCGCCCCGCGTCCAGCGGTGCCGACTTGTTCTTGCTGCCCCAGCCGAAGAAGATCATGCTCTCGGTTCCCTCGTTCGTGCGGCGCGCCCTGTGCGCGCGGCCCGCAGAGCGTGACAGACGAACGCGCCCTCGTCAGTGGGGAGAGGTCCCCACCGGCGAGGGCGCGCGGTCGTCGGTGTCCGCGCGGGGCCTCAGGCCGTCGCCGCCGCTGCCGCCCGCGCCGCGGCGGGCAGCGCCGTGAGGATGCGGTCCACCGCCGCGTCGTCGTGCGCCGCCGAGACGAACCACGCCTCGAAGACCGAGGGCGGGAGGTTGACGCCCGACTCCAGCATCGAGTGGAACAGCGCCGTGTAGCGGAACGTCTCCTGCGCCTGGGCCTGGGCGTAGTCGCGCACGCCCGACGCCGCGGCGAGCGGACCGAAGAACACGGAGAACAGCGAGCCCGCACGCTGCACGCGGTGCTCGACGCCCGCGGCGGTCAGGGCCTCGCCCACGGCCGCGGACAGCACGCGCGCGACCTCGTCGACCCGGGCGTAGACGGCGTCGCCGGCGAGGTGGAGGGTGGCCAGGCCCGAGGCGACGGCGACCGGGTTCCCCGAGAGCGTGCCCGCCTGGTAGACGGGGCCCAGCGGAGCCAGATGGTCCATCACCGACGCGGGCCCGCCCAGCGCGGCCACCGGCATGCCGCCGCCGATCACCTTGCCGAACGTGAACAGGTCGGGGGCCCAGCCCGCGCCGCCCGCCGCGCGGATCGCGTCGTTCTCGAGCCCCCACCACCCGGACGGCCCCACGCGGAACCCGGTGAGCACCTCGTCCATGACGAGGAGCGCCCCGTGCCGCGCGGTGATCCGGCGCAGGCCCTCGTTGAAGCCCTCGGCGGGCGGGACCACGCCCATGTTGGCGGGCGACGCCTCGGTGATGACGGCGGCGATCTCCGAGCCGCGCTGCGCGAACGCCGCCTCGACGGCCGCCAGGTCGTTGTAGGGCAGCACGAGGGTCTCGGCGGCGGTCGCCTCGGTGACGCCGGCGGACCCCGGCAGGGCGAGCGTCGCGACGCCGGAGCCCGCCTCCGCGAGCAGCGCGTCCATGTGCCCGTGGTAGCAGCCGGCGAACTTGACGACCAGCGGCCGGCCGGTGACGCCCCGCGCCAGGCGGATCGCCGTCATCGTCGCCTCGGTGCCGGTCGAGACGAGGCGCACGCGCTCGGCGGCGGGCACGCGCCGGCGCACTTCCTCGGCGAGCTCGACCTCCGCGACCGTCGGGGCGCCGAACGACAGCCCGCGGGCCGCGGCGTCCTGCACGGCCGCGACGACCTCGGGGTGCGCGTGGCCGAGCAGCGCGGGACCCCACGAGCCGACGAGGTCGACGTACTCGCGGCCCGCCACGTCGGTCACGTACGCGCCGCGCGCCGACGCGAGGAAACGCGGGTCGCCGCCCACGCTGCCGTAGGCGCGCACCGGCGAGTTCACCCCGCCGGGGATCGCGCCCTGCGCGCGCAGGAACGCCGCGTGGTTCGCCTCGGGGGCGCGCCGCAGGCCCTGGGCCTCGACGGGCTCCTGGTGCTGCCCGGTCACCGGACCCACCCCGCGATCTCGAGCGCCCAGTAGGTGAGGACGACGTCGGCCCCCGCCCGCTTGATGCCCGTCACGGACTCCAGGACGGCGCGGTCCCGGTCGATCCAGCCGTTGGCTCCGGCCGCCTCGATCATCGCGTACTCGCCCGACACCTGGTAGGCCACGACCGGCACGTCGCTGCGGTCGGCGACCGCGCGCAGCACGTCGAGGTAGGTGCCCGCCGGCTTCACCATCACCATGTCGGCACCCTCGGCGAGGTCCAGGTCGGCCTCGCGCAGGCCCTCGCGGCCGTTCGCGGGGTCCATCTGGTACGTCTTGCGGTCGCCGGTCAGCTCCGAGTCCACGGCCTCGCGGAACGGGCCGTAGAAGGCGCTGGCGTACTTGGCGCTGTAGGCGAGGATGCTCGTGTCGGCGAAGCCGGCGTCGTCGAGCGCGTCACGGATCATCGCGACCTGGCCGTCCATCATCCCCGACGGCGAGACGACGTCAGCGCCCGCCTTGGCCTGCGCGACCGCCATGGACGCGTAGCGGATCAGCGTCGCGTCGTTGTCCACGGCCCCGGTGGACGTCAGGACACCGCAGTGGCCGTGGTCCGTGAACTCGTCGAGGCAGGTGTCCGCCATGAGCACGGGCGTGGCCTCGCCCGGGGCCAGGCCCTCGTCGAGCGCGGCGCGCGACGCGCGCAGCGCACGCTGCAGGATCCCGTCGGGGGCGTCGGCCTGCGACCCGCTGCCGTCCTTCACGGCGGGGATGCCGAACAGCATGACGCCACCGAGGCCCGCGTCTCGGGCGGCCCGCACGGCGTCGACCAGCGACTCCTCCGTGTGCTGGACCTGCCCGGGCATGCTCGCCAGGGGCACCGGCTCGGTGAGCCCTTCCTTGACGAACAGCGGCAGCACCAGGTCGGCGGGGTGCAGGCGGGTCTCGGCGACGAGGCGGCGCATACCCGGCGTCGCGCGCAGACGGCGCGGCCGGTACACGATCCCGGAGGTGCTCACGATGTCCTCTTTCTCTTGGCGAGTGCTTCGGTCACGGCGTCGGCGAGGGCCGCGTCCGTGGGCTGGTCGGCGACGGCGAGCACCGTGTGCCCGGCGTCGGCCGCGGCGCGGGCCGACGGCTCCCCGATCGCGACGACGGGCTGCGGCCCGAGCTGCGCCGCGACCTGGCGGGCGGCCGAGCCCGAGGCGACCACGACGACGTCGTACGGCCGGCGCAGCGGCGCGGGGAGCTCGTGGGCGACGGTGCGGTAGGCCGTCACGACGTCGACGGCCCAGCCCTTGGCGACGAGGCCCGCCCGCACGGTGTCGGCGGCGAGAGATCGGACGAGCGTCGTGT
>NZ_JABEMG010000085.1 GCF_013004695.1 Promicromonospora citrea
GTGGCCGCGCCCGGGCGGACGTCGGGGACGCGGACGGCGGCGGAACCCCGGCCGCCCGCCCGGTCACGGCGGCGACCCCCGGCACCTCGCTGCGGGAGGAGGCCGAGGCGGCGCTGCGCGAGCTCGTCGGTCGCGAGGACGCGCGGCTGCGTGAGGACCAGTGGACGGCGATCGAGGCGCTCGCGGCCTTCCGGCGCCGGGCGCTGGTCGTGCAGCGCACCGGCTGGGGCAAGTCGGCGGTCTACTTCGTGGCCACGCGGCTGCTGCGCGCCCGCGGCGCGGGGCCGACGGTCATCGTGTCGCCGCTGCTGGCGCTCATGCGGGACCAGATCGCGGCGGCGGCCCGGGCGGGCATCCGCGCGGTCACCATCAACTCCGCCAACATGACCGAGTGGGACGAGGTGCACGCCGCGATCGCGCGCGGTGAGGTCGACGTCCTGCTCTGCTCGCCCGAGCGCCTGAACAACCCGGGGTTCCGGGACGAGGTGCTGCCGCGGCTCGCGGCGGACGCCGGGCTCGTCGTGGTCGACGAGGCGCACTGCATCTCCGACTGGGGCCACGACTTTCGTCCGGACTACCGCCGCATCCGCACCCTGCTGGCCGACCTGCCGAGCGGCATCCCGGTGCTGGCGACCACGGCGACGGCCAACGAGCGCGTGACCCAGGACGTCGCCGAGCAGCTCGCCGTGCACGCCGACGGTACGGTGGCGCAGGACGTGCTCGTGCTGCGCGGCGCGCTCGACCGCGAGTCGCTGCACCTGGCCGTGCTCGAGCTGGGGGACCAGCCGACGCGGGTGGCCTGGCTGGCCGAGGCGCTGCAGGACATCGAGGGGTCGGGCATCGTCTACTGCCTCACGGTGTCGGCGGCGGAGCAGGTGGCCGAGCAGCTGCGCGGGTACGGCCTCGCCGTGGCCGCCTACACCGGACGGACCGAGCCTGCCCAGCGCGAGCAGCTCGAGGCGGACCTCAAGAACAACGACGTCAAGGCGCTGGTCGCGACCTCGGCGCTCGGCATGGGCTTTGACAAGCCCGACCTCGCGTTCGTGGTGCACCTCGGTGCGCCGTCGTCGCCGATCGCGTACTACCAGCAGGTGGGCCGTGCGGGCCGCGGCGTCGACCAGGCGCTGGTGGTGCTGCTCCCGGGCGCGGAGGACAAGGCGATCTGGGACTGGTTCGGCGAGCAGGGCTTCCCGGCCGAGGGGCAGGTGCGGGTCACGCTCGACGCGCTGCAGCGGGGCGGCACGATGTCGACGGCGGCGCTCGAGACCCAGGTGGACCTGCGCCGGTCCCGGCTGGAGACGATGCTCAAGGTGCTCGACGTCGACGGCGCGGTCCGCCGCGTGCGCGGCGGCTGGGAGGCCACGGGCCGGGAGTGGGTCTACGACGCCGAGCGCTACGCCCGCGTGGCCGCGACCCGGGCGGCCGAGCAGCAGGCGATGGTCGACTACGTCGCCACGCCCGGCTGCCGCATGGCCTACCTGCGCGCCCAGCTCGACGACCCGGACCTCGCGCCGGGCTGGCGGTGCGGCCGGTGCGACCGGTGCGGCGCGGTGACGCTCCCCGAGGCGCCGGACGTCGAGGCCGTGGCAGCGGCCCGCGCCGAGATGGACCGCCCGGGCGTCGAGGTCGAGGTGCGCAAGATGTGGCCCACCGGCCTGGCGACCCTCGGCCTGGACCTCAAGGGCAAGATCGCGCCCGGCGAGCTGGCCGAGCCGGGACGTGCGGTCGCGCGCCTGGACGGACTGGGCTGGTCCGGGCCGCTGCGCGACCTGCTCGGCCCGAACGCCGCCGACGGGGAGCTGCCCGTCCCGCTGCGCCGGGCCGCCGCGCGCGTGCTCGACGAGTGGCCCGCGCTGCGCCCGCCCGTGGCGGCGGACGGCGACGACGGGGCCGAGGGCGCGGACGTGAGGGAGGGGGCCGCGGACGCCGCCGCCGAACCCGGGCCGCTCGTCGTCGAGGCGGTCGTCGCGGTGCGGTCCGTCCGGCGGCCACAGCTCTCCTACCACCTGGCGACCGGGCTGGCGAAGTACCTGGGCGTGCCGATGATCGGCGCGGTCGGGCCCGTCGCGGGGCAGGAGGAGCCCGGCAGGCACGACGTGAACTCGGCGATGCGGCTGGCAGGCGTGGCCCGGCGGCTGCAGCTCCAGCTCGGTGAGCCCGCGCTGCGCGGGCTGCCCGGCCGTGCCGTGCTGCTCGTGGACGACTACACGGACTCGGGCTGGACGCTCACCGTCGCCTCCCGGCTGCTGCGCCAGGCCGGTGCCTCGGCGGTCTACCCGTTCGTCCTGGCGATCCGGTGACGCCCGGTGGGCGGACTCACACCGGGCCGGTGCCGCGCCCTCCGTAGACTGGTGCGGTGATGACCCACGCCGTCGACCAGCACAGCGCCCCCGTGCCCCCGGTGCGGCTGCCGCTGCGTCCTGAGCTGGCGGACGAGACGCCCTACGGCGCGCCTCAGCTCGACGTGCCGGTGCTGCTGAACGTCAACGAGAACCCCTACCCGCCCGGCGAAGACGTGGTGGCGACCATCGCGGAGGAGGTCGCGCGCGCCGCCCGCGGGATGAACCGCTACCCGGACCGCGACGCCACGGTGCTGCGCCAGGACCTGGCCGACTACCTGACGCTGGAGACGGGCGTCGACCTGGACCACTGCGACGTCTGGGCCGCGAACGGGTCCAACGAGGTCATGCTGCACGTGCTGCAGGCGTTCGGCGGTCCCGGGCGCACCGCGCTGTCGTTCGCGCCGACCTACTCGATGTACCCGGAGTACGCGCGTGACACCCACACCGCCTGGGTGGTGGGGCGCCGCGAGGCCGACTTCACGCTCGACCCGGACCACGCCGCGCGGACCATCCGCGAGGTGCGGCCGTCGGTGATCCTGCTCGCCAGCCCGAACAACCCGACCGGCACCGCGCTGCCCGCGGCCACGGTCGAGGCCGTCTGCGCGGCGGCGCTGGAGGTCGACATCGACGGGGCACACCCGGTCGTCGTCGTCGACGAGGCGTACGCCGAGTTCCGGCGCCCCGGCACGCCGTCGGCGGTCGCGCTGCTGGAGCGTTACCCGAACCTCGCCGTGACCCGCACGATGTCCAAGGCGTTCGCCGCGGCCGGCGCACGCCTGGGCTACCTCGTGGCGTCGAACGACTTCGTGGACGCGCTGCGCATCGTGCGCCTGCCGTACCACCTGAGCGCCATCACGCAGGCAGCGGCGGGCGCCGCCCTGCGGCACCGCGAGTCGCTCATGGCCCAGGTGGCGACGCTGCGCGCCGAGCGTGACGCGACCGTGCGCTGGCTGCGGCAGCAGCGGCGGCCCGACGGCACGCCGTTCGACGTGGCGGAGAGCGACGCGAACTTCGTGCTGTTCGGCACGTTCGCCGACCGGCACGCCGTCTGGCAGGGGCTGCTGGACCGCGGCGTGCTGATCCGGGAGACCGGCCCGGACGGCTGGCTGCGGGTCTCGATCGGCACGCCCGCCGAGATGGCGACGTTCCGCGAGGCGCTGGTGGAGGTGCTGCGGAACCAGCAGCAGGACGAGCAGCAGGATGAGCACGGAGAGGCACGGGCATGACCAGGACCGCACGCGTGGAGCGCGCCACCTCGGAGTCGAAGGTGCTGGTCGAGCTCGACCTCGACGGCACGGGCCGCACCGACATCAGCACGAGCGTGCCCTTCTACGACCACATGCTCACCGCGCTGGGCAAGCACTCGCTCATCGACCTCACGGTGCAGGCCACCGGTGACACGCACATCGACGCCCACCACACGGTGGAGGACGTCGCGATCTCGCTCGGCGAGGCGCTGCGCCAGGCGCTCGGTGACAAGGCGGGCATCTCGCGGTTCGGCGACGCGCTGGTGCCGCTGGACGAGGCGCTCGCCCAGGCCGTCGTCGACGTGTCCGGCCGCCCCTACCTCGTGCACGAGGGCGAGCCGGCGGGCCAGGAGTACCACCTCATCGGCGGGCACTTCACCGGCTCGCTGACCCGGCACGTCCTGGAGTCGATCGCCCACCACGCGAACATCTGCCTGCACGTGCGGGTGCTCGCCGGGCGCGACCCCCACCACATCGTCGAAGCACAGTTCAAGGCGCTGGCGCGTGCGCTGCGCGCCGCCGTCGCCCTCGACCCGCGCGTCGAGGGCATCCCGTCCACGAAGGGTGCGCTCTAGCAGCATGTCCGACAGCAACACGCCCGACACGCCCGCCCCCGACGGCAGCGGGCCCGACCGCACGCCGGCGGGCGACGACCTCCCGGAGCTCGACCTCGACGTCGAGATCCCCGACGACCTGTCCTCGCTCACGGGCAGCGGTGAGCCCGACTTCGCGGCGCTCATCACGCAGATCGCGGGCGCCGAGCCGCTCGCGGCCGCCAGCTCGCTGGCCCAGCTCGACCTGGACGCGGTGCCGACGCCGATCGGCGCCGTCGGTGTGCTGAAGGACCGGTCGGGTGACGCGCCCGAGCAGGCCGCCGCCGCGATCTCGCAGCTCGTCCGCGGTGTCCCGCTGGTCCTCGTCACGCGCACGGGCGAGCAGATGACCGCCGTCCGGTTCGCCGACGGCGTCCGCGGCGACGAGCTCGCGCCCGGGCTCGTGCTGGGCGGTGCCCCCGACAGCGTGGTCGACCTCCTGACCGGGTCCACGAGCGTGGCCGACGCCGAGGGCGTCGTCGCCTCGACGTCGATCAGCAAGTTCAAGGCGGTCCGGATGCTGACCTCTGCCGCGCGCAGGGCCCGCAAGGAGATGGGCCGCGGCGGCGACTCCGACAAGGGCGGGGCCTGAGCATGGGGGCGCGGGTCGTCGTCCTCGACTACGGGTTCGGCAACGTCCGGTCGGCGGTCCGTGCCCTCGAGCGCGTCGGAGCCGACGTCACGCTGACCGCGGACCGCGCGGCCGCGCAGGACGCCGACGGCCTCGTGGTGCCCGGGGTCGGTGCGTTCGCCGCGTGCATGGCGGGTCTGAAGGCGGTGCGCGGGCACGAGGTCGTGGGCAGGCGCCTGGCCGGCAACCGCCCCGTGCTCGGCATCTGCGTGGGCATGCAGGTCATGTTCGACGCGGGCGTGGAGCACGGCGAACGGACCGAGGGCATCGGCGAGTGGCCGGGGGTCGTCGAGCGGCTCCAGGCGCCCGTGGTGCCGCACATGGGCTGGTCGCCCGTCGAGGTGCCCGACGGGTCGGTGCTCTTCGACGGCCTCGCCGACGAGCGCTTCTACTTCGTGCACTCCTACGCCGCGCAGACCTTCACCAAGGGCCACGACGAGCACGCGGTGAGCCGCTTCCGCCCGCCGCGCGTCACCTGGGCCGACCACGGCGGCCGGTTCGTCGCCGCGGTCGAGGACGGCCCGCTGTCGGCCACCCAGTTCCACCCCGAGAAGTCGGGCGACGCCGGTTCGGAGCTCCTCCGCAACTGGCTGTCCGCCCTGTCCTGACCCACTCGGCGTCCGACCGAGAGATTGTGAGAGAGATGACCGAGCGACTCGTGCTCCTGCCCGCCGTCGACGTGGCGGACGGCCAGGCCGTCCGCCTCGTCCAGGGGGAGGCCGGCTCCGAGACGTCCTACGGCGACCCGCTGGCGGCCGCCCTGGACTGGCAGGCGGGCGGTGCCGAGTGGGTGCATCTCGTCGACCTGGACGCCGCCTTCGGGCGCGGGTCCAACGCCGAGCTGCTCGCCCGCGTGGTCGGCGAGCTCGACGTGCAGGTCGAGCTGTCGGGCGGCATCCGCGACGACGCGTCGCTCGAGCGCGCCCTGGCCACCGGTGCGCGCCGCGTCAACCTGGGCACGGCCGCGCTCGAGGACCCGGAGTGGACCGCCAAGGTCATCGCCGAGCACGGCGACCGGGTCGCCGTCGGCCTCGACGTGCGCGGCACCACGCTCGCCGCGCGCGGCTGGACCAAGGAGGGCGGCGACCTCTGGGAGGTGCTCGCCCGCCTCGACGAGGCCGGCTGCGCCCGCTACGTCGTCACCGACGTGACCAAGGACGGCACGCTCCGCGGCCCCAACCTGGAGCTCCTGTCGGACGTCGCCGCGCGCACCCCCGCGAAGGTCGTCGCCTCGGGTGGCATCTCCTCTCTCGACGACCTGCGCGCCCTGCGCGCGCTCGGCACCGTCGAGGGCGCCGTGGTCGGCAAGGCCCTGTACGCGGGCGCGTTCACGCTGCCCGAGGCGCTGGACGTCGCGGGCCGCCCGGCCGAGGCCGGGGCGGGCGCGTGAAGTCGATCCAGCCGTCCAGCCAGTTCGCGGGCGACGACGGTTCGGCCGACGCCGAGCTGACCCGGCTGCTCGCCGGCCACGTGTCCGGGGCCGTCCCGCTGCGGGACGTCGTCGCGCGCCTCGCGCAGACCCGCGTGCTCGTGCCGGTGCTCGCCGAGCTCGGCGTCGCCGAGCAGAACCCGGAGGGGCTCACGGTCGACAAGGAGGCGTCGTCGGGCGTCGTGGCGCTGGAGGCGTCGGACGGCCGCCGCGCGCTGCCGGTCTTCACGTCGGTGGACAGCATGCGGGCCTGGCGGGCCGACGCGCGCCCGGTGCCCGTCGAGGCTCCGCGCGCCGCCCTCTCGGCCGTCAACGAGAACTGGGCGCTGCTCGTCGTGGACCCGGCCGGGCCGTCGACCGCCGTCGTGCCGCGTCCGGCGGTGTGGGCGCTCGCGCAGGGCGAGCAGTGGCGCCCCGCGCTCGTGCCGCACGAGGACGGCATCGCCGTCGACCCCGAGGTCGCGGCAGAGGTCGCGGTCGCGGCGAGCCCGGTGCAGCACGTCGTGCGCGCGCACGCCGAGCCGGGCCGCACGGCGGAGGTCGCGGTCGTCCTCGCGCTGGACCCCGGCCTCGACCGGGCCGGGCTGGACGCGGTGCTCGGCCAGGTCAACGCGCGGCTCGCGGCGTCGGAGGTCATCTCCGCGCGGGTCGACTCCCTCGAGCTGCGCATCGGCGCGGCCCGCTGAGGGCGGCGCGGGCCTGCCCGGCCCGCGCCGCCCCCGCTGTCAGCACCCCTTCGCCGGCGTGAACGCCGTGTCGTCGGCGAGCATGTCCTGCAGCGTCGACAGCGGCACCAGCAGGCTGTTGTCGTCGGCGGTCTTGGCGTAGACCACGCCGATCACGCGCCCCTTGTCGTCCAGCGCCGCCGACCCGGACGAACCCGGCTCCACGGGCGCGTCGGTGAGCAGCACCTCGCCCAGGTTGGCGTTGAGCGGGTCACGCGTCGAGCCCATGACCTGGCCCTCCGTCACGGTGAGCTCGCCGCCCGCTGGATAGCCGACGACGGTCACGGGGTCACCCGGACCCGGGTCGGTCTCGGCCAGCTCCGGATAGGACGGCAGCGGGTCGGTGGTGCGCACGACCGCGAGGTCGGCCAGCGCGGCCGTCGCCGTCGCGCCCACCTGGATGTCGTGCCCGTCGTACGTGCTCACCTCGAGGTCGCGGGAGTCGGCGACGACGTGCTTGTTCGTGATGAGCGTGTGGTCGTCGATCGCGAACCCCGAGCCCGTCGACAGCTCCTCGCAGCCCACGTTGCGGATCCGCACGGCCATGCGCTCCACGGCGTCGAACCCGTCGGGGCTCAGCGCGTCCCCGCCCGCCGCGGGGGAGAGGGCCACGGGCGGGGCCGTCGGCACGATGTCGCTCGGCACCGGCTCCGGCAGGGGCGGCAGCACGCCGCACCCGGAGAGCGCACCGGCGGGCAGCCCCACCGCCAGCCCGAGGGCGAGCAGGGCGCGGCCGGGCCGCCTCACGGGCGCAGCTCCTGCTGCAGCGCCTCGTTGGCCTGCTCCGCCTCGTCGCAGAGCGCGTTCACCTCGTCCTCGTAGCGCCGCAGGTCGTCCGCCCGGTACTGGTCGGCCTCCTTGAGGTAGCCGACAAGCTGCTCCTGGCCGGACACGCACTGCCCGAGCGCGGACGCGACGGTACCCGCCGCGGCGCTCACCTGCGTCTGGTAGTCGAGGACCTGCTGCGAGGCGACGTTCTCGTCACCGAGCTGCGCCTTCTCGTTCGCGAGGTCGGTGATCCGCGCCGTCGCCGTCCTGAGCTGGTCCCGCGCCGCCTGCAGCTCGGTGCCCGCCGCGTCGAGCTGCATGCGCAGCGAGGCCACCTCCTCGGCGTACGCACGCGCCTTCTGCTCCCACTGCGCGGCGTTGTGCTGCCACCGCACGGTCGTCACCCACAGGTACCCGCCCACGGCGATCGTCGCCACGAGGAGGACGGCGAGCCAGCGCGCGCCACGACGGGGCCCGGGGGCGGGTGCGGGCCCCGGGGTCGCGATGACGGGAGCCTCGGTCATCAGACGACGGAGCCCGTGTACTTCTCGCCGGGGCCCTCGCCCGGCGCGTCCTGGACGAACGACGCCTCGCGGAACGCGAGCTGGAGGCTGCGCAGCCCGTCGCGCAGGGAGCGGGCGTGCTGGTTGCCGAGGTCGGGGGCGCTCGCGACCACGAGCGCGGCCAGCGCCGTGATCAGCTTGCGCGCCTCGTCGAGGTCCTTGAGCTCCTCGGCGTCGTCTCCCTCGGCCAGTCCGCACTTCACGGCCGCCGCGCTCATCAGGTGGACGGCCGCCGTGGTGATGACCTCGACCGCCGCGACCTCCGCGATGTCGCGTGTCGCCTGGTCAGCGCCTACGGGTGTCTGCTCGGTGCTGCTCATGGGCACCATCCTTTCATCCCCACGGGGGTGCGGACGCCCACGCGGCCGCCATGCGGACGTGGGTTAGTGTGCGTGCGATCAACGGCGACACAGGGGGAGGCCCTCTTCGATGCACGACGACATCACACTGACCACCGAGCGCGCCGCGCGCGTGCTCGCAGAGCGCATCTGGCCCGCCGTCCACGGGACGTCGGTCCCGCTGGAGGTCGCCTGGCACGCCCTGCCCGGCGAGCCCGTGCCGCCGGCCGAGGGCCTCGCCCTCGCCATGGAGCCCTACGAGGTGGGCACGCCGTGGGGCCCGGCCTGGGGCACCACCTGGTTCCGCCTGACGGGGACCGTGCCCGCCGAGTGGGCCGGTCGCACCGTGGAGGCGGTGGTCGACCTCGGCTTCGACGCGAGCATGCCGGGCTTCCAGGCCGAGGCGCTCGTCTACCGGCCCGACGGCACCGCGGTGAAGTCGATCAACCCGCGCAACCAGCACGTACCGGTGGCCGACGCCGCGGCGGGCGGCGAGCGCGTCGAGCTGTACCTCGAGGCGGCGTCCAACCCGGTGCTGCTCGGGCACGACGCGTTCCGGCAGACGCAGGAGGGCGACATCAGGACGTCGTCCCCGCGCCCGCTGTACACCACGCGCCGCATCGACCTCGCGCTGTTCGAGGAGGAGGTGCACGCGCTCGCGCTCGACGTCGAGGTGCTGCTCCAGCTGCAGGCCGAGCTGCCCACCGGCCCGCGCCGCATGCGCGTGCTCCAGGCGCTCGACGACGCGCTCGACGCCCTGGACCTGCAGCGCATCCCCGAGACGGCGGCGGCGGCCCGCTCCCGGCTCGCCGACGTGCTGGCCAGCCCGGCCGAGCACAGCGCCCACCAGATCTCCGCCGTCGGGCACGCGCACATCGACTCGGCGTGGCTGTGGCCGGTGCGCGAGACGATCCGCAAGGTCGCCCGCACGACGTCGTCCATGACGGACCTCATCGACCGCACCGACGACTTCGTCTACGGCATGTCGTCCGCGCAGCAGTACGCGTGGGTCAAGGAGCACCGCCCCGAGATCTGGGGCCGGATCAAGGAGGCCGTGGCCGCGGGCCGGTTCCTGCCGCTCGGCGGCATGTGGGTCGAGTCCGACACGGTGATGCCGTCGGGCGAGGCGCTGGCCCGGCAGTTCTCCCAGGGGCAGCGGTTCTTCGAGCGGGAGTTCGGCCTGCGCACGCACGGCGTGTGGCTGCCCGACTCGTTCGGCTACTCGCCGGCCCTGCCGCAGCTCGTGCGCCGCGCCGGGTTCGACTGGTTCTTCACGCAGAAGATCTCGTGGAACCAGGTCAACGTCTTCCCGCACCACACGTTCTGGTGGGAGGGCATCGACGGCTCGCGCGTGCTGACGCACTTCCCGCCGATGGACACCTACAACTCGCAGCTCTCGGGCGAGGAGCTCGCGCGGGCCACGCGCCAGTTCCGCGAGGCGCGGCACGCCACGGGCTCGATCGCACCGGTCGGCTGGGGCGACGGCGGCGGCGGGACGACGCGCGAGATGACCGGCCGGGCCCAGCGCCTGGCGAACCTCGAGGGCAGCGCCCGGGTGCGGTGGGAGCACCCCGACGCGTTCTTCGAGCGTGCCCGGGAGGAGCTCGCCGCCGCCAAGCACGGTGACAGCGCTGTCTGGGTGGGGGAGCTCTACCTCGAGCTGCACCGCGCGACCCTCACCTCGCAGCACAAGACCAAGCAGGGCAACCGCCGCAACGAGCAGCTCCTCGTCGAGGCCGAGGCGTGGGCGGCGGCCGCGGCGGCCCGCACGGGTGAGCCCTACCCGTACGACGAGCTCGACGACCTGTGGCAGCAGGTCCTGCTCATGCAGTTCCACGACATCCTGCCCGGCACGTCGGTCGCCTGGGTGCACCGCGAGGCCGTCGAGCGGCACGCCGTGGTCACGGCCGGGGCGCAGCAGATCATCGAGCGCTCGCTGCGCGCGCTGGTCGGCGAGGGCGACGTGCCCCTGCGCGCCAACCCGGCCGGGTTCGCCCAGGACGGCGTGCCCGCCCTCGGCGTCGCGCCCGCGCAGGCGCCGGCGGCTCCCGCGAGCACGCTCGCCGAGCTGCCCGACGGCGGGTACGAGCTGGCCAACGACCTCGTGCGCGTCACGCTCGACGCCGCGGGCCACGTGACCTCCGCCGTCGACCTGGCGACCGGCCGGGACGCCGTCGCGCCCGGGCGGCTCGCCAACGTGCTCCAGCTCCACCAGGACTTCCCCAACAAGTGGGACGCCTGGGACGTGGACCGGTTCTACCGCAACGCGGTGACCGACCTGCGGGACGCGGAGAAGGTCTCGGCCGCGGTCGAGGACGGCGTGGCCGTGGTGCGCGTGCACCGCGTGTTCTCGGCGTCGACCGTGGACCAGGTGCTCACGCTCGCGCCGGGCAGCCGCACGCTCGAGGTCACCATGGCGACCGACTGGCACGAGACGGAGAAGTTCCTCAAGGTCGCGTTCCCGCTCGACGTGCGTGCCGAGCAGGTGGCCGCCGAGACGCAGTTCGGCTACCACCAGCGCGTCACGCACACGAACACGAGCTGGGAGGCCGCGAAGTTCGAGACCTCCATGCACCGGTGGGTGCTGGCCCAGGAGCCGGGCTTCGGTGTCGGGCTGGTCAACGACTCGGTATACGGGTTCGACGTGACGCGCGACGTGTCCGACGACGGCGTGGCGCCGGCGGCGGGCACGCCCGAGGTGACCACGACCGTGCGGCTGTCGCTGCTGCGCGCGCCGCGGTTCCCCGACCCCGAGACCGACCAGGGCGTCCAGACGCACCGGTACGGACTCGTGGTGGGTGTCGACGTCGCGGGCGCGACCGAGGCGGGCACGACGTTCGGCGCGCGGCCACGGGAGCTGCGGGGCGCGACGGGTGTCGACCCCCTGGTCCGCGTCGAGGGCGGCGTGACGCTGTCGGCCGTGAAGCTCGCCGACGACCGCTCGGGCGACCTCGTCGTGCGTGTCTACGAGGCGCTCGGCCGGCGGGCGTCGGGCACCGTCACGGTGGCGACGCCGGTCGCGGCGGCACGCGTGGTCAGCCTCATCGAGGACGACCTCGACGACGCGGCGCTCGCCGTGACCGACGGGTCCGTCGCCGTCGACCTCGGGCCCTTCGAGGTGCGCACCCTGCGCTTCACGCGCGCCTGACCGGCTCCGGGCGCGCGGGCTGACCGGCCCGCGCGCCCGGTGTCTTGACACCGCGCGCTCCCCGGCGGGACCCTGGGCGCGCGCTAAAGCGCTTTAGTGGTGCACCGGCGCATCCTCACGACTCTTACCTCAGGCGCGACGAGGCTTCTGCTGGAAGGAACTGTCATGAACTCACGGAGGATCGGGGCCGCGGGCCTCGCCCTGGCCGTGCCCGCCGTGCTGGCGCTCGGCGGCTGCGCGCTGAACGGCACCGGCGGCGGCAGCGACGACGCGGCCGCCGACGCGTCGGGCGAGGTGACCGGCGAGGTCACCCTGCAGACCTGGGCGCTCAAGCCCACCTTCACCGACTACGTCGAGGGCGTCATCGCCGACTTCGAGGAGCAGTACCCGGGCACCGAGGTCACGTGGCTGGACCAGCCGGGCGACGGCTACTCCGAGAAGGTGCTCGCCCAGGCCGCGGCCGGCGAGCTGCCCGACGTCACCAACCTGCCGCCCGACTTCGCGCTCTCGCTCGCGCGCGAGGGCCTGCTCGCCGACGTCGCCGCCGTCGACGAGACGCTCGAGGACACCTACGTGCCCGGCGCGCTGGACGCCTACCGGTACGGCGGGCTGGACGGCACGTTCGGGTACCCGTGGTACCTCACCACCGACCTCAACTACTGGAACACCGCGATGTTCACCGAGGCGGGCCTGGACCCGGCGGCGCCGCCCACCACGCTCGAGGAGCTCGTGGCCCAGGCGCGCACCATGAAGGAGGCGACGGGCGAGTACCTCATGAGCCGCAAGCCCGGCCTGGGCGACTTCGCGGCCGAGGGCCTGCCCGTGCTGTCGGAGGACGGCACGGAGTTCGTGTTCGACACTCCGGAGGCGGCCGAGATCCTCGACGTGTACCGCGACGCGTACGCCGAGGGCCTGCTGCCCGACGACGTGCTCACCGACGCCTACCTCGGCAACAGCCAGCTCTTCACCGAGGGCAAGGTCGCCTGGAGCACGGGCGGCGGCAACTTCATCGCCACCACGGTGGAGAACAACCCGTCGCTCGAGGGCAAGATCGCGCCGTCGCCGTACATCGGGCAGACGCCGCTGTACGTGCAGGGTGTCTCGGTCTCCAGCCAGTCGGCGAACCCGGCCACGGCGCACGCCCTGGCGCGCTTCGTCACGGACGCCGCCCAGCAGGAGGAGTTCGCGCGGCAGGTGCCCGGCATCTTCCCGTCCACGACGTCGTCGCAGGACGACCCCGAGCTCGCCGAGAGCGACGGCACCCCGCAGGGCGAGGCCAAGCGGATCGCGTTCGGCACCCTCACCACGGCGCGCGTGCTGCAGCCGGTCGAGGTCACCGACGCGATGACCACGATCGTCAACCAGCAGTTCGCCGCGGCGATCGCGGGCGACAAGACGTCGCAGGAGGCCCTCGACACGGCGGTCGACGAGTGCAACAAGCTGCTCGCCGACCAGTGACGGCCCGCACCACCTCGGGCGCGGCCCGCACCCACGCGTGGTTCACGCCGTGGGTGCTGGTCGCCCCCGCGCTCGTCTTCCTCGTCGCCTTCAACCTGTGGCCCGCCGCGAACGTCGTGTTCCTCGCGTTCACGAACGTGCGGGTGCTGTCGGGCGGCGAGCTCGTGGGCCTGGCGAACTTCGAGCGGATGCTCACCGACGACCAGCTCGTGACCGCCCTGGTCAACTCGATCGTCTACATGCTGGTGTGCGTGCCGTTCCTGCTGCTCGTCCCGCTCGGCCTCGCGGTGCTCGTGGAGAAGAAGCTGCCCGGCATCGCCTTCTTCCGCACCGCGTTCTACACGCCCGTCGTGGCCTCCGCCGTGGTGGTCGCGCTCATCTGGGGCTGGCTGCTCGACGACCGGGGCGTCGTCAACGCCATGGCGCTGCGCCTCGGGTTCGTCACCGAGGCGGTCCCGTTCCTCACCGACCGGTGGCTCGTGCTGCTCAGCGCGATCAGCCTCACGGTCTGGAAGGGGCTCGGCTACTACATGGTGATCTACCTGTCGGCGCTGGGCGGGGTGCCGCGCGAGCTGCACGAGGCGGCCGCCGTCGACGGCGCGAGCGCGCTGCGCCGGTTCTGGTCGGTCACGGTGCCGGGCGTGCGGAACACGATGCTGCTGGTCTCGGTGATGATCATCGTCTCGGCGCTGCGCGTCTTCGCCGAGCTCTACATCCTCACCGACGGCACGGGCGGGGTCGGGGGCGCCGACGTCTCCGTCGTGATGCTCATCCAGATGTACGCGCGCGGGTTCAGCGGCAACCTGGGGTACGCCTCGGCGCTCTCGCTCCTGCTGTTCGTCGTGACGCTCGCGCCGCTGCTGCTCATCGCACGCATGAACAGGGGGAGGGGCTGATGATGGCAGGCCGAGTCGGGACAGCGCGGGTCGGCCCGCGCCGCGTGGTGGGGGCGCGGTCCGCGGGCACCGTCACCGCACGCTCGGGCACGCGCGGGTTCTCGACGCCGTCGCCGCGCGAGGTGGTGCTGCGCTACGCGCTGCTGGTGCTGGCCCTGTTCGTCACGATCGGGCCGTTCCTGTGGCAGCTCTCGACCTCGCTCAAGGGCGCGTCCGAGGACGTCTACACCACCACGCCGAGCTTCCTGCCCGCCGAGCCGACGCTCGACAACTACGCGCGGGCGTTCGAGGCCGTGCCGATCCTCGGGTTCGCCGGCAACTCGCTCGTCGTCGCCGCGATCGTCGTGACGGGCAACGTCGTGGGCGCGACGCTCGCCGGGTACGCGCTGGCGCGCCTGAGGTTCCGCGGGGCGCGGCTCGTGCTCGGGGCGCTGCTGCTCACGCTGCTGCTGCCCGGCGAGGCGACGATCGTGGCCCAGTACCTCACGATCCGGCAGCTCGGGCTGGCCGACACGCTCGCGGGCGTCGCCCTGCCCGGGGCGATCGGCATGCTCAACGTGCTGCTCATGCGCACGGCGTTCGCCGCGCTGCCCAAGGAGCTCGACGAGGCCGCGATCGTCGACGGCGCCAACGCCTGGCAGCGGCTGTGGCACGTGGGCGTGCCCAACGTGCTCGGCATGATGGCGGTCGTCGCGATCTTCGCGTTCATCGGCGCGTGGGACGACTTCCTGTGGCCGCTCATCGTGCTCACCACGCCGGAGAAGTTCACGCTGACCGTGGGCCTGGAGTACCTGTCGGGCACGTTCACCAACAACCCGCGCGTGGTCGCGGCGGGCACGATGATCGCGTTCGTCCCGATCGTCGTGTTCTTCGCGGCGCTGCAGCGGTACTTCTTCCGCGGGGTCGACGAGGGGGCGATCAAGGGGTGACCGCGGCGCGACGTCCGGGCCGCCGGCCCACCATCGCCGACATCGCCGCCCACGCGGGGGTCTCCCCGACGGCGGTCTCGTTCGCGCTCAACGACCGGCCGGGCATCAGCGACCGGACCAGGGACCGCATCCTCGCCGCCGTCGCCGAGCTCGGCTGGCGACCCAACGTCGCCGCCCGCGCGCTCGGCGGGCGGCGCGCCGACACGGTCGGGCTCGTCGTGGCCCGCCCCGCGCGCACGCTCGGCGTCGAGCCGTTCTTCGCGCAGCTCGTCTCGGGCCTCCAGGCCCGCCTCTCGGCCGACCTCGTCGCCCTGCAGCTCCTCGTCGTCGAGGACACGGCCGCCGAGCTCGACGTGTACCGGCGGTGGGCGGCCGAGCGGCGCACCGACGGCGTCGTCGTGCTCGACCTGGAGCAGGACGACCCGCGGCCCGACGCCCTGGTCGCCATGGGGCTGCCCGCCGTGCTCGTCGGCGGCGACGGGCGCCCGGGCCCTGTGCCCGCCGTCTTCGCCGACGACCACGCCGCCATGACCGCGCTCGCCGAGCACCTGGCCGGCCTCGGCCACGTGCGGGTGGGCCACGTGGGCGGCATCGCGACCTACGTGCACTCCGCGCGCCGTGTGGCCGCGCTGTACGACGCCGCGGAACGCCTCGGTCTCGAGGTCACCACCGTGCCGACGGACTTCTCGCAGGACGAGGCCGCGGCAGCCACCCGGGCGCTGCTCGCCCACGACGAAAGGCCCACCGCCATCGTGTACGACTCCGACGTGGCCGCGCTCGCGGGCACCACCGTGCTGGCGGAGGCCGGCCTCGGCGTGCCCGGCGACGTGTCGGTCGCCTCCTTCGACGACTCGGAGCTGGTGCGGCTCGCGCACCCGCCGCTGACCGCGATGACCCGGGACACGTTCGAGCTCGGCGAGCTCGTCGCGCAGACCGTGCTGTCGGTGGTGCGCGGCGGGTCCGTGCCCGACGTCGTCGCCGCGCCGACGCCCGCCCTCACCGTGCGCGGCAGCACGGGCGCGGTCCCGGGGGTGACGGCATGACCGGCCCGGCGCACGTCCCCGCCGGGCGGCCCGGCGTCGGCCTGACCGGTGAGCACGCGCGGCTGGTCGAGCACGACGGCCCCGGCCGCACCGTCGTGCTCGACGGCCTCGACGTGCCCCTGGAGGCAGGCCTCACCCTGCGCTGGGCGCTGCTGCCCGTGCTCGACGCCGAGCTCACCTACCGCTCCACCCACGTCGCCGTGGACCTCCTGCTCGACGACGACACCTGGCTCTCCGAGACCGGGCCCGGCCGTGCCCTGACCGACCAGCACGGCATGGCCGCCACGGCGCAGGGCCAGGGCGCGGCGCGCATCCTCGTCGCCGACCACTGGAACGTGGTGCGCGTCGACCTCGACCCGGCCGCCGAGCGCCTGCCCGGTCGCCGCGTGCGCGCCGCCGCCGTCGTCACCGCGCCGCCGGACGGCGGGCGCACCGAGGTGTGGCTCGACGACGTCGCCCTCGCCCCTCGTCCGCCGCGCACCGGCACGGGACGCACCGACCTGGTGGACACCCGCCGCGGCACGCACTCCTCGGGCGCCTACTCGCGCGGCAACACCGTGCCCGCCGCCGCCGTGCCGAACGGCTTCACGCTCTGGGTGCCGCTCACCGACGCCGCCACCGAGCGCTGGATGTACTCCTGGGCCGCGCACAACGGCCCCGGCAACCGGCCGCGCCTGCAGGGCGTCGGCATCTCGCACGTGCCGAGCCCCTGGATGGGGGACCGCGACCAGCTCGCCTTCCACCTCGTGCCCGCGCGGGACGGCGTCGAGGTGCCCGACGCCGGCCTGGCGGCCCGCTCGCTCGCCTTCTCGCACGACGACGAGACCGCACGCCCGCACCGCTACGACGTCGCCCTCGACGGCGGTGCCCGCGTAGCCGTCGCGGCGTCCGACCACGGCGGCGTGCTGCGGTTCACCTTCCCGCCGGGCGCGGCCACGGGCCACCTCGTGGTCGACGCCGTGAGCGACGCCGGCGCCGACGGTGCCCCGGTCGAGGTCACGGTGCACGACGACGGCACCCTCACCGGCTGGAGCGACCACGGCAGCACCCTGTCGGTGGGCCGCAGCCGCATGTACGTCGTGGGCCGGGTCTCGGCGCCCGTGCTGCGCACCGGGCGCGCCGCCGGGCGCGACCACGCCACCTACGCGACAGTCGCGCTCGACCCCGCGGCGGGCGAGGCGGGCCGCACGGTCGAGGTGCGCGTGGCGACGTCGTACATCAGCGAGGACCTCGCCCGGCGCGCGCTCGAGCGCGAGGTGTCCGGCACCTTCGAGGAGGTGGCCGAGCACACCCGCGCCCTGTGGGAGGAGCGGCTCGGCGTGCTCGACGTCGACGGCGCCACCGACGAGCAGCTCGTCACCCTGTACTCCAACCTGTACCGGCTCAACCTCTACCCCTCCTCGTACACGGAGGTCGGGGCGGACGGCGCGCTCGTGCACGCCTCGCCGGTGCTCGACGGCGCCCCCGTGCGGCCCGGCGAGATGTACGTCAACCACGGGTTCTGGGACACCTACCGCACCTGCTGGCCCGCGTACGCGCTGCTCTACCCGGAGGTGGCGGCGCGCCTGGCCGACGGGTTCGTGCAGCAGTACCGCGAGGGCGGCTGGGTCGCGCGGTGGTCGTCGCCGGGCTACGCCGACCTCATGACCGGCACGTCCTCCGACGTCGCCTTCGCCGACCTCTACCTGCGCGACGTCCCCCTGCCCGACCCGCTGGCCACCTACGACGCCGGCCTGCGCAACGCCACCGCCCTGCCGGGGCTGCCCGGCGTCGGCCGCAAGGGCCAGGCGTTCGCCCTCACCCGGGGATGGGTGCCGCGCGACGTCGAGGAGTCCGTCTCGTGGGGCCTGGAGGGCTACATCAACGACGCGGGGCTCGCCCGCATGGCGGCGGCGCTCGCGGACGCGCCGTCGACCCCGGACGAGCGGCGTCGTGCGCTGCGCGACGAGGCGGCCTACCTGCACCAGAGCTCGCTGGGTTACGTGCACCTGTTCGACGCCGGCACGGGCTTCTTCCGCGGTCGCGGGCGGGCCGGCGCCGTCGCGCCCGGCCCGTTCGACCCCGACGTGTGGGGCGGCGACTACACCGAGTCCGACGCCTGGAACTTCCTGTTCCACCCCGTGCACGACGGCGCGGGCCTCGCGGCGCTGCACGGCGGGCCCGCGGGCCTGGAGGCGCTGCTCGAGCGGTTCTTCGCGACGCCCGAGCGCGCGGACAAGCCCGGCTCCTACGGGCAGCCGATCCACGAGATGGTCGAGGCGCGCGACGTGCGGCTCGGGCAGCTCGGGCAGTCCAACCAGGTCTCGCACCACATCCCCTACGTGTGGCTGTTCGCGGGCCGGCCGGACCGCACGCAGGAGACCGTGCGGGAGATCCTGGACCGGCTGTGGACCGGCAGCGAGATCGGTCAGGGCTACCACGGCGACGAGGACAACGGGGAGATGTCGGCCTGGTACGTGCTCTCGGCGCTGGGCCTGTACCCCCTGGAGATCGGCTCGCCGCGCTGGGCCGTGGGCTCGCCGCTGTTCGAGCGCGCCGTCGTGCACCGGTCCGACGGCGACCTCGTCGTCGAGGCGCCCGGCGCGGCCCGACGCCGGTACGTGGCGGGGCTCACGCTGGTCGTCGGCGGCGGGTCCGAGCGGGCTCTCGACGTGCCGTCCGTGGAGCACGGCGACCTCACCGGCGGCGCGACCCTGCGGTTCGCGCTCGCGGCCGAGCGGAGCGCGTGGGGGAGCGGCGGCGGAGCGGGCGCCGCTGGCCGCGGTACGTCGCCGGACCCCGTCCCGGAGCCCGGGACGCCCGCCGGGCCGTGGGGCCGGGCCACCGGCACGTGGCACGACGGCGACACCGACCGCCCCGAGCTCACCGACGGCGACCTCACCACGCCCGCCGACGTGGCCGGTGCCCTCACCTGGCGTCCCGCCGACACCGTGCCGGACGGGACGATGCTGCGCGCGTACACGCTGACCTGCGCGGGAGACCCGTCGGGTACCGAGCCGGGGATGCCTGGTCCCGGTGGGGCGGGTGCCCCGCCGTCGTCCTGGCGGCTCGTCGCACCCAACGGCCGGGTGGTCGATGAGCGCGCGGGCGAGCAGTGGCGCTGGCCGAACCAGCTGCGCCCGTTCGTCCTGGACGAGCCGGTACCGCTGAGCGACCTGCGGTGGGAGCTCACCGGCGCGGGCACCCTGACCCAGATCGAGCTCCTGACGACCCGCGCCTGACGCCACCCGGCGCCCTGCCCCGCCGACCGGTGAGCTCGGGTGCGCGCTGGGCTCGGGCGGCTGCGCTGACCTCTGTGTTCTCGCCGAGATCTGGTGTCTGTGGCGAGATCTGGTGTCTGTGGCGAGATCTGGTGTCTGTGGCGAGATCTGGCCGTGCACGGCCAGATCTCGCCACAGACACCAGATCTCGGCGCGCCCACCGACCGCGTGCCGTCACCGCGCGGCGGCCCGGGTCGTCATCGTGTTCGGTCCCTTGCTCCGCTGGGCTCGGCGCGTTCGGTCCCTGGTTCCGAGATCGGTCCGCCGTTCTGCCGATCTCGGCACAACCGACCGAACTGCCGGCTGCCGCGCCATCATCCTCGCTGGGGGCCGTGAGATCTGGTGCTCGCGGCGAGATCTGGCTGTGCACCACCAGATGTCGACGGCACCACCAGATCTCGGTGCCTCCTCGGTGCCATCACCAGATCTCAGTGCATGGTGCTGCCCCGGCGTCCGCCACCGAACCCACCCACCGGTCCGGTATGTGAGAACTTCCCGAAGATCGTTGACCCCGGCACCGGCGATTCGTACATTGCTCGCCATCGAGATCGATCCACATTTCCGATCGGAATGATAGGAAAGATGGATCGATCTCGACAGGTCATGAGCTCCGGCGCCAAGCCCCGGCTGGCCGGACGGCAACCCCCCGCGCGGGTGGGTGCCCCGGGTGAGGACCAGGCTCACCGCCGCCCGGCGGTGGACAACACGCGTCGCTCGCCGCACGGCGAGCAGGTGAGGAGAACGACGATGATCCGGAGCACCGCCCCCGCCGTCCACGTGTCCCTGCCGCCCACCACCGCCTCGAGGACCCGCACCGTCTGCAGCGCGCCCGGGTGTTGTCGCTGAGCGCGACACACCGATGCCCGGGCTGAGCCGGGCCGAGCCGGCTCCACCGGGCCCGGCCGAGCTCCTCCATACCGGGCGTCCCGCCCCGCCGGACCGACCCGTGCCCCGCACGGCTCGTCCCGCCCGGCGCACACCGACGGACCGTCGTACCCCGAGGTCCGCCGAACCTGCCCGCTGCGGCCTGCCGTCCTGACCGGACGACGTCCGCCTGCCGGGAACCCTGCCACGTGCCTCGCTGCCGTGCGCCCTCGTGCGCACGGCGTCGGAGCACGCGGCGACAGCGCAGCAGACCGAACGGAGCCCCGCCATGCCCCACGCCCAGCGCCCCACCCGACAGCCCGCCCGCCCGACCGCGGCCGACACCGCTCACGACACCCCGTCCCTCGCCCGCCCCCTCGTGCTCGGCGTCGACCTCACCGCCGCGGGCGCCCGACCGGGTGCCCACCGCGACCGCGGCCCCGTGCCGCCCCGCGCGTTCGACGGCGAGCACTTCCTGCATCTGGTGCGGACCGCCGACGAGGCCCTGCTCGACCTCGTGACGCTCGACGAGGCTTTCCTGCTCCACCCCGGCCGGGGCAGGATGACGGGCCGTCTCGACCCGGTCGTCGCGGCGGCGCGCGCCGCGCGGGTCACCTCGGGGGTCGGGCTGGTGCCGGCCGTGGACACCGTGCACCTGGAGGCCGCGCACGCGGCCGTCGCGCTGAGCAGCGTCGACCGGGCGAGCGCGGGCCGGGCGGCCTGGCAGCCGGCCCGGCCGACGGCGCACCCCGAGCCCGACGAGGCCTTCGCCGCCCACGTCGAGCAGGGCATCCGGGCGGTGCACCAGGTGTGGACGCGACGCGGGGCCGGCGGTGCGGTCGAGCTCGACGCGGAGGGCCGGTTCCGTGTCGACCACGACGGCGTCCGGTTCGCCGTCCGCGGGGGACGCACGTCCGGCGTCGGCGGGTCGCTGACCCGGGTGCGCCCGCCGCTGGTCGTCCGCGTGCGCACCGAGGCGAGCGCGACGGTCGCCGGCCGCACGGCAGACGTCGCTCGCGTGGTCGCCCGCGACACCGCGCACGCCGTGCGCCTGCGCCGCCTCGTCCGCGACGCCGCGCTGGCGG
>NZ_JABEMG010000086.1 GCF_013004695.1 Promicromonospora citrea
CCCGTCTCACGGCCGGGACGAGCAGCCGGCCACGGGACCGTCGGCGCGCCCGGCCTCGTCCGCGCGGCGCACGGGCTGGCGGCCGACCTCGGCGCACGGAGCGGCCGGCGGCCCGTCACGGTGGTCGTGCCGTGGCCCGGGGCGGCGTCCGTCGGTACCGCACCCGGGGCACCGGCCCTGACCGACGTGGCCGCCGCGTACGGCGCCCGCCGCACCGAGACGCTGACCGACCACCGCACGCCCGCGACGGCGCAGGCCGTCACGGCCCTGCCGCAGGTGCACGACGACGCCGTCCGCGCGCTGTACCCGCAGGCGTCCGCCGCCGAGGTGACCCGGGCCGCGGGCGGCGCCCGGCGCGCGGGGGCCGTCGTCTTCTTCACGGGGTTGTCGGGCTCGGGCAAGTCCACCGTCGCGCGCGCGCTCGCCGCCGAGCTCGAGGACGACGGCCTGGGCACCACCCTGCTCGACGGCGACGAGGTGCGGCACCACCTGTCGAAGGGGCTCGGGTTCGACCGCGAGTCCCGCGAGACGAACGTCCGGCGCATCGGGTACGTGGCATCGCTCGTGGCCCGGCACGGCGGCATCGCCGTCGCCGCGCCGATCGCCCCGTTCGCGCAGGGCCGCGCCGAGGTGCGGGCACTCGCCGAGCAGGCGGGTGGCCGCTTCGTGCTCGTGCACGTCAGCACGCCGCTGGAGGTGTGCGAGGCGCGCGACCGCAAGGGTCTCTACGCGCGGGCCCGGGCGGGCGAGATCCCCGACTTCACCGGCATCTCCTCGCCGTACGAGGAGCCGACCGACGCCGACCTGGTCATCGACACGACGGACGTGCCGGTGGCCGAGGCGGTGGAGCGGGTCCGCAGGCACCTGACCGCCGTCCTGGGCTGAGGGCGACGGCCACCACACAGGCCGACCCCGCACACGTCGCGTGTGCGGGGCCGGCCGGGGTGCCGCGCGGCAGGATCCGCGCCGTGCCAGGGGTGCGGCTAGGACGCCGTGCCCTGTGCGGCGGCCTCCTGCGCCCTGCGCTCGGCCTCCTCGGCCTTGCGCTCGGCCTCCTGCGCCTTGCGCTCCGCCTCGGCGAGACGCTGCTCGGCCTCCTCGGCCTTCTTGCGCACGGCCTCCTCGGCCGCGCGCTTGCGCTGCAGCGCCCGCCGGCGGGCAGGTCCCATCCCGGGCTTCTGCGCTCGGATGAACTTCTTGTAGGCGTCCGCGACCTCGTGGACGGGGCCGTCCATGACGAGCTTGCCCTGGTGCATCCACAGGACGCGGGTGCACATGGCCTCGATCGTCGAGATCGAGTGGCTGACGAGGAAGACGGTGCCCGCCTTGGCGCGCACCTCCTCGATGCGTGCCTTGCTGCGCTCCTTGAAGGCGGCGTCGCCGGTCGCCAGCGCCTCGTCGATCATGAGGATGTCCGGGGACGCGGCCGACGAGATCGCGAACCGCAGGCGCGCGCCCATGCCGGAGGAGTACGTCTTCATCGGCAGGTAGACGAAGTCGCCGATCCCGGCGAACTCCACCACCTCGTCGAACTTCTCCTCGACCTGCTTGGGCGTGAGCCCGAGCGCGAGCCCGCCGATCATGATGTTCCGCTCGCCCGAGAGCTGCGGCATGAGCGCGGCGTTGACGCCGAGCAGCGACGGCTCGCCGGAGACGTGCACGCTGCCCGACCGCGGCGGCATGAGCCCCGCGATGGCGCGCAGCATGGTGCTCTTGCCGGAGCCGTTGATGCCGACGATGCCCACCGACTCGCCGTGGCGCACCGTGAACGAGACGCCCCGCACGGCGTGCACCTCGCTGACCGCGCCGACGTGCTTGCGGCCGGCCTGGAGCAGCCTCTTGTAGAAGGGGACCTTGACCTTGACCTCGCGGATCTCGGCGCCCTGCTTCTCCGCCTCCTTCTTGGCCCGCCCGCCGATGACGCGGTAGACGACGTGCAGGTCGTCCACCACGAGGCACGGGTCGCCGAGCTCGGTCTCCAGGGCCTCCTCGCCCTCGTCCTCCGGCTCGATCTCGAGGTCGAAGTCCATGTGCTCGTCGGCCTCAGTCACGTCCGTACCTCTCCTCACCGCGCCAGAACACGACGAAACCGATCACGAAGAACACCACGGCCCACACGGCGCCGAGCACCCACATCAGCCCGCTGTGCGGGAACATCTCCTCCTCCTGCATGAGCACGGAGCGCACCAGGTAGAGGTAGACCGCGACGGGCTGGTACTCCAGGACACCGCCGACGACGGCCTTCGACGCCTCGGGGATCTCCAGCCGCTCGACGTAGCTGACGACGGGGAAGATGACGCCCGACGCGTACATGACGACGCGCATGACGAACGGGAGCACGTTCTCGATGTCCGGCGTG
Source organism: Promicromonospora citrea (assembly GCF_013004695.1). Lineage (GTDB taxonomy): Bacteria > Actinomycetota > Actinomycetes > Actinomycetales > Cellulomonadaceae > Promicromonospora > Promicromonospora citrea. The sequence goes on from NZ_JABEMG010000086.1 coordinate 2,360, forward strand.
CTCGCCACGAACCGCGCCATGATGAACGCGAGGCCGGTGTTGAAGATCCACATCAGCGCGACGGCGGCGGGCAGCAGGAGCCACCACCACGTCACGTGGATCATCTCGTAGGTCGGCAGGAACCCGCTGAGCAGCGTGATGGCGCACATGACGACGATCGCGGGGATCAGCGTGGTCAGGAGCGAGAGCACGGTCGAGATCGGGAGCACGGCGCGCGGGAAGTGGAGCGAGCGCAGGAGCTGCGTCTTGCCGCTGATCGACTTGGCGCCGCCGGTCACGGAGGCCTCGACGAACCGGTACATGAACACGCCGATCACGATGAACGCGATCGAGTTGTCCACGTCGCGGCTCAGCTTGAGCAGCACGCCGAAGATGAGGACGTAGACGGCCGCGTTGAGGATCGGGTTCAGGACCGCCCAGAGCTGGCCCAGGTAGTTGTTCTGGTTCCGCGCGTAGGCGGTGGACGTCGCCAGCACGCGGATGAAGGCCCAGCGGCCGACGAGATCACGGATGTACTCGCCGAGCGGCGGCCGGACGTTCAGGGGGCGCAGGCCGTACTTCTTCGCCAGGGCGAGTCGCTCGGCCGATGTCGTGCTCGGGACGAGCGGTGGCGGCGGCGTCTTGGCGCTGCCGCTGGCCGCCGCACCTGCGGGCGCTGCGGCGTCGGTCGTAGGTGTGCTCACGGTGCGTGAAATACCTATCTGGTCGGGGGCACTGCCGGACACCATCCGGCCTTTCGATCCTAGCGGGTCACGAACCCTAGCAGGATGGTCGGGAACTCCGGGGCGCGGCACCTCACCTGCGCTCACCTGCACGTCACCACGGGGGCGCGCCGGGCGGCGCCCGTCCCGTGAGAGACTGCACCGCGTGCATCACCCCCACCCGGCCACCCGGCCGACCGAGCGTGCGGGCGCGCCGCGCGCCGCGGGCGCGCTGGTCGAGTCGCCCCTGCAGCTCCTGTGCGCGGTCGAGGCGCACGCCGCCGGGTACACGGGCACTGCCGCACACATCCACGTCCGCGACGACGTGCCGGCCCTCGGCGACGCGCTGTCCGCCGTCCGCGGGCTGGCCCTGCCGGACGGGCTGGACTTCGACCTCACCGGGCCGCGTGCCACCCTGGCCGCGCGCGAGCCGGTCTGGGTCGTCGGGGACGCGTTCTCCGGCCTCTTCCAGGCCACGGCCCCGCTGCGGCGGCCCGAGCACGTGGTGCTCGTCGACGACGGCCTCGCGACGCTCGAGCTGGTCCGCCTCCTCGTGCGCGGGGCGCCCCTGCTCCGGATCGGCCGGCCCGCGTCGGCCCCCCGCAGGCTGCTGGGCGCGCTCGCCGGCCGCCGGCTGCGGACGCTCGCGGCGCAGGGCCGCGTGACGCTCTTCACCGCCCTGCCGCTCGCCCCCGAGCTCCGCGACGGTCTGCGGGCGCAGGGCTTCGCGGTGCACCACAACCGGTTCGGCTGGCTCGCGGCGCAGCCGGCCGACGAGGCGATGTCCGAGCCCACGATCGTCGTGGGCACCGGTATGGTCGCCGACGGCCTGATCGACACCGACCGGTACGTCGGCTGGGTCCGGTCGCTCGCCGCGGAGGGCGAGCTGCGCTACCTGCCGCACCGGCGGCAGACGCGCGAGCTGCTCGAGAGGCTCGCCGCGATCGACGGGGTCCACGTGGACGCCCCGGGGGCGCCCGTCGAGATCCGGCTGCGGGGCCTGCGGCGCGGCCAGCGGGTCGTGAGCCTGCCGTCGACGTCGACCATCCTGCTGACCACTATCATTTCACCGCTCGGTGTCCCCGTCACCGCGCTCGACGTGCCCGCCGACTGGTGGACCCCGCGCGCCACGGCCGAGCACCGAGCACACCTGACCAGCGTCGGCGAGCTCGCGCAGCGCGCGAGAGCAGCCGTCGACGCCGGTGACCCCGACTTCCCGGAGGCGAACGAATGACCATCCGCGTGCTCGCTGTCGCGGACAGCGACTCGTACCTCAAGTGGGCATGCGCGACGCTCGACAGGCTCGGCCCGGTCGACGACCCCGACCTCGACCGTTCCGCGGTGCTCGTCAAGACGCCGATCGCGCCGACCACCGGGCAGATCGCCGCGGCCGTCGCCGGGTCGTCCGTGGTCCGGCCCGCCGTGCTGCCCGTCTCCGAGCTCGCCGCCAAGGTCCGCAGCACGACGCCGGACATCGTCGTCATCGCTGCCACCGGGCCGGTCGCCGAGGTCGTCGCGCGCGCCGTCGTCGCCGCGGCGGGCGAGCGTCGCCCCGCCCTCGTGACGGGCCTGCCCGGCATGGCGCTGCCCGCGACGCCCGAGGGCACCGGCTGGCGGCGCTGGTGCGACGCCTTCGTGGTGCACAGCCGCCGCGAGGTGACGGCGTACCGCGAGGCGTTCGCGACGCACGGTGTCGCCCCGGCCATCCCGCTGGCGCACCTGCCGTTCCTCGAGCGGACCGCCACCAGCCTCGGCGCCGAGCCCGTCAAGCGGGTCGTCTTCGCCGCGCAGGCGAAGGTGCCGGACAACCGGCCCGACCGCGTCGAGCTCCTCGACCGCCTCGCGCGGCTCGCCGAGGAGGTCGAGGTGATCGTCAAGCTCCGCGCGCGCAAGGGCGAGCGACAGACGCACAACGAGGCGTTCCCCTACGACGAGCTGTGGGACGCCGAGCACGAGCGGCTCGGGCACCGCAGCGACGCGCTGCGCTTCGTCGACGGGCCCATGGCCGAGTGGCTCCAGGCGGGCACCGCGCTCATGACGGTCAGCTCGACCGCCGCGATGGAGTCGCTGGCGCTGGGCCTGTCCACCGTGATCCTCGACGACTTCGGCGTGACCACCGAACTCCTCAACGAGCCCTTCGCGGGCAGCGGCTGCGTGATGTCGGTGGCCGACGCCGCGGCGGCGTTCCGTGCCGGCGGCCCCGCGCCCGACCCGGAGTGGCTCGACGACAACTACCTGCACACGACCGAGTCGGAGCTGCCCGCGACGGTCCGGGAGCTGGCCGAGCGCCGCGCGGCCGGCACGCTGACCCCTCTCACCGAGGTCAAGCCGTGGCTGCGCAGCCGGTACCTGCGCATGGCCGCGCAGATGTACCTCCCGAAGCCGGCCTACGACGCGATCCGGCTCTCGACCCGCCCCGTGCGCCTGCTGTTCCAGGACCGCAAGGCCTGACGGCGCCGGACACGACGACGGCCCGGGGAGCACACGCTCCCCGGGCCGTCGTGTCGTCGGCGGGTGTCGCCGGGTCAGACGCCGTCGTCCACGCGCACGCGCTCGGTGAGGCCGCGCAGGAAGCCCGCGCCCCACGACAGGTGCATGGTCACGAGCGTGGCGGGCAGGGCGAGCGCCGAGCGCAGGTCGAGCCGCGGCCGGCGGGTCGCCGCGTGCACCGACGCGACCAGCACGCCCGCGAGGTAGGCCGCCGGCGCGACGAGGCCCGCCACGGTGGCGGGCACCGACCCGGCGACCAGACCGACCACGGTCACGACGGCGGACGCCGCGAGCACGACCACGACGGTCGGCGGCGCGAGGTACCGCACGCTCGCCGTCCCCGGGTTGCGACGCACGACCTCGCGCCGCCACATGCCGGTGCGCCAGAACTGCGTCGCGACGGCGCCGAAGGTCCTGCGCGGCTTGTACTCGACCACGAGCGACGGGTCGAACCACAGGAGGCTGCCGGTCGTGCGCAGGCGCAGGCACAGCTCCCAGTCCTGCGCGCGCACGTACACAGGCGAGTAGCCGCCGACGCGCTCGAGCGCCTCGCGGCGGAACGTGCCGAGGTAGACGGTCTCGGCGGGGCCGGCGGTGCCACCGGTGTGGAACGACGCCGAGCCCAGACCCGCCGGGTGGCTCATCGCACGGGCGACGGCCCGCTGCACGGGGGTGTCGCCGACCGGGTGCATGCGGCCGCCGACGCCGTCGGCGCCCGACTCCAGCAGCGCGGTCACCGCCCGGCGCACGTACGTGGGCTCGACGACGGTGTGGCCGTCGACGCGCACGAAGACGGTGTGCCCGTCGGGCATGCGCTCGAGGCCGGCGTTGAGGCCCAGCGGCTTGGACCCCGTGGGGTTGTCGACCACGGTGATCCGGCCGGTCTCGACGGCGAGCTTGTCCGCGATCTCCCGCGTCCGGTCCTGCGAGGGCCCCACGGCGAGGACCATGTGCAGCGGGTGCGGGTAGTCCTGGTCGAGCACGGAGCGCACCATCGCCTCGAGGTAGGGCTCCTCGTCACGGACGACGGCGACCACCGTCACCAGCGGCATGCTCGCCGCGTCAGTCCTCTCGGGCACAACGGTTCCTCTCGTGGGCTCGTCCACCGGGCTGCCCGGCCCGGGTCCCCCGGGCGCTCCCGCGCCCGGAACGGCCGAGGGCGGGCACCGCACCGCGGCGCCCGCCCCCGACGTGCTGCACCGTGGTCTCAGGCGTCGACGCGGCGCAGGCGCGACATCGGCGAGAACTCGCCGGGCATGACGCGCTTCTCGCCGTCGCCGAGAGCCTTCTCGAGGATGCGGATGTCGCGGACCAGGTTCTCGAGGCCCTTGGGCTCGAGCGAGGAGGCGTGGTCCGAGCCCCACATCGCGCGGTCGAGCGTGATGTGCCGCTCGACGGCGACGGCGCCCAGCGCCACCGCGGCGAGCGAGATCTGCAGGCCGGTCTCGTGGCCCGAGTAGCCGACGGGCACGCCGTAGCGCTCCTGCAGCGTCGTGATGGTGCGCAGGTTCGCCTCCTCGGGGGGAAGCGGGTAGGTCGACGTGGCGTGCAGGATGACGAGCTTGCTCGTGTCGAGGATCTCGACGGCGGCGTCGATCTGCTCGAGCGTCGACATGCCGGTCGACAGGATGATCGGCTTACCCGTCTCGGCCAGCGCGCGCAGCATCTCGTGGTCCGTGACGGACGCCGAGGCGACCTTGTGGGTCGGCACGTTCATCTTCTCGAGGAACTCGACCGACGGGGCGTCCCACGGAGAGGCGAACCACTGGATGCCCTTCTCCTTGGCGTACGCGTCGATCTCCGTGTACTCGGGCTCCTCGAACTCGACCTTGTACTTGTACTCGAGGTACGTCATCTCGCCCCAGGGCGTCTGCCGGATCTTGTCACGCTGGTCCTTCGGCGTGCTGATCTCGGGCGTGCGCTTCTGGAACTTCACGGCCTGGCACCCGGCATCGACCGCGACGTCGATCAGCTTCTTGGCGATCTCGACGTCGCCGTTGTGGTTGATGCCGATCTCACCGATCACGTAGACGGGCTGGTCGGCGCCGACCTTCAGGTCGCCGATGGTGACCGGCGCGGGCTGCGCGGTGGTCGCGCTCATAAGAGGGTCCTTCCGAAGGGGTCGAGCACAGGGTAGTGCTGTTACGTGGTCGTCGGGTCAACCGGTGACGACGGGGGTCTGGGCAGCCACCGCACGGGGGGCGGCTTCACCCGGACGCGCAGCGAGTATACGGTCACAGACCTCCCGGACCGCACCGTTCCCGCCCTCGTGCGCGAGCACCACGCGGGCCTGGGCCTTGACTTCCGGGCGCGCGTCGGCCACCGCGACGGGCCAGCCGACGACGGCCATCGCGCCCAGGTCGTTCACGTCGTTGCCGACGTACGCGACCCGTGCCGGGTCGAGGTCCTGCTCGGCTATCCACGCGCGCAGCGCGGACGCCTTGTCGTCGACACCGTGCATGACCTGCACCTTCAGCTTGTCGGCGCGCGAGGCCACCACCTTGTTGGTCTCGGTCGACAGGATGAGGATCGGCAGGCCCGTCCGGCGCAGCCGCGAGACGCCCATGCCGTCACCGCGGCTGACGCGGACCTGCTCGGTGCCGTCCTGGTCCACGTACGCGTGGTCGTCGGTGTGCACGCCGTCGAAGTCCGTGACGAGCGCGTCGACGTCGAGCGGGGCGGGAGTGGAGTCCGTCACCTGGTCGACGAGCCGGCGCGCGAGCCACAGGTCGCGCGGCTCGTCGATCTCGATGGCCCACTCGGACGCGACCGGCTGGATGCCGACGTCGCCGAAGAAGCGGGAGCTGCCCTGGCGGAAGCCCTCGGTGCGCATCACGTAGAACGCGCCGGTCTCCCGGTAGTGCGGTGCGCGCTCCTGGCGGCGCGGCCGGTAGTCCGTGGTGTGGCCGACGGGCGTGGCGACGCCGTCGTCGATCCGCCACTGGAAGTCGTGCGTCTCCGCCACGGCGACGACGACGTCCTTCTCCCCCGAGGCGACCCGGCGGATCGCCGTGTCGAGGTCCTCGGGGTCGATGAACGGGGACGTGCACTGCACGAGCACCGTGACGGGCGGGACCTCCTGCGGCGGCAGGCCGCCGTCGCCCGCCTCGATCCGCTCCAGGACGTGCTGCAGCGCCGACTCCGACGAGGCCGTGCCGCCCGCGATCTCCGCGGGGCGCGCCACGACGCGGGCACCGTGCGAGCGTGCCTCCGCCGCGATCTCGTCGTGGTCGGTCGACACGATGACCTCGGCGACCGAGGGCGCGGCCAGCGACGCCTGGACGGCGCGGCCGACGAGCGTGATCCCGTCCACCCGCGCGAGGTTCTTCAGGGGCACACCCTGCGAACCTCCCCGGGCCGGGATGACGACGACGGCAGACGGGGACTCAGCAGGTACGGACATGCGCGGCACTCTCGGTTCGGGTCGGACGGGCTGTGTCGTCCACAGTAGCGCCCACGGGTGACTACGACCCAGCCGCGCCCGGCGCACCCGCACCCTGCCGAGATGTGGGATCCTGCCGGTGCCGGAGGACGAGCGCGTCCCGACGGTGTCCCCCAGACAGACCCACGCGGCGTGGCGGCCGCACACCACGCCGCCGCGCGGAGAACGGAGAAAGCTCGAGTGCCCCCCATCGAAGGTCGCAAGGCGAACTCCACGCCCGCTGTCGTGGGCGCCCCTCGGGCGGTCCCCCGCGCCCAGCGGCGCGCCACCGCGCAGCGCACCCGCGAGGTGATGCACGCGCTGAACGCCGCGGGCACGCGGCCGTCGCTCGGCCTGTCCACCACGCGCAAGCTCGCCAAGGGCAGCGTGACCTGGCACAGCGTGCGCCCGGTGCGCGCCGCGGCGGTCGAGGGCGTCAAGGCGGCGATGGACCGCTTCGACGTCGCGACCGCCCGGACGCTGACCGACCTGCTGATGGCCGACACCCCCAACCCCGAGGTGGGGCAGCTCGCCGGCGACGTCGCCGTGCTGGCCGGTGACACCGAGGCCGCCGAGCAGTACTACTACCAGTCGTCGCGCGGCACCGGGTCGGTCGCACGACGACGTGCCAACGCGCAGCAGCGCGTGGCCGGCGTGCAGCTCTATCTCCGGCTGCGCGACGAGGTGCTCGCCCACGAGGGCCCCGCGGAGCTGTCCGACCTGCGCGACCTCGCGACCTCCCTGCCCCTGTCCGAGCACGCCCGCGCCGAGGCGGCGTACGGCCGCTACCTCGTGGCCTGCCTCACGCTCGGCACCACCGGCCCGCTGGCCGAGCTGCTCGACGGGTTCGCCGAGGCCGGGTTCCTCGCGGCGATCACCGCACGGCCCGGCGCCCTCGACCTCGCGTGCGAGAACATCGAGTACCTGGCGGGCGAGGGCGACCACGCGGGCGCGCTGCGCCTCGCGCAGAGCACCTTCCGCTCGAAGGGTCTCGTCTCGCCCCGGTTCCTCGTCGCGCTCGGCAACGCCTTCGCCGCGCTGAGCCGGTACGACGCGGCGCTGCGTGCCTTCCGCATCGCCGACTCCGGTCCCGGCTCCGTCCGCGCGGCCCAGGTCGCGTGGGTCGTCCACGACACCGAGCAGGCCCACACGTACGCCCGCAAGGCGCTCCGTCAGGACGTGCCCCGCCCGACCGTGCGCACCGTCCTGCGCCGCGTCGAGGAGCCGATCACGCCGGCCGAGGCCGACGCGCCGGCCGACGGCATGGGACACGTGGCCTTCTACGTCGACCGCGGCGAGAACTTCGGCGACATCGTCCTGCCGCACGCCGTCCGCGACGCCATCACCGAGCCCGCCGGACCCACCGAGTGGGTGCCGTTCCACGCCCACCAGGTGTTCGACGACGAGTTCGTCCGGATCGCGAACGCGCAGCGCGCGCTCGTCGTCGGCGGCGGCGGCCTCTTCCTGCCCGACACCTCCCCCAACGGGAACAGCGGCTGGCAGTGGAACGTGCCGTTCTCGTCCCTCGAGGCGATCCAGGTGCCCGTGTACGCCTTCGCCGTCGGCTTCAACCTGTTCACCGGGCAGCAGTTCAAGGGCGACCTGTTCCGCCGCAGCCTGATCGCCTTCACGCGCAAGGCCGAGTTCCTCGGCCTGCGCAACACCGGCTCCATGGAGCGCGTCCGCGACCTGCTGCCCACCGACCTGCACGACAAGGTCCGGTTCGTGCCGTGCCCCACCACCGTGCTCCAGCACATCCGCCCCGGCCTCGCCGCGGCCGACCCCGGCTCGGGCACCGTCCTGCTCAACGCGGCCTTCGACCGCAGCGAGCGCCGCTTCCAGGGCGGCTACGCCGAGTTCCTCGCCCAGATCGACGAGTTCGTCGAGCGGACGACGCAGGGCGGCGCCGAGGTACGGATCGCCGCCCACACGCGGGGCGACCTCCGGCTCGCGGCCGACCTCGAGGCCGCGCACGGACGCGTCCTCGCGGTCGACGAGCTGCACAACCTCGACCAGGCGGAGGCCCTGGACGTCTACCGCCGCGCCTCGCTCGTGATCGGCATGCGCGGGCATGCGACGATGATCCCGTTCGGCGTCGGCACGCCCGTCCTCAGCATCGTCTCCCACCCCAAGATGCGGTACTTCCTCGAGGACGTCGACCGCCTCGACTGGGGCTTCGACGTCGGCGACCCGCGGCTCGGTGCGGCGCTCGCCGAACGGACGCTCGACGTCCTCGACAGGGAGGCGGTATACCGGTCCGACGTGGCCGACAGGCAGCGGGTCCTGCTGCCGCACGTCCGGTCCGCGGCGGCGGACCTGGCGAAGGGGTGAACGGCCGCACGGCCGTTAGACTCGACCGGTCTCAGCACACCGAAACGGAGTAATCGATGCCCACCATGCGGAGCGTGCCGCTCGGCCGTGAACCGGGCGACGCGGAGATCGCGTCGTTCGCCGACCTGATCGACAGGCCCCTGCTCATCGTCGGCAACGGACCCTCGTCCGCGATGCCTCCCTACCGCCGGATCCCGGCGGACGTGGTCGTCTTCCGGATGAACTGGTTCTTCCTGGAGAGCAACTACCACTTCGGTGACCGGGTCGACGCGTACTTCAGCGCGATCCCGAACGAGAAGATGGAGAAGCTGCTCCAGGAGGAGATCCGCTCCGCCCGGTACGACGTGCGCAGGATCCTCAGCCCGATGCGGCACGCCGCCGGGCGCGACGGCGACAAGTACACGCTCGAGCCGATGAACGGCGTCGAGGAGCTCGACTCCTGGTCCATCCCCGCGCGGCACCCGCGGCTGGCCCGCGCCTTCATGAGCCGGCCGGGCCTGCCCACGACCGGGATGCAGGCCCTCGCCTTCGGCCTCGGGGTCGGGTTCCGGGAGGTGTACCTCGCCGGTGTCGACCTGTACGAGTCGAAGGACAGCCGCTACGGCTACACCGTGACCCAGGCCGCCGAGTCCGCGCTCAAGGACAAGGACCTGACGCCGGGCTACGAGTCGGCCCACGGCCTCGACTCCGACCTCGCGTTCCTGCGGTCGTGCCTCGCGGAGTTCCCCGACGCGACCATCCGCTCGGTGAGCCAGTCCGACACCCTGCACCTCTTCGTGCCCCCGGCCGAGGACGTCACCGAGCGGCCGCACCTCACGCAGGACGCCGTGCCGACGCTCGCCCGCTCGAAGGACACGGTCGAGCTGTCGTTCGCCGAGGTCGGCGAGGACACCTCCGCGCTCGTCCCCGAGGTCGGCGGTCCGCTGTGGAAGGAGATCGACGGGCGCAAGTGCGCGTACGTCACGGTCGTCTCCGGTGCGTACCACCACGGCGCACGAGCCCTGGCGAACTCGCTGCGCGAGCACTCCGACGTGCCGCTCATCGCCCTGGTCACCCCCGACGCCGACCGCGCGGCCCTGGCCGCGAGCGGCATCCGGACCATCCAGGTGCCCGGCATCCGCAACCCGATGCTCTCGGGCGGCCGGAAGATCCAGGCGCGCTTCGCGATGACCTACACGAAGCTGCACGTGTTCCGCCTCGACCTGTTCGACCGCGTGGTCTACCTCGACAGCGACACCGTCGTGAAGGGCCCGATCGACGACCTGTTCGAGGGTGACGACTTCGCCGCCGTGCCCGACGCGGGCCTCGACCTGCCGGACGGCACGGTGTTCAACTCCGGCGTGTTCGCCGTGACGCCGGCGCACGGCATGTTCGAGAAGATGATGGCCGAGCTGAACCACACGACGTCGTACGACGGTGGCGACCAGGGCTTCCTCAACGAGTTCTTCGCGGACTGGCGCAAGCTGCCCCTGGAGTACAACACCACCAAGCGCATCTACTCGCACCACCCGCAGGTCTTCAACGAGGAGGACGTCCGGGTCCTCCACTACGTGGGCCGCAAGCCGTGGGAGCCGACCTCCAAGGGCGAGCGGTACGACCAGCTCGACTACGCGTGGCTCGACCACCTCCAGGACTGGGAGAAGAACGAGCTGGTCCGCGACCTGCGGCACATGGTCGCCGCGGGCAAGCCGCCGGAGGCCGGGAGCAGCAGCCCGTTCCGGCTCGCGCAGCAGGCGAACCGGACGAACAACGCCAAGGAGGCCGTCCGCGTCCTCGAGGCGGCCATGGCCGAGCGCGAGCCCACGGCATCCGAGCTGCGCGAGCTGGCCAAGGCCTACCGCAGGCTCGGCCGCCACGACGACTGCGCCCGGGCGCTCAAGCAGGCGTACGCCCTCGACCCGCGTCGCAGCGTGATGCGCGACATGATGCTGGCCCAGGCCCGGTCCATCAAGAAGAAGCTGGCCTGAGCACCCTGCCCGACGACGCGGCGCCCGGTTCCCCGAGGGGAGCCGGGCGCCGCGTCGTCGGGCGTCCGTCCGCGTGGGCCGCCGCCGTCACCGGCGGGCGAGCCGCCGGATCCGGCGCAGCCGCTTGCGCAGACCGGGCGGCACCATCGCCTTGATCCCCGCGCCCGCCGTCGTGCCGGAGGGCGCCGGCGCGCGGGTCGCTGCGGGGGCCGGGGCGGCGCCGGGCACAACCCCGCCGCCCTCCTGCCGCGCCACACCGGTCGACGCCGCCTCCGCGGCCTCGACGAGCCGGCGACGCTCGTAGTCCTGCGTCCAGCTCGCCTGGGCGAGGCTGAGCTCACGGTCGCTGTAGGGCACGAGGTCGGCCGTCACGGTCTCACCGGTGAGCCGCTCGTAGATGGTGGCGAGGTTGGCCCGCGTGGTGTCCACGAACCGCTGCTGGGTCGCGGCGAGCTCCGCGTGCAGCTCCGCGCGCCGGGCGCTCACCTCGCGCACGCGCGCGAGCGCGACGTCGGCCAGGTCCTCCGACCACGGGTCGACGAGGAACTCCGGGTGGCCGATCTCGTGGGCGAAGTACCGGATCTTGTCGTTGGTGCCCAGGGACAGCGGGATGTTGCCCAACCCGAACGGGATCATCTGCGAGTGGCCGCGCGCGCCGAGGACCAGGGGCAACCGCGCGTAGGTGCGCACGCCGTCGAACAGCACGGAGGGAGCGCCGTACAGTGCGCGGCCCGTGAGGCCGAGCTCCTCGCCGTACCGCCGGAAGAACGCCATGTCGGCGCGCTTGTGCCCGAGGAACTCGACGTCCCAGCCGTCACCCTGCAGCCCGAGGACGATCTCGCGCAGCCGCGGGAAGATCGCGTCCGGCGCCAGCCCGGAGTCGACGTGCGCCGTCTCGAGGCCCACCTGCACGCCGATGCGCTGTTCCGTCGCGGGCCCCGCACCCGCCAGGCCGGGCAGCAGCACGCGGCCGATCGTCGTCGGGCAGGGCTGCAGCGTGAGCTGCGTCGCCGCGGCCGGCTCGTCGAGCCAGGCCCGCATGTCGTCCACGGCACCGGTCGACCGCAGCCCGAAGAAGATGCTCTGCGCCATCGTCTGGTTGATGTGGCGGCGGAAGACGGGGTTGTGGCGCTCCGGGTCGAACGGGGCGGGGTTGCCCGCGCCGAAGACGATGACCGGCTTGCGCAGCCGGGCCAGCAGCTCGGTCGTGATGTTCCACTGCCAGCCCGAGGCGGGCATGGCGTTGGTGCGACGCGGGAAGATGCCGCCGCCACCGATCACCACGGCGTCGAAGTTCTCGTTGATGTCGTCGACGAGGGAGGCGGTGGCCTCCTGGCGGAACGGGCTGGTGGTCGTCACGTCGAAGTACGCGCCGTCGCCCCACGCGTTGAACGTCTGCCGCACGAGCTCGAAGAGCAGCTGGTCGCCGTAGCTGTAGACCGTCTTCAGGTCGAGATGGAGCAGGTGCTGACGCTTCATGATTCCTCCGTTGGAACAGGCGCCCCCCTGTGCGGGAAGGCTAGCGCCCGCACCCTCGGTTCGCTCGGAAAATGTGCAGCCGACGTCGGCTCGGCCGGCAGGTACGGCGAGAGCCCCTCCCCGTCGACCAGGCGGTGCAGCGCCGTGTTCGACGCGGCGAGGGCCACGAGCAGGCGCTCCCGCGCCGCGGGCGTCAGGAGCACGGGCGGCGGGTGGGTGACGTTGGAGAACTTCTCGTCCAGGACGTGCCGCAGCACCTGGGCGTCCTCCTTGCCCAGAAGGGCGTTGCCGACCAGGGCGAGCTGCAGGGCGACCTCGGAGTAGCCGCGGTTGACCGCCTGGGTGTTGAAGCTGAACACGGGCGTGACGCCGGTGCCGGTCGCCCGGAAGAAGTCCCGCACGAACCCGCGGCCGCCGCGCTCCCTGATGGTCTCGAAGTACGTGACCACGAGGTCGGCGTCCTCGGGCAGGGCGGCGCGCACGCTCTCGACCAGGACGTCCCAGCGCAGGTGGTCGACCGTGACCGGGTCGAGGAACTCCTCGAACCGGAGCGTCGAGCCCATGCGGACCGTCTGCAGGTAGGCGCTCTCGACGAACCGGTCCTGCCTGCGCACGCCGAACAGCACCGTGAGGCGCTCCGGGCGCAGCTCCTCGCGCGCGATCCGCAGCACGTCGGGCGCGGCCCGGTACAGCGGCCCGGCGCGGAAGGACGTCACGGTCGCGAAGAGGTCCTCGTGCGAGAGCACGAGGCTGTCGTGGCCGTCGCGCCCGAGCTGCTCGCGCACGCGCGCGAAGGCCGTGCGGACGTGCTCGAGGTCCCCGCCGTGACGGCGCCAGTGCGCGTGCTCCCCCGCCGTGACCGCCTCGAAGTCGTGCCGGACCAGGACGCCGTACCCGCGTGCTCCGAACGCCGCCCGGTTGGCGCCGAGCGCCTTCTGCACCAGCGTGGTCCCCGTCTTGGCGGCGCCCGCGTGCAGGACCAGGTGCTTCATGTCGGCGAACCTACGCCGCCCCCGGCACGGCGGCATCTGCTCCCGGACGCATGGACCCGGACGCACGGGCCGGAGGCACGGACCCTGATCGGCACCGGACAGACGCCGGACAGACGCAGGACGCCGGGACCGTCCGTCGACGGTCCCGGCGTCCTGCGTCGGGCACCCGGGTCAGCGCCCGGGGTCAGGTGCTCCGGTCAGGAGCCCAGCCGGCTCAGCCGACGGCGCACCCGCGCCGCGACCGACGGCCGGCGCGGCGGGGCCGCGGCCGCGACGGCCTCGAGCTCCTTGCGCGCCTTGGTGAGCTCGCGCTTGACCTTGTTGTGGTCCTGCTCCAGCTTGTCGAACCGCATGGACGAGTCGTACGCCCGGGCGGCCGTGCGCCGCTCCTGCGGCGAGAGCGGCCGGAACGACGGCGCGACGGTCTCGCCGGTGAGGCTCCGGTAGATGTCGCCGAGGTTCTTCATCGACGTGTCGAAGAAGCCCTGACGCACGCCCGCGAGCTCCTTGCGCAGCTCCGGCTGGCGCTCGTAGGCCTCGTTGATCGTGCGGTACAGCGTGTCCTGGAAGCCGTCGGCCCGCGGGTCGATCGCCCACTCCGCGTGCCCGATGTCGGTCGCGAAGTAGCGGATCTTGTGGTGCACGTAGAGCGAGAGCGGGATGGCGCCCATGCCGAACGGGACCATCTGCGCGTGGCCGCGGGTGCCGAGGATCATCGGCAGCCCGGCGAAGTACTCGATGCCCTGGTACAGCACGTCCCGGTTGCCCCACAGCACGTGCTCCGAGTCGACGATGCCGCGCTCGGTGAGCAGGTCGTGGAAGCCCATGTCCGCGCGCGCGTGCGGCACGCTCTCGATGCGCCAGCCCTCGTCGGAGAGCTTCGCGAGCACCTCGACCTGGTCCGCGTAGATGGACGCCGCGTCGAACCCGGCGCGCAGCTGGCGCTTGCCGACGATCGACTCCGCGGAGATGCGCCGCTCCTGCGGGATCTCCTCGCGGAACAGGTCGGGGTAGAGGAAGGACGACAGCGTCGTCGGGCAGGGCTGGTACACGACGCGGTCGCGGTTGGCCTCGGTGATGTAGTCCTTGATCGTCTCGACCGACCCGTGGTTGCGCAGACCGAAGAACACCGACTTCTCGAGCGTCAGGTTCACGTGCTCACGGAACGGGTCGGCGAAGTCCGCCTGGTCGATGAAGCGGTTGTTGCCGACGGCGAAGATGATCAGCGGCTTCTCGATGCGGCGCAGCTGCTCGAGCGAGATGTTCCACTGCCAGCCGGACCGCTGGTTCGGGTTGGTGTCGCTGAGGAAGAGGCCACCGCCGCCGACCACCACGGCGTCGACGTGCTCGTTGATGAAGTCGACCAGGCGCGGGGTCACGGGGTCGCGCAGCTGACGGCTCTGCACGATCTCGAAGGCGTCACCGCCCGCGAAGCCCTCGAAGAGCTCCCGCACGGTCTCGAACAACAGGGTGTCCCCGTAGTTCCCGTAGGTCTTGATGTCGAAGTGGAACAGCCGGAGTCTCTTCATCGCGTCACGCGCCAGGTCGTCGGGTGCACGGGTAACCATCCTTGATCACTGTGGTCAGAACTACGGGGACCGTCGTCGCCGACGACGGGACGTCAGGGGCGGGCCAGCTCACCGCGCACCGGGGAGGTACGGGGACTCGCCCAGGTTCACCGCCAGGTCCGGCGAGCCCGCGGAGAGGCTGCTCGTCACCATCTCGTGGAGCGCCTTGTTGAAGGGCGCGAGCGCGGTCAGCATCTCCTCGCGCTGCCCCGGGGTGAGGAGCAGCGGCGACGGGTGGGTCGCGTTCGAGAAGCTGGCGTCGAGGAACAGGCGCAGCTTGCGACGGTCCTCGGGCTCGAGCTCGGCGTTGCCGACGAGCGCGAGCTTCAGTGCCACGTCAGAATACCCGCGATTGACCGCGTCGGTGTTGAAGGTGAACTCCGGCGAGACGCCGACGCCGGTCTGCCGGAAGAACTCGCGCACGAAGTTCCGTGCGCGCAGCTCCTTGATGCTCTCGAAGTACGTCAGGTGGAGCTCCGCGTCGGCGGGCAGCGCCGCCCGCATCGTCTCGACGAGCACGTCCCAGCGCAGGTTCTCCGGGATCACCGGCGCCATGAACTCCGAGAAGGTCTTGGTCGAGCCGACGCGGACCGTCTGCAGGTAGGAGCTCTCCACGAAGCGGTCCTGCCGGCGCACCGCGAACAGCACCGTCGTGCGCTCGGGCCGCAGCACGTCGAGGGCGCGCCGCAGCACCTCGCCCGCCGGCGCGTACAGCGGCCCGGTGCGGAAGGAGTGCACGGAGGCGAGGAGGTCCTCGTGGGACAGGACCAGGCTGTCGTGCGTCAGGCTGTCGCGCAGCAGCTCGAAGGCCGTGGTGACGTTCTGCAGGTCCCCGCCCTGGCGGCGCCAGCGGACGTGGTAGCCCTGCGTCACGTCCTCGTACTCGTTCCGGGTCAGGACGTCGTACCCGCGCTCGGCGAACGCCGCGCGGTTGGCGCGCAGGGCCTTCTGGACGAGCGTCGTACCGGTCTTGTGCGCGCCCACGTGCAGGACGAGGTGCTTCACGGGAACCAACCTTTCGGACGGAGGACGCCCCCGAGGATACAGGCGCTTCTCACCCGCTCCGTGAAGGCCCCGGTGAGGGCCCTCACCACCGGGCGAGCGCGACCGCGCTCACCCGCACCCGCGCGTCGTCGAGCGTGCGCAGGGTGACCCGGCCGGACATCGGCTCGGGCAGCCGGACGGTCAGGACGCGCCGGGCGGTGCTCGGGCCGTCCGTGTCCAGCACGGCGACGCGGGTGGTGCCGACGTAGACGCCGATCCGGCCGCGGCCGGGCGCCGTCGCCACCATGACGCGGACCTGGGTCACGCGCCGGACGTCGGTGACCACGAGCCGGCTGTCGGCGTGCACGGTCGACCAGGCCCGGCCTCGGTAGTAGGCGTCGTCGCGCACCTGGGCCCAGGTGCCCGTGGTGCGCGCGGGCGTCGTGAACGGCAGGGGGCGCGTGGTCCGCACCAGGTGCGAGATGGGTCCCTGCCTGCCGTTGCGGTCGACCGCGCGCACGGCGTACTGGACGGAGAGCCCCTCGGCGGCGTACAGGTTCGCGGACGTGCCGGACACGGTGATCACCCGGCGCCAGTACCGCTCGTTCGGCAGGGGCGACCGGTGGCCCGCGTACCGCTCCAGCACCTGGTAGCGCACGGCGCCGGGCACCGGGTCCCAGGAGAACCGCGTGCGTGCGGGCCACTGGACGGGGTACTGGTCGCCCTTCGCCGGGAGCGGCGACACCTCGGGCGTGGTGAAGCGGACCGTGCCGTGCCGGTCGAGCGCCGCGTTCTTCATCGCGTTCACCGTGCGCCGGACCGCGGGGAGGCGCTCGTCGAGCCGCTCGCCCGGGCACGCGGTCCAGTTCGTCGTCCGGTGGCCCAGGATGCGCGGCACCCGGACGACGTCGCCGGGCCTGCTGCGGGTGCCCGAGCCCTGGCTCCCGCCGTTGGGCAGCCCGACGGTGCCGAGCACCGGCACGTGGTAGCGGTACGCCTTCCAGGCGAGGACGCGCTCGATGCTCTTCAGCAGGGAGGCCGGCGGCCCCGCGGTCTCGAAGGTGCCCATCGCGGCGACGCCGATGGTGCCGGTGTTGAAGCCGCCGGCCTGGGCACCGATCGGGTTGTCCGTCGCCGCGTCCTCGCGGCCCACGAAGATCGTGCCGAACCGGTCGACGAGGAACTGGTAGCCGATGTCCGGCCAGTCGCGCGACCGCGTGTGGTAGACGTGGATGCCGCGCACGATCGCCGCCGACTGGCTCCGGCTGTACGCGTTCGTGCCGGCGGTGTGGTGCACGTACATCGCGTCGAGCCGGCCGGAGAGCTCCGGCCACAGCGAGCCGAGCGACTCGTCCGCGCCCCAGCCGCTCCGCGACACGATCGGCGGGCGGATCTCGTCGCCCGTCGCCGCGGCCGCGGTGCCCGGGGGCCGCGCCGCTGCCGTCCCTGCTGCCGTCGCCGTCGCGTCCGCCGCGCGCTCCCCCGGGTCCACGACGTCCACGCGCAGCCCCGCCGGCGCCC